>NZ_JBIWLQ010000020.1:101717-169515 GCF_044766265.1 Streptomyces sp. NPDC102283
CCGATGGTGCCCGCCGCGCCCCGGCGCTACATTCCTGCGGACGGCGGGGCCCCCGGCGGCGGGGGGCGCCCCGGCGGGGGGGGGCGGGGGGGCGCGCCCCGCGCCCCCCCCCCCCCCCCCCCCCCCCCCCCCCCCCCCCCCCCGGCACTTCCTCCGTCAGGGGGCGGCGGCGACCGCCCCGCAGGAGACCCGGATCCGCAGGGTGGGCAGGATGTCCAGGTGGCGGCGGGCCCCCGAGCCCCGGGCCGTCTCGTCCGCCCCGGCCCCCGCCCTGGGGTCCGTCGCACCGGACTCCGGTACGCCCAGGCGGTCCAGCAGGAGCCGGGCCGCGGCAGCCCCCACGGCGTGCTTGTCCGGGGCCACGGCGGTGAGCGGCAGGTCGGCGAGTCCGGCGACCTCGTCGTCGTACGCGATCACCGCGAGGTCCTCGGGCACCCGCACACCCCGGGCCTGGAGCCGAGGGATGAGGACGATGGCGTCCGCGTCGCTGTGCACGATCGCGGCGGTCACGTTGCCGCTCGCCACGGCCTCGCACAGGTACTCCAGGGTCCGCTCGAATCGCTTCGCCTCCGACCGCGACGAGGCGTCGTCCAGCGGCGCGGCCGACACCGGGGTCAGCCCCAGCGACTCCACGGCGGCCCGGTATCCGACCCGGAGCCGGGGAGCGGTCGGGCTGTCCTGCACGGCGAGCGCGATCGCCCGGTGCCCGAGCCGGGCCAGGTGGGCCACCGCCTCGGCGGCGCCGTGCGCGTGGTCCGAGCGCACCCGGTCCAGGCCCGCCGCCGGATGCCCGAGGGGCGCCGAGCGCTCCACCAGGACGACCGGGACCTCCTGCTCCACCGCCCACAGCCCCTCGCCGCGCTCCGGGCAGCCGCGCTCCCAGCTCGGCGTCAGCAGGAGCCCGTCGGCACCGGTGGACAGCAGCCGGCGGGCCTGGGCGGCGTCCTCGTCGGGGAGGTAGCGGGAGAGGCCGATCGTCAGCCGGGCGCCCGCGGCCTCGACGGTCCGCCGGGCGCCGCGCACGACGTCCGCGTAGTAGTACTCGGTGGTCGGCACCACCATGCCCACCACCAGCCCTTCGGCGGGGGGCGCGGCGGCGGGAGCGGGTCGCGACTGCCCGGTGGGCCACACCACCGCGCCGTGCAGCCGCTCCACCAGGCCCTGGGCGGCCAGTGCCTCGACGTCCCGGCGCAGGGTGACGGCGGACATGCCGAGCTCCTCGGCGAGTTGGGCGACGCGCAGGCTGCCGCGCTCGCGGACGAGCTCGAGCACCCGCTCGTGGCGCTGGTCGACGTGCAGTCGCATGGATACCCCTGGACTCGGAGACGGCTGGGCTCTGGCCTGACGGTGTTCCGGCGGCCGATGGGCCGTCGCCCGGGCGACGTGAACCGCTCGGACTCCTTTTCCCACGCGGCCGCCTCCCGGGACGCGTCCGGCACGCCTCAACCATATCGATCACATCCGCTCGAAACGATCTGTTCGGAGTTTTGCCCCAGTGCGACGGGCGCACGCCGGTTCTCGCCAGGACGGCCCATCCACACCCCGAGAAACGATCGATACGATCAATTCGGCCAAAATCATTGAGCGAGTCGTCTGGCGGCTGCTAGAAAGTGCCCGCCCGCTCAGAACAGTCGGATCCCGGGAACAGTTCAGCGCCCCCGCGTGCCTGGTTCCCGGCGGAGACACGTCACCGACCCGGAGCTCCCTCATGACTTCTGCCTGGTCCCGCCGTACGTTCCTGGCCACCTCCGCGGCGCTCACCGCCGCGAGCGGCGGAGCACTGACGCTCGCCACGCCCGCCACCGCCACCGCCGCCATGCCAGCCACCGCCCCCGAGGACCATCCGTACGCCGCGCTCCGCACCACCTGGAGCGCGCTGATCCTCGGCGAGGGGTTCAGCCCGACCGCCGAACCCTTCAAGAGCCGACTGGCCGATCTCGGCGCGAATGCCTCGCGGCTGCTGGAGACCATGGCGCCGGCGGAGGGTTCGCTCTGGCCCGACGCGGTGTTCGCGGATCCGGACCCGGACACGGACGCCGAGTCGTACGTCCTCTCGGGACGGATGGCCGACAGCTTCATCCGGCTGAACACCCTGGCCCAGGCCTACCGCCAGCAGGGCACCGGCCTGACCGGGAACACCGGGCTGCGCGACGCGGTACTCACCGGCCTGGAGCACCTCAACACCCAGGTCTACAACAACGGCCAGGCACGGTACGGGAACTGGTACAGCTGGCAGATCGGCGCGCCGCAGGCCCTGCTGGACGTGTGCGTGCTGATGTACGACGCCATCACCCCGGAACGGCTCGCGCGCTACTGCGCCGCCGTCGACCATTTCGTACCGGACTCGGCGGTCGCCTCGTACACCGGGACCAGCACCGGGGCCAACCGGGTCGACCTGTGCCGGGTCCTGGCCCTGCGCGGGGTCGTGGGAGGGAACGCGGCGAAGATCGCCCTGGCGCGGGACGCCCTCTCCCCCGTCTTCCCCCTGGTGACCAGGGGCGACGGCCTGTACGCCGACGGCTCGTTCATCCAGCACACCACCGTGCCGTACACCGGCAGCTACGGATCGGTGATGCTCGGCGGACTGGGCCTGCTGTTCGCGCTGCTGAAGGGGACCGGTTGGGAGGTCACCGACCCCAAGCGGCAGGTGGTGTTCGACGCGGTGGAGAACGCCTGGGCCCCGTTCCTCTTCAACGGCCTCGTCATGGACGCCGTCGCGGGGCGTGCCATCAGCCGCGGCGCGGTCGACGACCACCGGCGCGGACACCCGATCCTCGCCTCCCTTGTGCTGCTGGGCCGGGGCGCTTCGGCCGCCGAGAACAACCGGTGGCGGGGGCTCGTCAAGGGCTGGGCGCAGCGCGACCACTACAGCCCACCGCTGAGCAACCCCTCGCTCGGGCTCACCGCGCTGGCCCGGATCAAGGACGTCCTGGACGACACCTCGCTCACCCCGGTCCCCGAGCCGGAGGGCCACCGGCTCTTCCCCGACATGGCGCGGGCCACGCACCGCCGTCCGGGTTGGGCGGCGTCGCTGAGCATGGCAGACCGGCGGATCACCTACTACGAGACCGGCAACGGCGAGAATCTGCGCGGCTGGCACACCGGGTCGGGAATGCTCTGTTGGTGGGGCGACACCTTCGCCAACGGTCAGTACAGCGACGCTTTCTGGCCAACCGTCGACCCGTACCGGCTACCCGGCACCACGGCCTCGCGCAAGGTGCTGGCCGACGGGGCGGGCGGCGACTGGGGCACGTCGCTCCCCGATGTGAACTGGGTCGGCGGGGTCACCGACAAGAAGTGGGCCGCCGTGGGCCAGTACCTCAAGGGACTCTCCAGCACGCTGATGGCGAAGAAGTCGTGGTTCTTCCTCGACGACACGCTCGTGTGCCTGGGCGCGGGCATCCACGGCCGCGACGGCGCGGTGGTGGAGACGACCGTCGACAACCGCAATCTCGGGCCGACCGGCAACGCCCCGTTCACCGTCGACGGCTCGGTCAAACCGCTCACGCTCCCGTGGTCGGCGACACTGACCGGCACGTCCTGGGCGCATCTCGCCGGGCACGGCGGTTATGTGTTCCCGGGCGGGGCCACCGTGAAGACCCTGCGGGAGGACCGGACGGGCCGCTGGCGTGACATCAACACGGCGGGCTCCTCGGACCCGGTCTCCCGGAAGTACCTCACCCTCTGGTTCGATCACGGCAAGGACCCGTCGGGCGCCACGTACGCGTATCAGCTCCTGCCCGGCGCGTCCGAACAGCGCACGGCGGCACGGGCTGCGGACAGCGGCTGGCTGCGGGTGCTCGCCAACACGGACGATCAGCAGGGGGTGGCGGTGGACCGGCTCGGGCTGACCGCCGTCAACTTCTGGTTCGGCGGGAGCGTCGGGCCGCTGGTGGCGGACGCCCCGTGCTCGGTGATGGTCACCGAGCACGCCGACGGGACGGCGACGGTGTGCGTGAGCGACCCCATGCGGATGCGGACGAGCCTGACCCTCACGTGGAACCGGGCCGTCGCCTCGGTCGTGTCGAAGCCGGCGACGGTGACATCGGCGACTGCGGGGCCGTCGCTGCGCCTCGTCTTCGGCGACCTCTCCGGAACGCGCGGGGCGACCCAGACGGTCAGGGTACGCCTGCGCTGAACCGCTTCGGCGGTGGTTTGGTGCGTGGGTTCAGGCAGACGGGTTCAGCCGGCCGGGACGTTCAGGTGTTCCTCGATCCAGCGGACGCCGAACGCCACGGCCGGGGCGGCGTCGAACACATGGCTCCTGGCCGCCCCGACGAAGCCCTCCCGCCCGATGCCCGCGGCGAGCATGCTCCCGACGATCGCCGAGAAGGGGTCCTGCCCCTCGGGAACGGCCGAGGAGTAGTCGAACGCACCGTGCTCGGAGTCGATGTCCCGAAAAGTGCGCCAGACCCGCTCGCCCTGCACCTCGATGGGCTGTTCGTACGTCACGAACCGTTTGCCGGGGGCTTGGGCCAGCGCCTCGGCGTGATGCAGCAGCGTCATCGTGTCCCGGGGCGCGCCGAGAAGCAGCACCCGGCCGCCGAGAGCCACCAGGCGCGCCAGCGGGCTGCCGGGACCGTGCGGGTCGTCCCAGGGGTGGGCGTCCATCAGGGCGGCGGCCGAGTCTCCGAGCGCCGCCAGACTCACGTCGGGGTGGCGGCTGCGTACGGCCCCGGGCCTGCGACGCAGGGCCTCGGGAAGGCGGCCGTTGGCGTGCTCGGCCTCGCTCGTCCGGGGGTCGAACGCGGGGTGGTGGGCGCGCACGGCCTCCTGCCAGGCGCGGGGCCAGTCGGTGAAGGCGTAGGGCGGAGCGTCGTTCCAGCCACAGGTGACCAGCAGCGTGCCGGTCGGTCCCACCACGTCCAGCAGGGCGTCGATGACGGTCTGCGGGCCGCCGGGGACGTAGCCGATCGCGGACAGCCGCGTATGGAACATCACCGTGTCGCCCGGGGCGAGGCTGAGCGCGGCCAGGTCGTCGCGGATCCGGTTCCGGGTCACCGGCCCGTCGGAGCGTCGCAGCAATTCCGTCTCGTCCATGCCTCACCACTGCGGAGTCTGTCGTTCGGATCAGGCCGGGCGGACGTCGACCGGTCATACTGTCGGCCGGCACACGGACTGGGGAACACCATCATGACGGACGACGACCGGATCACGCCTCCACTGCTGGGGAGCGAGCGCGAGACGCTGCGGGCCTTTCTCGACTACCAGCGGGAGACCCTCGCCATGAAGTGCGCGGGGCTGGGCGACGAGGAGTTGCGCGAGCGGTCGATGCCGCCGTCCACCTTGTCCCTGCTGGCTCTGGTGCGCCATCTGGCCGAGGTGGAACGAGCCTGGTTCCGGAGGGTGTTCGAGGACGAGGCGGCACCGATGGTGTGGTCGGAGAAGGCCTTCGACTTCCAGGCGGCGTACGACGCGAGCGCCTCGACCCGGGCCGAGGCGTTCGCCGCCTGGGAGGCGGAGGTGGAGAGCTCGCGCCGGATCGAACGGGACGCGGCCTCACTGGACCTGGTGGGACGTCAGCCGCGCTGGGAGAAGGAGGTCTCGCTGCGGATGGTCATGGTGCACGTCCTGTTGGAGTACGGCCGCCACAACGGTCACGCGGACCTGCTGCGCGAAGGGGTGGACGGCTCGGTGGGCGCCTGAGACCGCGGCGGGCGGCGGCCCCGTGCCCGCTTGGCCGCCGCGGTCGAAGGGCAGCCCGTACGCCCGTCGACCGCGGCCGACACGCTCGTAGACTCGGCGCCATGCCCCAGCAGCCGGCCCCTCCCGCCCTCGCCCCCACGTTCGCGCCCGGCGGCTTTCTGCGCGCCTCGATCAACCTCGGCAATCCGATCCTGGCCCACCGGGATCCGGCGAGCGGCGAGCCGGCCGGAGTCTCCGTCGACCTCGCGCGGGAGTTCGGGCGGCGGCTCGGGGTGCCCGTCGAGCTGATGGCCTTCGAGAGGGCCGCGCTGTCGGTCGACGCCGTGCGGGCCGACCGGGCGGACATCGGATTCTTCGCGGTCGATCCCGCCCGGGGCGACGGGCTACGGTTCACCGCCCCGTACGTCCTCGTCGAGGGCGCCTATCTGGTGCCGGAGGCGTCCGCGATCTCCGAGAACGGCCAGGTGGACCGCGAGGGCGCCCGGATCTCGGTCGGGGCCGGATCCGCGTACGACCTCTTCCTCACCCGCGAGATCCGCCGGGCCGAGATCGTCCGGCTGGAGGGCGCCCCTCGCGCGCTCGCGGCCCTGCGGGCGGGCGACGTCGAGGTGGCCGCCGGGATCCGGCAGTTGATGGAGGCCGAGGCCGCGCGGGCCGAGGACGTACGGGTACTGCCGGGGCGGTTCATGGTGATCCGGCAGGCCGTGGGGGTGCCGTCCGGACGAGGGGCGGCGGCGCAGGAGCTGCTGGCGTCGTTCGTGGAGGAGATGAAGGCGGCCGGTTTCGTCGCCGCCGCCCTGAAGCGTCATGGCGTCGATGGCGCGATCGTGGCACCCGCGGGCTGAACCTCCTTGGGCGACCGTCGGCCGAGGGCGCGCCCGCCGGGCGGGGAGACGACGTCGGGTTGGTGGCCGGGGGCGGGCGGCGGGCGGCGGGCGGCGGGCGGCGGGCGGCGGGCGAGCCTGCCGGGTGAAGGACGTGTTCTCCGCCTCAGCGGCGGCGGGTCAGCACGCGGGTGGCGCTGCCGTCGTCCTCCTCGACGTCCCTCACGTGCTCGAAGCCGATTCTGCGCAGCAGCGTCAACGAGGCCTCGTTCGCGGCGGCGACCGTGGCATGGACCTCGGTCAGTCCAAGGGTGCCGAAGCCGTGGGCGACGACGGCCTGTGCCAGCTCGGTTCCCAGTCCGACACCCCATGCCGTGGGAGCCAGGGCATAGATGATCTCGTGGCCGTCGACGGCCTCGGTCCGCTTGATCTCGGCGTGCCCGACGAGGAGCCCGTCGCGGCGGACGGCCCAGACGGCGAACAGGTCCTGGGCGTAGACCTTGGTGAAGACCCGCCCGAACAGGGCCCGGTCCTCCGCCTCGGAGGAGGGGCCGTCGCCCATCCAGCGGGACACCTCGGTGTCCTGGAACAGGGCGACGAAGTCCTCTTCGTCCTCGGGGACGTACGGCTCCAGCAGGAGCCTCTCGGTGCGCAGGGTCGGGGTCACGGCGTGTGACGCTACCCGGGCGACGACCGCCCGGGCCATCGACATTCGCCGCACACGGGCGAGGGCTCTGCCGCCTCGACGGAGGAATCAGCCACTCTAACGAGGTAATGCCAGACAGCTGCACGGGCCAGTACCTTAGGGATGGCAACGAGAAGACCAGCGACTGAGCTTCAGATATGCCCATGTCCGAGCGCCCGACGCGTTCTGCCCAGTGGCGGAATCGTGAAGACGGGCCGACATGGTCGCGTCTGTTCCCACCCCGAGAACATGCCCACCTCCTGCGGGAGCGCGTGGCTGGATGACGGTCGGCGTCACGGCGGACGCACCCAGCGATCGGTCACCGGAAACTCTTCCACCACTCCTCCGCCACACGGCCAGCTTCAGATCCGCCCGTATCCCTCAGCCGCGCAACGCGGCACGGAACTCGGCAATGCCACCGACACCCCATCTTCCCAACGGAGTTGATTCATGAGCGGATGCGGCTGCGGGCAGTCTCCGATCGCCATCGGCGGCTGTCAGCCCCCCAAGCCTGCCTGCCCTCCCATCACGTGCCCCGACCCCAAGCCGTGCGAGCACTGCGAGACGACCCCCCTGCGCGACTCCGCGCCGTACCGGGTCGCGGCGACCGCGATCAGCACCGACCCGACGCCGTACTACACCATCGCCAACACCCATGCCGCGCTGGACCCTGCCGTCGCCCGGACGATCCTGAACAGCGGCACGGGAAAGTTCCCGGCCGACGACGGGACGCACAACGGCCAGCACACCTGGCTCGCCGGCGTCGTGCACATCGACCCCGCGTCACTGCGCGGCAACCCCACCGACGTCACGATCAGCGCCTCGGTCCATGTCCACAACGACGGCAGGAACACGGCCTGCCGGCTCTACGGCCGCTTTGCCCTGTGGAACGGCCCGACCCCCATCCGCACCGACCTCCTGGGCCCACCCGATCTACCGGCGGGTGGAGACGACAACGGCGTCATCCCAGCGACGACCGTGCCCCTCGCGGACGTCCTCGCGGGAAGGATCGTCGTCGAGCTCAACCTGGAGACAGGTAACGACGACGCCTGCCGAGTCGGGCCCAAGCAATGGACCGTCGACAGCTTCGTCCTCACCGTCCAGGCATCCGGTACGGGCTGCGGCAGGCCCTTCCTCCGTACGACCTGCCGCAACTGCGACGGCACGGTCACCTGCACGACCGACACCCTCGACGGCTCGACCCCCTACGCCCCGGTGCCGCCGGTCATCCCGGTCGCCTCCTGCCAGGACGGCTGCGCCACCGCCCGCCCGCCGTGCGTCTCCACCGACCGGGACAACGCCATCACCCGGGGCAGCGACGGGTGCCTGTACGCGCCCGACACGCCTTCCCTGGACCCGTCCCCGTGCAATGCCGCACGGAACACCACCGGTGGGCTGCTCGTGCCTCGGGTCGACCTGACGGGTCTCGCGCCGGGCGGCAACATCAGCATCGGACGCTCGGTGGACATCGATGTCACCGGAACGCCCGGCTGCCCCGAGAGGTGGGAGATCGGCGCCCGCCTGACGCCGGTGAGCGCGTTCCTCAACGCCGAGCGGCAGCACGCCGACCTCCTGGCCCGGGCCGGTACCGACGTACCGATCCCCGAGTCCGACATCGTGCTCCCGGAAGCCGGCGTCTACCACATCGACAGCGACGTACGGTACGCGCTCGGTTCCGCCACCGGCGGCAGCGGCTACATCATCGGGTGGCTCAGGGACGAGACCACCGACACCCTCCTGACGAGCTTCACCCAGATCGCGGCGATCAACGCGACGAGACAGGAACAGCAGGGCGGAACCACGCACATCATGACCGAGTACACGGTCGCCTCCGGCCCCCGGACGGTCCGCCTGCACCTGATGTTCGTCCCCACCGGCGGGAAGATCTCCGACGCCGAGGCGGGCGGCACCGACAGCAACGGCGCAACCCGGATGCGCTTCCTCAAAGTCAGGGATTAGGACTCGCCGCGTTCTGAACGTGTCCGCTTCGACAGGCCTGTCAGGAGGGGCGGGAGTCGGCAGCCGGGTCCTCGCGCAGCAGCCGCAGAGCCTTCTCCCGCAGCCGCTGCCGGTGCTCGGGGTCGGTGGTCCGGTCGGCGGCACGGCCCAGTTCCTCGGCACGTTCACGGGTGCGGCGGGCTCGCTCCACCGGGGTTTCGTGCCAACTCATGGGACGTCCTCCGTCTTCGGTCCTCCGTCGGCAGACAACGTTGCGTGCCCGACCGGAGCCCCAGCGTCACCGGAGCCGGTCCGGTCCGCATCTCGTGCGGCTACGTTCGGTGACGGCGGGAAGCGGCGGGTTCCCTGAGGGGGCGACCGCCCGTCACTCAGCGGAGTGATCCGGATGCCCCTCGGTCCGCCGGGCCGCCTTCATCTCGGCCTCGTGGAGGTGATCGCGGCCGTCGGCGAGTTTCTGCCTGATCTGACGTTCGACCGTCCGGAACACGTCGTAGTAGGTGGCGTTGTACTCCTCGACGATCTGGAACGTCCAATGCCCGGGGATCACGTTGCGACCGAGGACCTCCCGTTCGACCCGCTCGGCGTGCAACCCGTGCCCCGCGGCGCGGAGCAGTCGCACGGCGTCGTCCAGTGCTAGGTCGGCACTCCCGGTGAGCTGATGGAAGTCGTAGAGGGCACCGCGTGCACGCTCGGCGGTCTCCAGTGCTTTCGAAAGGGCCCCGAGCGCCTCGACCGTCGTGTCGGTCACGCCTTCGGGTCGCTGGTGCCGCGGATCGGGCGGCCGGGATTCGAGGTTCATGGGACTCCTTGTCCGTGGGCGGCCGTTCGTCGCCCACCTTGCTACCGGGGCTTTCCCACTGTGCTACTCGGGGCTTCGTCGCACCCGCCGAGCACGTAAGGGAGAGGCGATCACTAGCCGCGATGCTCCCTAAACTGCTCTACCATCGCGACATGAGGTCCATGGAGAGCTGTTTAGCGTAAGATGCATACCTATGGGGAATGACGAGCGGGAGCTCTACTCGGTCGGCGAGGTGGCCGATCTGCTGGGGCTGCATGTGCGGACCGTCCGGAACTACGTCCGCGACGGTCGGCTCAAGGCTGTCCGGATCGGCAAGCAGTACCGGATCAACAAGGAGGACCTGGCCGCCCTGACCGGCCGGCCGGCCGGCGACCCGGCCCCGCGACCGACCTCCGCGCCGGGGCACGCGGAGGTGTCCAGCATCGTGCAGATCGACGCGCTCGATCCGGACGCCGCGCACCGGCTGAGCACGTTCGTCACGGCGGGCTCGCAGTCCGGGCGGGACGCGTCGGACCCCCTGCGCATTCAGACGGTCTACGACAAGGAGCGAACCCGGATGAAGATCGTCATTCTCGGCGGCGCCGCGGCCACCGCCGATCTGCTGCACATGATCGACGGCCTGCTGGGCCCGGACAGTGGCTTGTTCACCTCCGCCGCCTCGTTCACGCAGGAGGCGGACCGTGCCTGACGTCGTCGAGCACCACGGCGTTCCGGTCCTGGTGTGCGAAGCCGACGGGGTCACCATCGCCGACGTCCAGGATGCCCTCGACCATCTGATCGGTGCCGCGTTCGCGTGTGCGGAGGTGGTCGCGGTGCCGTCCACACGGCTGGACGACCGCTTCTTCGACCTGAGCACCGGCCTCGCCGGAGCCATCCTGCAGAAGTTCGCCAACTACCGGCTCCGCCTGGTGGTCGTCGGGGACATCGGCCACCATCTGTCGGCCAGTTCGGCCCTTCCCGATCTCGTCCGCGAAGCCAATCGGGGCCGGGACATCTGGTTCGTCCGGGATCTGGACACTCTCGCCGACCGGCTGGCTCCGAACACGGCCGACCGGTCGTCCGGCTGAGGTCGCCGCCTCCGAGGAGACGACGACCGAAAGGAGCGACGACCGGCGGTCCGGGGCGGCGGGCGGAAGAAGACACCCCGCCCACCGCCCCGGACCCCGTACGACGGACGGGTCAGCCCTCGTCGTCGCCCCCCGCGTCCTCGTCGCCCTCCGCGTCCTCGAAGGCGTCGCCGATCTCGTCGACCACTTCGGCGGCGACCATGCCACCGACGACGCCGACGGCCACGCCCGCCGCGACCCCGGCCACCATCGCGCCCGTGCCGGGACCCGACCGGTGCTGGTCGCCGTGGTGCTCGACGCCCGAGTGCGGCGTCGCACGGGCCTCGTGACCGGCGATGACCTCCTTCAGCCAGGCGTCGACCTGGGCGTTCCAGTCGGTGTGCGGGACGGCGTGGTGCGAGGCGGTGAAGCGGTGGACCGTGTCGTGGCCGTCGGAGAACAGTCCGGCGCGCTTGTCCGCCTCGATCACGATCTCCAGACCGCCCGGCGCGGCGATGAAGGTCACCTCGATCTCGTTGACGGCGTGCGCGTGGCCGGCGGGCGGGAGGATCTCGATCTCCTGGTAGCACGGAAGCTGCTGACCGGTGCCCCGGATGTGTCCGAGCTCCAGGTCGGCCGCCCTGAACGCGTAACCGAGCTGCCCGAAGGACTCCAGGATCGCCTCCTGCACGGGCAGCGGTCCCACCGCGAGTGCGTCGAGGTCGCCCTTGTCCCGCGCTCCCGCGACCTCCAGCTCCGTCCGGATCCCGAGCACGGGTCCGAGGTGCTGGCCGTGGAGCTCGGTGATCGGCGTCTCCCACGGCAGGGTGACGGTGAACGGCACCGTGTGCTCGGCCTCCTCAGTCAGCCGGAACCCACCTCCGACGGTGAACCGTTCGAGGACGACCGTGCCCTCGTGCTCCTCGTCCTGGCCCTCCATCTCGACCCGGGCGACAAGGAGAAGCGAGATCCGGTCGACCGTCACGTCCGATCCGCCACCCCGCAGGCGGACCTCTCCCGCGAGGAGGCCCCCGGGCACGGCGGGGCCGGGTTCCAGAACGGTGTCGACCGAGGGTCCGCCGACCCCGAGGGCTCCGAGCAATTTCTTGAACACCATGTGCGGCGTCCGCTCCTTCTGTGGATGGGTGATCTGTACGGACAGGCGATCTCTACGGATGGGTGATCGAGGTTGCGTGAGCCACCTCGCCGGGCAGAACCTCCCGGGAAGCAAAGGGTTTCCCAAGCGCGCGACCACTACGCACAGTTCCGGCCATCAAGATCACGCATTGCCCGACCACCCCGGGTGGCTCACCGTGTGACACCCGCCACTCCCCATTGCTTTGCGTTCCCTTTACTATCTATGGGGCGGGTTCACACCCGCCTTCCACCGTCGATCCCGACGCCCCGAACAGAGAAGGAGCTGCGCACCGCAATGGGTGAGCCTCCCAGTACGAACCGTGTCATCCCTGACCCCACGCACCGGGGGACGGAGGTGACACGGTGAGCGAAGTGGCCCTTCTCCTTCTCGCCCTCGCGCTGACACTGGCCTGTGCGGTGTTCGTCGCGGCCGAGTTCTCGCTCACGACGATCGAGCGCAGCGAGCTCGAACGCGCCGTGAAGGCCGGGGAGCGTGGTGCCGAGAGCGCCCTGAAGGCAGCCAAGCGGCTCACCTTCCAGCTCTCCGGCGCCCAGCTCGGCATCACCGTGACCTCCCTGGTCATCGGCATGCTGGCCGAGCCGTCCCTCGCGGTGCTGCTGCGCGGCCCGCTGGAGGGCGCCGGGCTTCCGTCCGGTGCCGTGTCCACGGTCGCCACCCTCCTCGGTGTAGCCGTCTCCACCGTGGTCCTCATGGTCATCGGCGAGCTGGTCCCGAAGAACTGGGCGATCTCCAGTCCGCTCACGGTGGCCAAGGTCGTCTCGACCCCGCAGCGGGCCTTCACGGCCTGTTTCGCACCGCTGATCCGGCACCTCAACAACACCGCGAACCGTTTCGTGCGCCGTCTTGGCCTAGAGCCGGCCGAGGAGCTGGCCTCCGCCCGTACGCCGCAGGAGCTGATCGCGCTCGCCCAGCACTCCGCCCGTGAGGGCGCCATCGAGCAGGACTCCGCCGAGTTGTTCGTCCGCACCCTGCACCTGGCGGAGCTGTCCGCCGAGAACGTGATGACGCCGCGCGTCGACGTCCGGGCGCTGGAGGCGCACGCCACCGCCGCCGACGCCGCCAACCTCACGCTGGCCACCGGCCTGTCCCGCTTCCCGGTCTACCGGGACAGCCTGGACGAGGTCATCGGCACGGTCCACATCCGCGATGTGCTCGCCCTGGACGAGTCCGAGCGGGCCCGGACCGCCGTCACCGCCCTGGCGACCGAGCCGCTCCTCGTACCCGACTCGCTGCCCGTGGACCGGCTGCTCGCGCAGTTGCGCAAGCGCCGGACGATGGCGGTGGTGATCGACGAGTACGGCGGTACTGCGGGGGTCGCCACCGTCGAGGACATCGTCGAGGAGGTCGTCGGCGAGGTCCGCGACGAGCACGACCCTCATGAGCGCCCCGACCTCGCACCGGCCGAGCCGCTCGGCGACGGGCGCCCGGTCTGGGAGGCCGAGGGCAGTCTCCGGCTCGACCAGCTCGACCGGATCGGCTTCGGCGCGCCGGAAGGCCCCTACGAGACGCTCGCCGGCCTGCTCGCCAACCAGCTGGCCCGCATCCCGGTCCGAACGGACCGGGTGGAGGTCGACGGCTGGCAGTTCGACGTGCTCGACATCGAGCACCACCGGGCCGACCGGGTCCGGATCAGCGCGCCCGCACCGGCGCCGGCCCTCGTGGAGGAGGACGCCCGATGACCGCCATCCAGCTCGCCATCGGCGCGCTCACCCTCCTCACCAACGCGTTCTTCGTGGGCGCGGAGTTCGCCCTCATCTCGGTCCGCCGCAGTCAGATCGAACCGCAGGCCATGCGGGGCAGCCGACGTGCGAAGAGCGCCCTGTGGGGCCTCGAACACCTGTCGGCCGCCATGGCCACCGCGCAGCTCGGCATCACCATCTCCTCCCTGGTGCTGGGCGCCGTGGCGGAGCCGGCCATCGCCCATCTGCTGGAGCCGCCGTTCGACGCGGTCGGCGTGCCGGAGGCGCTGGTCCACCCGATCGCCTTCGTGATCGCGCTGACGCTGGCGACGTATCTGCACATGCTCATCGGCGAGATGATCCCGAAGAACATCGCGCTGGCCGCCCCCGTCGCCACCGCACTCGCGCTGGGGCCGCCGCTGGTCGGTCTGACGCGGGCGCTGCGGCCGGTCATCTTCGGCATCAACGCCTTCGCCAACATGCTGCTGCGGTTGCTCAAGGTCGACCCCAAGGACGAGGTCGCCTCGGTGTTCACCGACGACGAGCTCGTACGGCTGGTCAAGGACTCCAGCGACGCCGGGCTGCTGGCCCCGGCCGACGGGGAGCGTCTGCGGGACGCGCTGGAGCTCGGAACCCGGCCGGTCGGCGAGGTGATGGTCCCGCTGAACCGGACCGTCACCGTCGACCTGGGCATCACCCCGCAGGGTCTGGAGCGGGCCGCCGTCGCGTCGGGCTTCTCCCGGCTGCCGGTCACCGGGCCCGACGACGGGCTGCTGGGCTATTTCCACATCAAGGACGCCCTCGGCGTCGCGGAGCGCACCAAGGCGCTGCCCACGAGCGCCCTCCACCCCGTCATCCGGGTCGAGATCGACACCCCGCTCGACGACACCCTCACCGCGATGCGTGCCGCCGGTACGCATCTCGCGGCGGTCGCCGGGGACAAGGGCACGGTCATCGGCTTCGTGACCATGGAGGACGTACTGGACGAGCTGGTGGGGGCCGCGGCGGTCTGACCGGCCCGGCGGTGAACACCGCCGCGCGAAGCGGAAGAAGAGGCGGCCCGTCGGACGACGGGCCGCCCCCCGCTCTTCCCGGCGGAGGGCTCTACCGGTCCGGCCCGAGAGCGTAAGCTCGGCGAATGGCCAAGTACTTCGACGTGCACCCCGCAAATCCCCAGCCCCGCACCATCAGCACGGTGGTCGACAGCATCCGGTCCGGTGCGCTCGTCGCGTACCCGACCGACTCGTGCTACGCGCTGGGCTGCCAGTTGGGCAACCGTGACGCCCTCGGGCGGATCCGGTCGATCCGGAACCTCGACGACAAGCACCACTTCACGCTGGTGTGCCACGACTTCGCGCAGCTGTCGCAGTTCGTCCGCGTGGACAACGACGTGTTCCGGGCGATCAAGGCGGCGACGCCCGGCAGTTACACCTTCATCCTCCCGGCGACGAAGGAGGTTCCCCGCCAGTTGCTGCACCCGAAGAAGAAGACGGTCGGCGTGCGCATCCCCGACCACGTCGTGACCCAGGCGCTGGTCGCCGAGCTCGGCGAGCCGCTGCTCTCCAGCACCCTGCTGCTGCCGGACGAGGAGGAGCCGCTGACGCAGGGCTGGGAGATCAAGGAGCGGCTGGAGCACGAGGTGGACGCCGTCATCGACTCGGGCGACTGCGGCACCGAGCTGACCACGGTCATCGACTTCTCCGGCGACGAGCCCGAGATCGTACGCCGCGGAGCCGGGGACACGTCCCGCTTCGAGTAGCCCGTACGGCGGCGGATCCGCCGCGCCGGTCGCCGGCTCCTCCCCCGTCGCCCGTGACGGGGGAGACTGGTGGGCATGACAGGTGAGCGACTGCGGTTCGACGGCTGGATCGCCGGTGTGGGGACCACCTCGGGCACCCGGCTGGTGGTCGGCCACTGGCCGCGTTCGCCGTTCGGGGCGTTCAGCGACGTCATGGTGGAGCATCGCGACGGCGAGCGGGTCCTGCTGGCCCCGTCCCGGCGGATCGCGGACTTCGTGGCCGCCACCTACCGCTTCGACCGGATCGAGGTGGTGCCCGTGACCGTCGCCGTCGCCGGCGACACCTGGCTCGTCGAGGCGGGGCCGCTGCGCCTGCGGCTGCGGACAGGCCGCCGCTCCGCACTCGGCCTGCTGTTGTCCGCCGTACCGGCCACGCTCGCCCGCAGCCCGCTCTGGGCCGCGCTGTGCGACGTGCCGGCCCGGCTGCTGATGCCCGGCGTACGCACCCTGGGCCGCGCGGGTCCGGGACGGCGTGAGTGGTACGGGGCGCGGGGGCTGCGGCCGGTCGTGGCCGCCGACGCCGTGCTGGGCGGGGCGAGCCTGGGGCGGCTGACGAGGCTCGATCCGCCCGTGGCCTTCGGGTTCGGGTCCGCCCCGCGCAGCCCCTCCCTGGTGCGTGTCACCACAACGGTGGAACTCGGATCCGCCGAGCGCTGAAGCCCTCCTCGGCCCCGGGGGAGGGCGCGGAAGCCTTTTCCGGAGCGGCTTCGGTTCGCCGTCGGAGGGTGCGGGCAGGGGATGCGAGGGCTCGGAGCGCGTCGCAGGGTGGACCCATGGCAAATCCCCCGATCGTCATCCACCGGCCGACCTCTTCGGGCGGTCGCCGGGTGACCGTGCACTACGAGGGCCGGGACGAGATACTCGGGCTGGCCCACAGCGACCACGACGTGATCGTGTTCCTGAACGAGGCCGGCCTCGAAGAAGCGGACCGGATCCTCGACAACCCGGTCTGGGTGGAGTGGCGGGGCGGGCGGGCCCACCACTACGAGGCGGCCTGAGAGGCCGCGCCGCACCCGCCGCCCGCGCCCCCGGTCCTTCCCCTCGGTGGCCCCGGGCCCATGGGTCGACGATCACCCGCGCAGCCCGTCGAGGATGGCCGAAACCGTCTCCTCGGGCGTCTGACCGGATGTGTCCAGCCACAGGCCGATACGGGGCGTCCCGCTCCGCAGATACGCGTCGAACGCTTCGACCGTCCACTCCCCGTATCCCGTCTTCGCCCGCGTTTCCTCCCTCTCGCGCACGGTCGCGGGCGTGGGGGCGAGCACGACGACGTGGAGCGGACGGGTGCGGACCCTGGCGACGTAGCGGGGCAGGTCCTCGCCGAGGACGATGTCCTGGACGACGGCCGTCCATCCGTCGTCGGCGTAGGCGTCGGCCACCTGTGCCGAGAGCCGCTGGCGCAGGTCGAGCTGGCTCCGTGCCTCCTCCGCCTCGTCGGGTGTCATCTCCGCGCGGCCGGAGACGATCATGCGACGGAAGACGTCTCCGCGCACATGGACCGCGCGCGGCAGGTGCTCCGCCAGGAGCTGGGCGACGGTGGACTTCCCCGCGGCCATCACCCCGGTGATCAGTACGACGCAGGGGCCGAGGTCAGTGCCCATCCGGATCTTCTCCTCCTTCGATCGTGCGGTCGGTGTCACGCCGTACCCGCCGGGGCGGACTCCGGGCTCCCGAACATTTCGCGGACCTGTTCGGCGTCGGTCTCCCGCAGTTCGTCGTCGAGCAGGACCCAACGGCTGATGCCCACGGATTCCAGGAACGGCAGGTCGTGGCTGGCGATGACGAGCGCGCCCTCGTAGGACTCCAGGGCGCTCGTCAGCTGGCGCACGCTGGCCAGATCGAGATTGTTGGTCGGCTCGTCCAGCAGAAGCAGTTGCGGGGCGGGGGCGGCGAGCATCGTCGCCGCGAGTGCCGCCCGGAAACGTTCACCGCCGGACAGGGTGCCAGCCGGCTGCTTCGCGCGGGCCCCCTTGAAGAGGAACCGGGCGAGCTGGGAGCGGATCTGGTTGTCGGTGGTGCCCGGGGCGGTACGGGCGACGTTGTCGGCGACGCTCAGCGCGTCGTCGAGGACGTCCAGCCGCTGCGGAAGGAACTTCAGCGGCACCGCCACCGTGGCCTCCCCGGTGCTCGGTGCGAGCTCCCCGGTGAGTGCCCGCAGCAGAGTCGTCTTGCCGGCCCCGTTGCGGCCGACCAGGGCGATGCGTTCGGGTCCCTTCACCTGGAGGCTGCCCTCGCGCAGCCGTCCGTAGGGCAGGCTCAGGTCGCGTACGGTCAGAACGGTGCGGCCCGCGGGTACCGCGGTGTGGGGCAGGCTCACCTTGATCTCGGCGTCCCGGCGAATGGCTTCGGCGGCTTCCTCCCTGCGCTCGCGGGCCTCGTCGAGCCGGTCCTCGTGGAGGCCGCGCAGCCGGTCCCCGGACTCCTGGGCCGATCGCTTGCGTTCCCCGGCGACGATGCGCGGGGCCTTCCGCTGACCGTCGAGCTTCTTGTCGTGGCGCTGGCGGCGGGCGACCTTGATCCGCGTCTCCTCCAGTTCTCGCTGCTGGCGGCGTACGTCGGCGTCGGCGGCGCGCAGCATCCGCCCGGCGGCCTCCTGCTGAGTGGCGAGGGCCTCCTGGTAGGCGGACCAGCCGCCCCCGTACCAGCTGACCGAGCCCGATCGCAGTTCGGCGATACGGTCGACCCGCTCCAGCAGGTCCCGGTCGTGGCTGACCACGATCAGGATGCCGGTGCGCCAGGAGTCGACGGCGTCGTAGAGCCTGCGGCGGGCGAACAGGTCCAGGTTGTTGGTCGGCTCGTCGAGGAGGAGGACATCCGGGCGTTCCAGGAGCAGCGCGGCCAAGCGCAGCAGGACGGTCTCGCCTCCGGACAACTGCCCGACGGTGCGGTCCAGGTCGACGCCGCCGAGCCCCAGGCTGCCGAGGGTGGCCAGGGCGCGTTCCTCGACGTCCCAGTCGTCGCCGACCGCCTCGAAGTGCTCCTCCCGTACGTCTCCGGACTCGATGGCGCGCAGGGCGGCCCGCCGCGCGGCGATGCCGAGGGCCACGTCGACGCGCAGCGTGGTGTCCAGGGTGATGTTCTGCGGCAGGTAGGCCAGGTTTCCGCCGACCGTGACAGACCCCTCCGAGGGGTGCAGGAGTCCGGCGAACAGGCGCAACAGGGTCGACTTGCCGGCGCCGTTGGCCCCGGCCAGCCCGGTGCGTCCCCGGGGGACGGTGAGGGACAGCCCATCGAAGAGCTTCGTGCCGTCGGGCCACCGGAAGGTGAGGTTGGAGGCTGCCACGGAGGCGCTGGGCGCGGTGGGATGGCTCATGTGGTTCTCGCAGTCGGAAGCGGGAGGAACGGGGGGCTTCGTATGCGAACAGCACGCGGCGACCCGGCCGGGGGCCGGAAAGTGGTGGGAAGAGCAGCCCTGCGAAGGTGAGGGACGGCTCAGCACCGAGGTCGCGTCCACGCGGAAGTCACGGGCGGCAGAAATGCCGACCACGTCGTGACCATGTACGGGCCAGGGCCGTACCGCGTGATGATCGCGGACCTCAGATGCGCAACGTCCACCTCTATCGGAGACAACAGGACCCTCTCAGCGTAGCCGACGATCTTGCCGGGCGTCGAGGGGTTTTCTGCTCAAGGGGCGTTCTGCGGGGCCGGTGCGGGGGTGGTGACGGACGCGGAGGTGTCCTGGTTCTCCGCAGAGCCGGCGAGGCCCCGCCGGCCGGGCAGCCGGACGCCGGGCGGCACGACGGGGGTGCGCCGGAGCGCGAGGGTGCCGAGGACGGCGGCGAGTCCGGCCAGGGCGAATCCGTAGGGCGGGGTGGCGCCCATCGGGTGGGTCTCGTACACCAGCGCCGCCGAGAGCACGATCAGGACGGCGGAGAGGCGGCCGTACTGTTCCGTCGCGGCGACGACGGCCATGCCCCACAGCAGGTACCAGGGCTGGACCATGGGTGAGAGGGCGACCAGGACGAGCAGCGAGAGGCCCAGGGCGTGGGCCGGTGTCGTGCTGCCCCGCATCGCACGCCGGGCCAGCACGACGATCACGCCGAGAGCGGCCGCCAGCCCCAGCGTCTGGACGGCGGACTTGACCGGCTCCGCGTCGACGCCCAGGAGCAGCTGGGCCAACTCCCCCAGCCCGAGGCCGAGGTCGCTGGTGACGGAGAGCGCGGTGTGGATGTTCGCGGCGACGCCCTGGGTGTGGAGCCAGCCGAATCCGGTGCCGCTGATCAGTGTGGCCCCTCCGGCGACCGCGCAGGCGATCAGACCGGGCGCGAGCAGCCCCTTGGCCCAGCGGCGCCACCGGGGGCCGGTCGCGGACGCGTGCACGAGAACCCCGATGAACAGGAGTGCCACGGCGGCCGGTGACTTCACCATCATGGCGAGGCCGACGAGGGCGCTGCCCGCGAGCCACCTGCCGCGCAGGGCGAGCACCAGGCCGGCGAGCATGAGGCCGATCATCAGCCCGTCGTTGTGCACGCCGCCGACCACGTGCATCAGCAGCAGCGGGTTGAGGGCTCCCAGCCACAGGGCGCGGCTCTCACTGCGGCCGTGTTCGCGCGCCAGGCGGCGCAGGGACCAGACGATCAGGGCGAGGGAGAGGAGCGCGACGATCCGCATGGCCAGGACGGCGGGGACGATCGTTCCGCCGGTGAGCCAGGCGACGGCGGCGGAGAGCATCAGGAAGAGGGGCCCGTACGGGGCCGGGGTGTCGCGCCAGTGGTTGCCGACACTCGCGGCGGCGTCGCCGCCGATTCCGGCGGGGTCCAGGGCGGAGGGGCCGACGGTGTAGACGTCGTGCCCTTCGAGGACCATCGAGCCCTGGGCGATATAGCTGTAGACGTCGGCGCTGTAGAGCGGGGGCGCGAGCAGGAACGGGGCCGTCCACCACGCGAGGGTCACGAGGGTCTCGCGGACGGTGGAGGCGGTCTTTCCGTACTGCCACCAGGCCACCAGGAGGACGGTCAGCCCGACGTAGGCGAGGACGGCCGCTGCCGCCTTCGTGGCGGACCCGTGGTCGGTCCACAGACCCCAGGGGTCGTGGACCGGCAGCTTTCCGGCGAACCAGCCGCCGCCGACGATCGCCAGAGATCCTGCCGCACCCAGCCGACGGTGCCCGACCGCGCTCAAAGCCCACATGACCGGCCAACCTATCGGACGGTCGTGGTCCGGCCCGCAGCCCCTCCCCCCGGGGCTTGCCCGGCATCCCGGGGGCGGCACCCCGCCGCATCGGCCCCGGCCGGTCGTGGGGACGTTCGGCCCGACGGGGCTCAACGCCGCGCCCGCGTAAATCCGTTGGCGTCCGCGAGTGGGCATGCCAGGCTTCACCCGTAACCAAGGGGCGTAGCTCAGCGGCCAGAGCGGCGGTCTCCAAAACCGTATGTCGCAGGTTCGATTCCTGCCGCCCCTGCCATCACCACCTGGCCTTCACCGCACGTCGCCGCGCCAGTCCCACTGGTGGCTGTCCGGCGACCGCGGCCCGTACTCGGCACGTCCTCCGGGCCCGTAGGCGCCGATCTCGGTGACCAGCCCGACGCCGTCGCGCAGCTCCGCCTCGCCCCAGCCGGTGACGTCGAGCAGCAGCCCGTCGAGCGGGCCGCCGACCAGCTCCCGATAGTCGTGCCCCGGCCTCGGCCCGGGGCGGGGGTCGTCGTGGTCGGTGCCGTACACCCGTCGCTGCCTCATCAGCTCGTCCATGCGGGCAGCATCCCACCGGGCACTGACAACGGCTCGGTACGAGGGTCCATCCGGCCAGGCTGAGCCGCCCGACCCCGCCGATCCGGACCTGCGGGGTCGCGACCACCGGTCATGAGGGTGTGTGCCCGCCCACCGGCCGTGAAACGCTCCATCGATGACCCTCCCACCGCGCCTGATCCCGTTGCTGGAGCAGTTCGGCTTCGGCCGTGAGCGGCTCCTCCCCCGCCTGGCCGGCCCCGTCACGGACAGCGGCAACGGCGTCGACATCGTCGTCACCCCGCTCGGCGACGACGAGCACCTCTGGGAACCCGTGCCCGACTGCTGGTCCGTACGCCGTCGCGGCGACGGTCCCGGGGCGCGGGCGACCGTTCTGGCAGGAGCCGGGGACTGGGGGCGGGACTCGGCGGACTCCCCGCATCCGTTCCCTCCGCCGTTCACGACCATCGCGTGGCGTCTGAGCCATCTCGCCGAGATGCTCACCCTGCGTGCCGATCACACCTGTGGCAGCAGGGCGCTCACACGCGACGGCTACCGCACTCCGGGTGACGCCGCCGGGGCGGTGACCACTTTCGAGACCGCGTCCGCCGACTGGCGTGAGGCCCTGCTCACCGCTGACGACACGGCCCTGGACACTGTCGGGTACAGCACGTATCCGAACGGCAGCGACACCGAGGACCCCTTCGTCGACATCGTCTGGTGTGTCAATCAGGAGGTTCTGCACCACGGTGCAGAGATCGCCCCGCTCCGCGATCTGTACCGCGCCCGGCCGTCCTGACTCGCCCAGGTGGCTACGGGAACGCTGAGGTGCCCGCAGTCGCCGCTCCGGGGCGCCCGCCCTATGATTCAGGGACATAACGCACCGCGGAGCGGCACATGAACCGGCGTCGGACTCCCCGCTCAGCTAGCGCCGAAGACCTGCTCAACACCTTGCAGAACCTCACTGCCCGCGCTCGGCGCGAGGTGGAATTCCACCAGGCCAGGGTGGAACTCGCGCAGGCGCTCCAGCGCGACATGCTTCCGTCGGCCCTGCCCACGCTCCCCGGTCTCCAGGCCGCGGCACGTTACGCTCCCGCTCGTCACGGTCTGGACATCGGCGGCGACTGGTACGACGGTTTCCCGCTCGCGGACGGGGCCCTCGGCTTCGCCATCGGCGACGTACAGGGCCATGATGTCGAGGCCGCCGCTTTCATGGGACAGGTCCGCATCGCGATGCGGGCCATCGCGGGCACGGCGTCCGATCCGGGCGAGGTCCTGGGACGGACGAACGACCTCCTGGTGTCCGTGGACTCAGGCCTCTTCGCGACCTGCACGTTCATGCGTCTGGACCCGGCGACCTGGCAGTTGCACAGCGCGCGGGCCGGGCACGTGGCGTCCGTGTGGGCCGATACGGAGGGCAGGTCCGGTGTCACGGAGGACCCGGGCGGCATGCCTCTGGGCATCGAGCCCGGTGAGGTCTATCCCGTCACCCGGCGCACCCTCGACTCCGACGGGACGATCGTGCTGCTCACCGACGGGGTCGTAGAGGGGCCTTCGCTGCTGATCGAGGACGGCCTGGAGCGGGTCCGGCAGCTGGTCGCGGCGCTCGCCGGGGCGAGCGCCGCTCAGCTGGCCGACGAGGTCCTGGGCGCGACGGAGGTGACGGGGCACGAGGACGACGCGGCCGTACTGGTCCTGCGGCATGCCGCCGCCCGCCGCGGAACGCGATGACGCCTGCCCGTACCGCGCGTGTCACCTGCCGGGTCCCGCCGCGGTCGGTGTCTGATAAGTGGTGTGATCCGCACCGAAAGCGCCAGACGTCGGGCCGTGTACGTGGCGCAGATCCTGGGCGTGGCCGGTGCCTACTACCTGGTGGGGCATCTCGGGCTGATGCGCCAGGTCGTCGTGGACGGCGCGGTCGTCACCCCCCTGTGGCCGCCCACCGGCATCGCACTGGCCGCAGTGCTCTGCCTGGGCGCGCGCGTCTGGCCGGGTATCGCGCTGGGCACGCTGGTCACGGTCTCCGAGATCGGCGACGCGTTCACCGTGAGCCGCCTGGCCATCATGTTCGGCAACACGGTCGCCCCGCTCGCCTCGTACGCCCTGTTGCGGAGGGTCGGTTTCCGCACGGAGCTGGTGCGGCTGCGGGACGGGGTCTGTCTGGTCTTCCTCGGCGCGTTCGCGGGGATGCTGATCAGCGCCAGCATCGGGAGTTTCACACTGCTGCTCGACGACAAGGTCCCGTCGGGACGATTCTGGCTGGTCTGGTCGTCCTGGTGGGCGGGGGACGCGATGGGAGTACTGGTGGTCACCCCTGTGCTGCTGGTCCTGCGCGGGGTGCGGTGGCCCCGCCCGTCCGACCGCTGGCTGGAGGCATCGGTCCTCGCGGCCGTCGTGGTCGTGTCGTCGCT
The DNA here is from genome assembly GCF_044766265.1 of Streptomyces sp. NPDC102283. Classification (NCBI taxonomy): domain Bacteria; kingdom Bacillati; phylum Actinomycetota; class Actinomycetes; order Kitasatosporales; family Streptomycetaceae; genus Streptomyces; species Streptomyces sp. NPDC102283. The sequence continues at coordinate 125,388 of NZ_JBIWLQ010000020.1, forward strand.
GATCGCCACGCGCACCTCGCTGTCGATGATCTATCTGGTGTTCCCGGTGATCATCTGGGCGGCCCTGCGCTTCCAGCTGCCCGGCAGCGCTCCGTGCGCCCTTGTCGTCTCGGTGCTCGCCATCATCGCCGGTACGGATGCCGTGGGGCCGTTCGCGGGACACAGCCTGATGGAGATCATGGTCAATCTCTCCGTGCTCAACGGAAGCGTCGCGCTCACCGCGCTGCTGCTCGGGGCCGTCGTCGCGGAGCACAAGAACATCCGCCGAGAGACGGAACACGCCGTCGAGGAGCTGGAAGCCCTGGTGGAGCAGCTGGCGCCGCTGTCGGGACCGGCCGCGGCGCGGTACGAGGACAGACCACGGCGCCACGGCCCTCTCGACGGCGGCCCCCGGCCGGATCACCACTGAGAGCCGTCCCGCGATTCCCGGCGGGCGCGCCCGTACCTCGAAGAGGAGGGCGCGCCGACGGTCAGTACGGCAGGGGGCGACCGGACGGGGTACGCAGGTCCAGCGGCGGAGGCCCCGAAGGGGGCGGGGGACGACGGACGACGACTCGGATGCGGCCCATTGCCACCACCTCCTCCTGGTCAACCGGTATGTGCCCAGTCGGCGCGGCTTCACACTTCCCGCCCTCCCCCGTCCCACCTGGGAGCGTCCTCGCCGCGCCCGGCGCGGATGCGGGCGGTGCCCGGTGCGGTGACCCTTGAGAGGGGGGTGCAGAGTCGACGAGGAGGACGTATGTCCGCACTGGACAAGATCAAGAGGATGCTCAAGGGTCACGAGGGGCATGTCGGAAAGGGCATCGACAAGGGCGGCGACATGGTCGACGACCGTACGAAGGGCAAGTACAAGGGCCACGTCGACACCGCCCAGGACAAGCTGAGGCAGCAGTTCGGGACGGACCGCAACCAGGGCGGACCGCCCCGCGCCTGAGCAGCCCCGCCGGTGACCGGGCGGTCGCCGTGCGGCCGCCATCCGTCCCGCGCACCGGTCCTGCCGCGGATCACTCTCCGTGGCAGGACCGGTGCGTGGGGTACGTCGGGCACCTCTCGCACAACGCCGCCACAGGGGCCGACGAGGCCGGTTCCGGAGGGCGGCGTCGTACGTTTCCGGGGTTACCCACCGGATTCTTGTTATCGTCCCGCCCGCACCGCATCTCCCGAGTGTGGGAAGTGACAGCACCGGACCCCGGAAGAGTGAGCACAGCATGGGCAAGGATCACCCGACGGTCTTGATCGCGGCGGCGCAGGGCGGCGACCAGCAGGCCAAGGACCAGCTCGTCTCGGCGTACCTGCCGCTGCTGTACAACGTCGTCGGACGCGCGCTGGACGGTCATGCGGACGTGGACGACGTGGTGCAGGAGACGGTACTGCGTATGCTCCGGGGCCTGCCCGAACTGCGCGACCCGGAACGTTTTCGGTCCTGGCTGGTGGCGATAGCCATGAACGAGATACGCACGCACTGGCGTGAGAGGCAGTCGGGTGCGATACGGGCGGACCGGCTGGACGCGGCGTACGACCTGCCGGACCCCCGCGCGGACTTCGTCGAGGTGACGATCCTGGAACTCGGCCTGACCGGCCAGCGCCGCCAGGTCGCGGAGGCGACGCGCTGGCTGGACGAAGACGATCGCGCCCTGCTGTCGCTGTGGTGGCTGGAGACCGCCGGGCATCTGTCCCGGGCCGAGGTCGCCGCCGCTCTCGAACTCTCCCCGCAGCACACCGCCGTACGGGTGCAGCGGATGAAGGCACAGCTGGAGGCGGCGAGGGTCGTGGTGGGCGCGCTGGCGGCCGAGCCGCCGTGCGTGCTGCTGCGGGACATCGCCGCCGGCTGGGACGGCGTCCCCTCCGCCCTGTGGCGCAAGCGGCTGGCCCGCCACGCCCGCGAGTGCACGGTGTGCTCGGGACACCGCTCGCAACTCGTGCCCGCCGAAGGGCTGCTGGTGGGGCTCGCACTGGTCCCGGTGGCCGCCGCCGGGACGGGAGCAGCTCCCGAACTGCTCAGCACGGCCGCACACCTTCAGGCGCCCGGTCCGGGCTCGCACAGCGCAGGTGCGGGGCGCGCGGAGCGCAGACGGGTGCAGGCCCGACGGCGCCGTCGCAACTCGGCCGTCGCCGCCGTGGTCGCGGTCGCCGCGCTGGGCACGGGCGGCGCGGCGGTGCACCTGTACACCGACGGCGAGAACCGGGACGCGACGACCGTCACGGCCGACGCTCCGGCCCCCCGTTCCGAGGTGCCCACGCCGACCTCCCCGACGTCGTCCCCAACCTCCTCCGCCTCCGCCTCCGCCTCGCCCAGCGCCTTCCCGTCGCCGAGCGCCTCGCGTACACCCAAGGCCAAGCCGAAGCGGAGCACCTCGCCACCGCCCGCGCCCACCACCGCCGCCCCGGTCCCGAAGCCGGCCCCGCCCGCTCCCGCGCCTCCCGCGCCGCCGGGAACCGCCGGCCAGGTCACCGAACTGGTCAACACGGAACGGGCCAAGGAGGGCTGCGGCCCGGTGACCGTGAACGATCAGCTCAACACGGCCGCGCAACGGCACTCCGCCGACATGGAGGCCGAGGACTACTTCTCACACACCTCGCAGGACGGCAGGGACCCCGGCGACCGGATCACGGCCGCTGGGTATCAGTGGTCGACCTACGGCGAGAACATCGCCAAGGGCCAGCGGACCCCGGCCGACGTGATGCGATCCTGGATGGACAGTCCGGGGCACCGCGCGAACATCCTGAACTGCTCCTACAAGGAGATCGGTGTGGGGAAGCAGGACTCCGGCGGCGGTCCGGTGTGGACGCAGGTGTTCGGGGCCCGCTGAGCCCACGGGAGGGGGCAGCCGGGAAGCCGAGATCCCGAGGCAGCGGGTGCCGCGCCAGGCTTCGTGAGCGCGGCCGGAACGAGCGGGGGCCCCTAAAATGCGGCCATGATCGCTGAACTGGACTGTGTGGTCCTGGACTGCCCGGATCCGAGGAAACTGGCCGCCTTCTACGCGTCATTGCTCGGGGGCGAGGTGGACCTGCCCGACCGGCGATGGGAGTGCGACGCGGACTGGTCCACGCTGCACACGCCCGGCGGACTCGTCCTCGCCTTTCAGCGGGCGGCCGACCATCGGCCGCCTCGCTGGCCCGGCCAGGACCCGCCCCAGCAGTTCCACCTGGACTTCGGCGTCACCGATCAGGAGCGGGCGCACGACGAGGCCCTGGCGTGCGGGGCGTCCCTGCTCGACACCGGGGACGCGGGGCGCAGCTGGCGTGTGTACGCCGATCCCGCCGGGCACCCCTTCTGCCTGGTACAGCACTGACCGTTCCGGCACCGCTCACGCGCCCCGGACCCGTCCGGTGCGGCCGTCGACCGGCCGCACCGGGTTCCCCCGGATCCCATCGGACCCACCACTGAGATCAGCGCAGGACCAACGCCAGCGCCGTGCCGAGGCAGGTCGCCGCGCCCACCACGCCGGCCGAGACGGCCACACATCGAGCCCGGAGCCGGGCGTAGCGCCCGGCGTACTCCGCGCGCAGTTCGTCCACGCGGTCCCGGATACGGGTGAGCGACTCCCGGGAAGCGGTGACGCGTTCGGCGATGAACACCCGCTCGACGTCCTCGCGCTGCGCCGTGGTCAACCAGGGCAACTGGCCGGTGAACCGGCGCGCCTGCCGTCGCGCCCGCTCGACCTCGGCGTTCCAGAGCAGAAAGCCCTCCAGTTGCGCCAGCCCCCGGGCGCAGTCCTTGTCGGGTTTCACCCCGTCCTCCTCTCCGTCGCTTCGTCAGGGCCGGGGCCGAGATTCACTCGTGCCGGTCCCCCGGGGCGACGATCTTGGAGTTCTCCGGGTGATTGGTGGCTTCCTCCACGGAGCGGACCGCCGGGTGGTGCAGGTCGAACGCCGGAGATTCGGAACGGATCCGCGGCAGGGTGACGAAGTTGTGCCGGGGCGGCGGGCAGGAGGTGGCCCATTCCAACGAACGGCCGTAGCCCCACGGGTCGTCGACCTCGATCTTCCTGCCGTACTTGGCGGTCTTCCAGATGTTGTAGAAGAACGGCAGGATCGACAGTCCGAGCAGGAACGAGGAAATGGTGGAGATCGTGTTCAGCGCGGTGAATCCGTCGGCGTCGAGATAGTCCGCGTAACGGCGCGGCATGCCCTCGGCGCCGAGCCAGTGCTGAACGAGGAACGTGCCGTGGAAGCCCACGAACAGCGTCCAGAACGTCATCTTACCGAGCCGTTCGTCCAGCATCTTTCCGGTGAACTTGGGCCACCAGAAGTGAAATCCGGCGAACATCGCGAACACCACGGTGCCGAATACCACGTAGTGGAAGTGGGCGACGACGAAGTACGAGTCGGAGACGTGGAAGTCCAGGGGCGGCGAGGCGAGGATGATCCCGGTCAGGCCGCCGAACAGGAAGGTGACCAGAAAGCCGACCGCCCAGAGCATCGGGGTCTCCAGGGAGAGGGACCCCTTCCACATCGTGCCGATCCAGTTGAAGAACTTCACGCCTGTCGGCACGGCGATGAGAAATGTCATGAAGGAGAAGAACGGCAGGAGCACCCCGCCCGTGACGAACATGTGGTGCGCCCACACGGTCGCGGACAGACCCGCGATGGCGATGGTGGCCGCGACCAGGCCGATGTAGCCGAAGACCGGTTTGCGGCTGAAGACCGGGAAGATCTCCGTGACGATGCCGAAGAACGGCAGGGCGATGATGTAGACCTCGGGATGGCCGAAGAACCAGAACAGGTGCTGCCAGAGCAATGCGCCGCCGTTGGCCGCGTCGAAGACGTGCGCGCCGAACTTGCGGTCGGCCTCCAGCGCCAGCAGGGCCGCGGCGAGGACCGGGAAGGCCAGCAGGACCAGGACACCGGTCAGCAGGACGTTCCAGACGAAGATCGGCATGCGGAACATCGTCATGCCGGGTGCGCGCATGCAGATGATCGTGGTGATGAAGTTGACCGAGCCGAGGATCGTGCCGAAGCCGGAGAACGCGAGTCCCATGATCCACATGTCGGCGCCGATACCCGGCGAGCGGACCGCGTCGTTGAGCGGGGAGTAGGCGAACCAGCCGAAGTCCGCGGCGCCCTGCGGGGTGAGGAAGCCGGCCACCGCGATGAGCGAGCCGAAGAGGTACAGCCAGTACGCGAACATGTTCAGCCGGGGAAACGCCACGTCGGGCGCGCCGATCTGCAGCGGCATGATCCAGTTCGCGAATCCGGCGAACAGCGGCGTCGCGAACATCAGCAGCATGATCGTGCCGTGCATCGTGAACGCCTGGTTGAACTGCTCGTTCGAGATCAGTTGGATGCCGGGCCGGGCCAGCTCGGCCCGCATCACCAGCGCCAGGAGCCCTCCCACGCAGAAGAACGCGAAGGAGGTGACGAGGTAGAGCGTGCCGATCGTCTTGTGGTCCGTGGTGGTCATCCACTTGATGACCACGTTGCCGGGTTCGCCGCGCCGTACCGGCATTTCGTCCTGGTCGGCGGTATCGGTCTCCACCGGTTGCGAGATGCCTCTCGTCGTCACTACGACGCTCCTTCGGTCGACGGCCCGTGTGGACTCGGCGACCAGAATGGACCCGCGGCGATCAGTGCGGTGGGACATCCTTCCCCGTCCGGGGCTAGCGGCCGACAAGGACACTCAAATGGCCTACGCCGAACGCTCCGTCCTCGGCCGGCGCGACCGAAAGCGGACGCCAACGTCCCCGACCCGATCGAATATTCCCTCGCAGCCATCGGAATAGCTTCTCCGACACCGGAGTTGGTGAACCGACAGCACCACTTTCCTCTCCCCACTTGGCTGCTCTCGTCCCCACTGCTCCCACTCCTCTCCACTCGGCAAGCTTCGGAAGGTCGGATTCATGAAGATCGGCATCATCGGCGCAGGCAACATCGGCGGCAACCTGACGCGGCGTCTGACCGCCCTCGGGCACGAGGTCGCGGTTGCCAACTCCCGCGGCCCGCACACGCTCACCGCCCTCGCCGAAGAGACCGGGGCGAGGCCGGTGACGGCGTCGGAGGCCGCGCTCGGCGCCCAGGTAGTCGTCGTCACCGTGCCGCTGAAGGCCGTGCCCGAGCTGCCCGCCGGATTTCTCGACGGTGCCGCGGAGGGCGCCGCGGTCATCGACACCGGCAACTACTACCCGCAGCAGCGTGACGGCCGCATCGACGCCATCGAGGAGGGGCTGCCCGAGAGCCGCTGGACGGAACAGCAGATCGGCCGCCCCGTGATCAAGGCGTTCAACGGCACGTACGCCCAGGACATCCTGGACCGGGGCCGCCCGCAGGGTGCTCCGGGAAGGCAGGCGCTCCCGGTGGCCGGCGACGACTCGACGGCCAAGCAGGCGGTACGGGACCTCATCGACGAGTTGGGCTTCGACACGGTCGACAGCGGCGGCCTGGACGAATCGTGGCGCCAGCAGCCCGGCACGCCGGTGTACGGCAGCCAGGGCGACGTCGACGCCATCGTGAAGGCTCTCTCGGAAGCATCGCAGGAGCGCACGGCGGAGTGGCGCGCCTGACGCCATCCATCGGGCGGGAGAGACGACCGGGCGACCACTCCGGCCGGGTGGGAAACGGGGGTACCCGCCCGGTCGGAGTGGCCGCGACTTCAGACCACGCCCGTCACGGTGATCCGTACCGAGGCCACGGGCTCCCCGGGCAGGGCGGCGACGACCGCCGCCTGTACGGCCCGGGTGGTGTCGAGCGCCCGGTGGCCGCGGCACAGGACGAACCGGATATCGATGTGCCAGCCGTCTTCCTTGTCCCGGCCGACCCGCACTCCCGGCGCCCTGTTCCCGTTCAGCGGGGCGCGGAGCGAAGTGCGCTCGGCGATCCGAGCGCGTAGCAGGTCCGTCACGCCGGGGCGCAGGAAGGCGACGCCCGGCACGCCGCGAGCGGCCTCGGCGGCGGTCCCCGCCACCCGGTCCCTGCGTGTGACCGCGGTCATCGCGCTGCTCCCGTCCCGTGTCCGTCGGCCAGGCCGTCCGCGTGACCGCTGCTGGCCGCCCCCGTGCCGTCGTCTCCCTCGCCGTGCCCACTGTGGCCGACGTCCTCATAGAGAATGTCGAGAGTATCGACGGTGTCGAGGATGTCGACGACGAGAACGTCGGTGGTGGCTAGGCGGATGCCGATGTCCCGGTCGGCGACCTCGGCCAGCCGCGCGCGCACGGCGTCGGCCAGGTCCCGCATGGGCAGGTCGAGGCTCGCCGCGACCTCGACCCGGATGTGCAGCTCTCCGGTGGGATCCGCCGGGTCGAGGGGAGCGATGCGGCAGCTCCCGGCGCGTACCCCGGGCAGCCTGTCGACCGCTGCCCGTAGTATCCGTGCGACCGCGGCCTCCACCATCCAGTGGTCCTCCCCCGGCTCTCCCAGCGGCAGTGGATGTCCTGGGCGCAGTTCGAGCCGTACGAGGTCCATGACCCGAGCCGTTATGGCCGTGGTGTCCGGGGGGCCCGGCTCCTGCTCGCAGGTGTGACGTACTGCGTCGCCGAGGTCTGTGAGATCGGCCAGGGCGGCCGAGCAGAAGGGGCAGGCGGCGAAGTGAGGGTCGTCCGCCGAGCGGCCGGTGTCCCAGGCCTCCCAGACGTCGGTGAGCAGCCGCCCGCAACCGAGCCGCTCGTCCTCCTCGTGCCGGCTCTCCTCCGGCCGGTCCGGATTGGCGCTCATCGCCATGCGCTCATCGCCTCCGTCAAGGAGCGGCGGGCCCGGAAGACCCGGCCGCGAACCGCCTGCAGACTGATTCCGACCGTTCCCGCGATGCTCTCGTACGACAGCCCCTGCATCTCACGCAGCACCCAGCACACGCGTTGTTCGGGGGAGAGGCTCGCCATCGCCTCGGCCAGCGCGTCGACGGCCGCCCGGGACTCCACCGCACGGGCGGGGGACGCCTGATGCTCGGGGGCGGCCTGTTCCGGAACCGAGTCGAGGTCCGCCGCCGGTCTGCGGGCTCTGAGTCGGTTGAGGCAGCGATTGGTGACGATGCGGTAGAGCCACGTGTGGAACGAGGCGTCCCGGCGGAATTCGGGGAGCTTACGCCAGGCGCTCACGAAGGCGTCCTGTACGGCGTCCTCGGCGTCCGCCCGGTCGCCGAGAAGCCGTATCGCCAGTTGCAGCATCACTGGGCCATGCCGACGCACGAGCACCTCGAAGGCCACCTCGTCCCCCTCCCCGGCCCTCACGACCAGCAGCGCCTCGTCGGCCGCCACGGCGTCCGGCACGCGCTCCGTCAGCTGATTCCCGTCGCCGGGCACGGACCAACTCCTTCCCCACTCATTTCCACGACGCTCGCTCCTGCTTCTGCACGCGTCCGGCACACGGTCCGGCACGTATTTCTCCACGTGCCCTCGTGACCGCTTCTCGTTCGTTGGACACATCGCGCGACCGAATGTCACGCACCCTCATACCCCCGGCTGCACGGCACGGCGTGCCATCGCCCGGCCGCCCTGCTCCCCCGGTTGCTCCCGGAAAATTTCCGCGAACGCGCGTGACGAATTCGCGAACAGCGTGTCCAACGAGATGTCAGGCAGAACGAGTCGAGCGAGACGCGAGGAGTTTCCATGACCACCATCCAGCCAGCAGCGACCGCTCCCCCGGCGGGAGCCGCTTCACGGACGGGCGCGACCAAGCAGAGCGGCTCCGCGGGCGGGACCACCACGCTCGGCAGCGGGGCCACCGGGGCGGCCGAGCCGGCGGCGACCCGGGGCCGCACCTCCATCGCGGACACCGTCGTCGTGAAGATCGCGGGGATGGCGGCCCGAGAGATCCCCGGCGTCCACGACATGGGCGGCGGCCTCTCCCGCACCCTCGGCGCCGTCCGCGACCGGGTGCCTGGCGGCCGGCCGAACGTCGGGCGGGGCGTCAAGGTCGAGGTGGGCGAGCGCCAGACCGCCATCGACCTCGACCTTGTCGTCGAGTACGGCGTCGCGATCACCGATGTTGCGCACGACGTCCGCGAGAACGTCATCGCGGCGGTGGAACGCACCACGGGCCTCGAGGTCGTCGAGGTCAATGTGACGGTCAACGACGTGCATCTGCCCGAGGACGACGACGAGGCCGCCCCCTCCGAAACTCGCGTGGCGTGACGGCGTGACGCGGAAGACGGATGCGTCCGACCCGGCGAGCGGTGCGCCGGGCCGGGGTGTGTACGGGGCGGCGGCGGGCATGGCGCTGGGGTTCGCCGGTTGGTTCGGCGGGTTCGGAGCCTTCCTTGTGGTCGCGTCGCTCGGCGCGGTGGGCTGGTTCGCCGGGCACCTCGTGGACCGGGGCACCAGCCTGCGCGAGTTCCTGGACACGGTGGCGGGGCGGCGGCCATGACGGTTCCCGCCGCCGGGCGTGGCACAACAACGGTGACCCCCCGAGCAGTCCGGCGGATCGCCGAGCGGGCGGCGGCCGAAGCGCTGCCCGACGGCGGCGCGGTGACCCGCGGCTCGGCTTCGGTGCGCGGAGCGACCGCGCGGGTCACGGTCGGCATCCGACTGCCGTATCCGATACGAACAGATGAAGCGGCAGGGCGGGTCCGGGAGCGGGCACGGACCCGGACCGCGGCCTTGACGGGGCTGTCCGTCCCGCACGCCGATATCCGGATCGACGCGCTCTCGGTGCTTCCCCTGCCACCCGGCCGGAAGCCTTCGGACGGTGAGCCCCCGGGGGCAGACGACGCGGCGCGTGCGGCGGAGCACACCGTGCGGAGCGGCGGCCGGGGCGGCCGGATCCGGGCGCAGCGCCGGTTTCCTGCGGTGCTGACAGCGGTCGTCGCTGCGGCCGTCTGTGCTCTGCTCCTGGTGGACGTCGTCGCAGTCCGGCTCGGCGGCACACCCGCCGCCTGGCGGACCTGGTTGGTCGACTGGGCGTCGACGCACGGCCCGACGGACACTGCGGTTCGGGTCGGCGGGGTGCTGGCCGTGCTGACCGGCGTCTGGCTGCTGGGGTGCGCCCTGCTGCCGGGGCACCGGCGAAGGCTGACGATGGTCGCACCCGCGCAAGGCCTGCGGGCCGCGCTCGACCGTTCGGCCGTCGCCCGGGTCGTCCAGGACAGGACCGCCACCGTAGCCGGAGTGGTTCGGGTCCGGGTGAGTGTGCGGCGGAGACGCGTAAGGGTGCTGGCAGAAGTGGGCTACGGCGACCCGGAGCGGGTGCGGGCCGAGGTGCTCCGGGTCCTTGGAGCGACCTTGCCGGAGCTGGGACTGGCGCGGACTCCGGCGCTGCGGGTCCGCATGCGAGTCCGGCGCGAGCCGCACGGGCAGCCGCCGTCCATCGAGGAGCCGACGGAATCCATGGCCGGTGCGACGACAACGGCTCCGGCTCCGGCTCCGGCTCCGGCTGAACAGATGAAGGGGTGAAGGGATGTCGGTGAACAGACGCAGCGTGGTCAATCGGTCGCTGCTCGGTACCGCCGGGCTGTCGCTGGTGGCTTGCGGAGGCTGGCTGGCCGTGGGCGACGGTTCGGCGATCCCGATGATGGACCGCGTCCCGCGCTGGTGGCCGGTGCCTGCGGCGGACGGGGTGATGCTGGACCGCGGACTGTCCGCACAGTTCCGGGAAAGCGGCTGGTGGGGCCCTGCATCGATCGCCGGGCTCACCCTCGTTCTAGCGCTGCTGGTGTGGTGGTTGGCCGGTCAGGCGGTGTCGGGCAGACGCCGGTGGGCGGTGCTCCCGCGGGCCGGGCCGGTGTTGCGCAGGAGTTCGTGGGAACGAGCGATGACGACGCGGGTGGCGGCGTTCGACAACGTGGCGCGTGCCCGCGTGCGTCTGGTCGGCCGGCCGCTGCGGGCGGTGGTGACGGTGGTCGTGGAGCCCGGAGCCCGGCCGGCGCAGGTCGTACAGTCTGTGGCCGGGATCATCGCGGAAGCCCGTGACAGCGGCGGCGTACGTAGCCTGCCGGCCGACCTAAGGATCCGGGTCGCGAACCGCGGGGACCGGCGCACACGTTGAACCGCCGGGACCCGGGTGCCGGATCGTGTCACGGTGGTCCGGCCGCAGCCGCCCATGGATGTGTGTGGCCTGCACTCCGGAGCTGCTTCCACCCGCCTCCCCACAGAATCTACTCGCGAGTAAGATATGAGTTCCGGGATGTCGGCCCACGGCCCGTACGGCGCCCGGGCGTGGTCCGTCGACGGCCGTGGACGAGGGAGTCGCGCCATGCCCCGCACCATGTCCGTAGCAGACAGCATCGTGATCGACGCCACCCCGGCGCAGGTCTACGAACAGCTCAGTGATCCCACGGCGATGGGGCGTTGGAGCCCTGAGAACCGTGGTGCGACCGTGAATGGCGATCAGCGCGGTACGTACGTCGGCATGGTCTTCGAAGGGCGGAACAAGCGCGGTGCGGCGCGCTGGACGACACGGTGCACGGTGACGGCGGCCGACCCCGGCGAACGCTTCGCCTTCCGGGTGCACGCGATCGGTCTGCGACGCCCTCTGCTCCCGGGGCCGATCGCCACGTGGGACTACCGATTCGAGGCGGTGGACGGCGCGACCCTGGTCACCGAGACCTGGACCGACGACCGGCGTCGCTGGCCTGACTTCCTCGCCAATGCCTTCGACCGCGCCGCTACGGGCGGGAAGACCTTCGCGCAGTTCCAGGGCGGCAATATCCGTACGACGCTGACGCGCCTCAAGGCGGCCCTGGAGAAGGACGTCCGGGGAGAAACCGGAAGTCACTAATTTCCCGCAATCCCGAGGCTCAGGGTCATGCTGGGTCAGGTCAAGCGCTTGGCCTTCGTCGCAGACGGTCGCGGGTCGCGATCGAAAGGCGGACGATGTGTTCGTCCAGCAGGAGGACGAAGCTCACCCTGCGACAGTCGACCCCGTCGTTCAGGGTCTCCAGTCGGCCGCCAACCGGATCGGCGCCCACCTCGGGACATTACTCGGCCTGCGCCTCGCACGAGTTTCCGGAAGGGTGCTGGTCGTCGACATCGCCCGTCTCCACAAGCTCACCATCACCGGCTGGCCCGAGGGCAGACAGGTGCGCAAGCACGACGTGATCAATTGCGCGACAACGCATAGCTCGGTGAAGTGCCTACGAAGCCCAATGCGGAGGGCGGCTCAGGGATGAGGGAAGAGCTGTCTTCGCGTCGCCCCGCGCGGCGTTGAGCTGAGCCTGGGTGAGGAACAGGCTTCCTGTGAGGTCGGCACCCGAGAGGTCGGCGTCGCGGAAGTCCGCGCCGATGAGGTCGGCCAGGCGGAGGTCGGCGCCGGTGAGGTCTGCGGCGATCAGGTAGGCACCGCGGAGGTCCGCTGCGCGCAGGTCGGCGCCGCGCAGGCGGGCCCCGATGAGATCGGCACCGCGGTGGTTGCGCTTCTTGCGGCGGGGCGCGGCGGCCCGGACGAGTTCGCTGGTACGCAGAAGCAGCCCGGCGACCCGGTCCCGGTGACCGGCGACGTCCAGTTCCGCGAAGTCGACGGCCGGGCGCGAGGTGTGCCGTTCCGTCGCTTCCAGGGCTCGGCGGATCTCGGCGTACAGGGGGCGTGCGTCCGGGAGGGCGAGTGCCTCGGTGAGATACCACAGCAGTTCATGGAGTTGACGCATGACCGGGAACACCTGGAACATCTGCGCGGCGAGGTCGGGGGACGAACGCCAGTCACGGCCGCCGTAGGTCACCTGGGAGACCTTCTGACCGGCGCCGAAGCAGTCGTACACGGTGCAGCCCGAGAAGCCCTTCGGACGCAACCGGGTGTGGATGCCGCAGCGGAAGTCGTCCTGAAGGTTGGGACAGGGCCGCCCGGCGTCCTTGTCGATGGCGAAATCCGACGAGGCCGTCAGCGTGAGGGCGACGCAGCAGAGAGCGAAACAGTTCGCGCAGTCCGCTCGCAGGGCCTCGCGCCTGTTGCCGGGCACGGCGGTCGGTTCGTTGTCGGACACGGGCGGTGGATCCTCGCTGACTGGTGCTGCGGAAGATGCGGGTGCAGAGCGCACGATTCTACCGAGAAGCCGGGGAAGCAGCTCTCCCGGCGTCCCCCGCCGGCACCCTGTCGACCTCTGGGACTCCCAACGAACGCCGCTGGCCGGTGCACACTGGGCATGGTACGAATCCCGAGGGGGACGCATGGGCACCGAGGAGAGCAACGGGTTCGAGCCCGCGACCGGCGACGGCCCACCGGCAGCCGAGCCCGCTGCGGCACGGGCCGCCTCGGTGCGGACCGCGTTCGAGGGACTGCTGCAGATCCGTCGGCTCACCGGCGCCGGGCTGCCCGACCCCGTGGCCGCGCCGGCTCCGTGGGAACTGAAACGGCCCATCAGAGCGGTCGCGTTGGCGCTGGAGAGGTCAGGGGCCACGCCTTCGGCCGTGGGCCCGTCGGGACACCGTGTGTCTGCCGGGTACCGGGTGAGCAACGGGGAGTCGGCAGGTTCGGTGCGGGTCGAATGGGCCGGACCGCCCGGCAGCGGCGCCGCTCATAACGAGGAGGAGGCGCTGGCCGGCTGTGCTTCGGCCTTGCGGGACCTGGGCTGGACGGTGCTGCTCTATCGGGGGCCCCGCAGACGGCGCTACCTGGAGGTGGAACCGCCGAGCGGGTTGCCCGGCGGGCACGGCCGGGCCTGAGGCGGCGTTGTCAGAACCATGAGAGATGCTTGACGGTCCGACAGCTCTGAGGAGGAGATGCTGAGATGGACAACGACGAGCTCGCCGCGGCGCAGGCGTACGTCCGCTTGCTGGAAGCCACCCGGGCAGCCCTCGCGGACCCCGACGACGCACCGGTCTACCTGCCGCTGCTCACCTCTCCGATGCGGGAGGCCGACCATGCCCTGCGCAACGCGGGGCTGACAGGCAATGAGGACCGGCTGTTCGCTCTCGTACGGGCACTGCAGCCGAGCCTTTCCGGCAGCGACAGATAGGCAGGCCGGAGGGGCAAGCCCCGGACTGACACGCGCCGGTCCGTCCTATCCGGCCTGCCCCTCGCTGACCGGGGTGCGCATGGTGCCCGGAGCGAGTCCGAGCTCCTGTTCGCCGGGGCCGAGCGGTGCGAAGAACCGGGCGACCTCCTGGTCGTCGACCTCGGTGAGGGAGCCCGGCCTCCACTGCGGTTCGTTGTCCTTGTCGATGATCCGGGCTCGCACACCTTCGACGAAATCGGGGTGTTCGAATGCCCGGCTTGAGACACGGAACTCCTGGTCGAGAACGGCCTCCAGGCTGTCGAGCCGGGCTGCCCTGCGGATGGCGGCGAGCGTGACCTTGAGCGCGACCGGCGACTTGGTCAGGAGTTCATCAGCCGCCGCCTCGGCAGCTGAAACGCCGTTCTCGCGCAGCCGCCGGAGGATCTCCTCCACGCTGTCCGCCGCGTAGCAACCGTCGATCCAGTCGCGCTGCGCCGCAAGCTCACCGGCAGGCGGCTCCGTGGCGAAGCGCTGGACGATGCCCGCCACCGACGTGTCCTGACCGGCCGCCTCGCCCAGCGCTTCGGTCAGGGCAGGCAGAAGGCGGGCAGGGACGTGATGATCGGCCAGACCGCAGAGAACGGCGTCGGCCGCCCCGACGGAACGGCCCGTGAGCGCCAGATGGGTGCCCAGTTCGCCGGGGGCGGTGGACAGGAGGCGGGTGCCCCCGACGTCGGGCACGAAGCCGATCGCGGTCTCGGGCATGGCGACGCGTGAACGCTCGGTGACGACGCGGATTCCTGAGTGCGCCGAAACCCCGACTCCCCCGCCCATCACGATGCCGTCCATCAGTGCCACGTACGGTTTGGGGAATCGGGCGATGCGGGCGTTCAAGCGGTACTCGTCACGCCAGAACTCCAGCGACTCGCGTCCCGAGGCCCGTGCGTCGTCGTGCAGGGCCCGGATGTCGCCACCGGCGCACAGGCCCCGGTCGCCGGCCCCGGAGAGCACTACCGATGCGATCGATTCGTCCTCCTCGGCGCGGGACAGTGCCTCGTCGAGAAGCCGCACCATGATGTGGCTGAGTGCGTTGAGCGCCCGCGGGCGGTTCAGTGTGAGGTGCAGGCATGTGCCCCTCTTCTCCAGGAGGACGGGCTGGTCGTCGTTCATGCGTGCGCTCCGCTCGCTGGGCTCGTGGATACGTGGGACGCCCTCCATGGTCGCGGACGGCCCTCGGCAGCCGCTCCGTGCCCCCCTCTCCCGGATCGGGCCGAAAGTCTCCCGGATCAGGCCGAAAGGAATAGCGGGCACTCCGCTGTGGCACTCCGATGGCTGCGGCTCGACAATTGAGGCATACGGAGTCCGCCGATGTGCGACCTCCGCCCGGACGACCTCCGGAGCTGGCATGACCGACGACGAACGGCGGCAGGACGCCGAAGCCTCTCCGCTCCGCCGGATCGACCGGAAGACAGCCGGTGAGATCCGGCCGACGGAACGCCTCGCCATGAACCGGACCGGAAGCTTCGACTGGGACCTGGACACCCGGACCCTGGACATCGACGAGGCAGGGCTCATGGTGTTCGGCGTGGATCCGGCGACGTTCGACGCACGCCCGGGCACACTTTTGGAGCACCTGGAACCGGCGGAACGGGCCCGGCTCGATGTCACGATCGACGAGGCCATCACCGGCGGCAGCAACTCCTACAGCGTCCACTTCCGCGTGCCGCTGGACGACGGGACCACACAGTGGACCCATGTCCAGGCCCGCATTCTGCGATCGAAGGACGGAAGGGCCCACCGGATCGTAGGGGTCGTCCGGGACGCGACGGCGGAGGTCACCCATTCGGCCTTCGTTCTCGATCTGGAAAAGCGGCGGCAGCGCCAGACCAATATCGTTGAACGAACAACGAGTGCCATGTCCCGTGCCGTGACCGTGGACGATGTGACGGCCGCCCTCACCGGGCCCGGCGGGCTGGCACGGCTGGGCGCCGACGGTCTCGCCCTGGGGCTCGTGGAGAACTCCGCGCTGAGCATCGTCGCGCTGAGCGGCGAGTCGCTCGAGGTGCTCGACGGGCTCGGCTCCGGCGATCTCGACCGCAACCTCCCCCTCGCGGACACCATCCGCAGCGGACGCCCCCGGTTCATCACCTCCCTCGCCGCGCTCGCCCGTCGATACCCGGAGCTGGAGTCGCATCTCGGGAGGCTGAGGTTCAGGGCGGCGGCGTATCTGCCGCTGGTGGCCCAGGCCCGGTCGCTCGGTGGTCTGGCCCTCTTCTACCGCGAGCGCACGGTCTTCAACGCGGACGAGCGCATTCTGTGCCTGGGCCTCGCCGCCATCGTGGCCCAGTCCCTGCAACGGGCGATGCTCTTCGACGAGGAGCGGGAGTTCGCCACGCAGCTCCAGTCCGCGATGCTCCCGCCCCGGATACAGGAGGTCGAGGGCGGTGAGATCGCGGTCCGCTACCACGCGGCGTGGAGCGGCAGGCAGGTCGGTGGCGACTGGTACGACGTGATCACCCTGCCCAAGAACCGCTACGGGCTGGTCGTGGGGGACGTGCAGGGGCACGATACCCACGCCGCCGCGATCATGGGCCAGTTGCGTATCGCCCTGCGCGCATACGCCGCCGAAGGGCACCCGCCGGCCACCGTCCTGGCACGGGCCTCCCGCTTCCTCGCCGAACTGGACACCGAGCGCTTCGCCACCTGTACCTACGCCCAGGTCGACCTGGCGTCCGGAACGGTCCAGGTAGTGCGGGCAGGACATCTCGGCCCGTTGATCCGCCACCTCGACGGGCGGGTGGGCAGCCCGCAGGTACGCGGCGGCCTGCCGCTGGGCACCTCCACGGACCTCCAGGACGAGGAGTACCCGGAGACCAGGCTGGACCTGGTGCCCGGTGAGACCTTCGTCCTGTACACGGACGGGTTGGTGGAGGAGCCAGGGGCCGACCTCGACACCGGGATCGAAGCGCTGCGCACCGAGGTGAGCGCCGGGCCCGCCGGGGCCGAGGCGTTGGCCGATCATCTGTCGGAACGGCTGTGGGAACGGTGGGGGTCGGGGGATGATGTGGCGCTGCTCGTCCTGCGCCGAAGCCCTGACGTGGGGTCGTCGCATGCGCCGCGGCTGCACCAGTACATTCACCAGGCGGACCCGGAAGGGCTCTCTGACGCCCGCGCGATCGTGCGCCAGGCTCTCGGCGACTGGGACATGGCCGGGTTCGCGGACGATGCCGAGCTCGTCACGGGCGAGTTGTTGGTGAACGTGCTCCTGCACACCGAGGGCGGGGCCGTCCTGACGCTGGAGGTGCTGCCCGAACCGGTGCGGCGGATCCGGCTGTCGGTCCAGGACCGGTCCAGCGCCTGGCCCCGCCGGCGTACGCCGGGCGAGACGGCAACCTCCGGCCGGGGGCTGCTCCTGCTCGACGCGGTCGCCACGCGCTGGGGCATCGAGCCGAGGGGCGAGGGCAAGGCCGTCTGGTGCGAGATCGGCCCCGCTCCCCCGCCTGCCACCACACCGCCGCCGACGGTCGCCGAACGGTGACGGACCATAGGGGGCGTGCCGTATCAGCGTAGTGATGCGGCACACCCCTCGGCCGCGGGAGCGTCAGTCCTGGGCGGTACGCCGCTTGCGGACGGCCCACAGGATGCCGCCCCCGGCCAGCAGCACAGCTACTGCGGCGCCGCCGATGACCGGAGTCGACGACGACGAGCCGGTCTCGGCCAGGTCCGGCGAGCTCGGGCTCGGGGCGGGCACGGCGGGTGCGGACTCCGACGGCTGCTCACTGGGGGTGGCGCTCGGCTCGGGCGCCCCGGTGGACGGCGTCTCCGACGGGGTCGGGGTCGGCTCGGTCGGCGTGGGACTGGGCTTCTCGTCGCACACCTCCGCCGTCTTCGTCTCGTCGATGGAGTGCTTGCCCTCGCCGTCGGCGTCCTTGACGACCAGTCGGACGGTCACCGGCTCGTCGTGCTCGGGAAGCGTCAGTTTCTCGTGGAACTCACGGCCGAAGGTCTCGGTGGGCAGCAGGTCCTTGCCGTCCACCATGACGGTCACCGTGTTGGGGACGCTGCTCGTGTAGTCGATGAGGTCAACAGTCACCTCGGAGCAGGTCACGGCCCAGGTGGGGGTATGAGCCGCGGCCGGACCGGCGGAGATGACTCCTCCGGTCAGGCCGACGACCGCAGCGGCCACGAGTGCTCCCGCGCCACGCCACGATCTCCTGGGTATGGTCATGGATTCTTCCTCCAGATACGTCTCATCGCCCGAATGGCGGTGGGGCGCACAGTACTGCCATCGCGCAGGCACGCCGCAGCCGCCCCTTCCGTAGAACGTCGCACCAACTCCGCTTACGCCTCCGGCACTTCCAGCGAGGCGAGCAAGCCTCACATCGTGCTGTCCCCCGGTCCGGCCGAATGAGAGGGTGGAAGACCGCCTTCGCCTGGTCCGCGGGGGATATCGCCCGAAGGATGCCCAGGGGCGAGAGCGGGACGGAGGCGCTGGCCCGCTTCGACGCCGTGGTGGCCGAGGCAGCGGGGTTCGGAGAGCCCGGGAACGTGGCGCTCGTCAGTCACGGTGCTGCCATCCGCGTGGACAGCCGCCCGCGCACGGAACGTCACGGTGGGATTGGCGGCCGAACACAGCCTGGACGACACGGGCGTGGTGATGGTCGAGGGCTCGCCGGGCTCTGGATGGACCGCTCTCTCCTGGGCCGGGGCGGTCGTCCCGAGGTTCACCGCGAGCGGCGCGGCGGACGGTGGCCCGGCAGGCCGCACACTGCCGGGCCCCGAGCTGGGGCCGCCAGCGGGCCATCCCTTCACCTGGTCGCCGCGCCCGCTCCAGTCGGCGGCACCACGGCGATGTGAGGGCTCTCTGTCGTCACAGGGCCTTGTGCATGATGTGAAGCCCGACATAGCCCTCGGTAGGGTGATCGAAGCCCTCCGGAAGGGTTCCGATCACATCGAAGCCGATCGACCGGTACAGCTTGACCGCGTGGGTGTTGGTCTCGACCACCGCGTTGAACTGCATGGCCCGATACCCTTCGGCGCGAGCCCAGTCGACCGAGTACACACACAGCGCGCGTCCCACCCCCCGGCCGGAGTGAGCGGGGTCGACCATGTACGTCGCGCTGGCAATGTGCGACCCGTTGCCCATGTGGTTGCGATTCATCTTCGCCGTGCCGAGCACGGTCCCGGCATCGTCCACGGCAACGACCACCCGGCTCGGCGCCGCGACGAACCACCAGCCCTCGGCGTCCTCCTCGCCGAGGTCGAGCGGATAGGTGAGCGTCTCGCCCGCGGAGACGATCGAATGGAAGAACGGCCAGATGGCGGGCCAGTCCTCGGAGGGGGTTGCTTCCCTGATCAACATGCGGACAGGATGGCCCATCCGAATGGTCGGCGCGAAAACTTATCCGGCGCCACGCCCACGCCACCCCAGCCTGGCGAGCAGCCCCCTCCTGGTCGGCGCTCCCGTCACGGCGGAGCGAGCCGACCCGGCGCGGGCGAGCGGCGATGCGAGCTCGGCGGCGGATTCCGGAGCCGCGGCACCGGTACGGGCGACGACATCTGTCCGGGCGGCGGGCGCCGCTCGACTTCCTCCGTCGTTCCCGGGGAGCGGGGCCGGCCGGTCCTCGCGCGCCTCATCCAGCTCCAGCGTCAGGTTGACCCTCCGCCAGAGGATTTCGTCGGGGTCGTCGGCCAGCATCAGCTCCCCCATGGCTTCCCTCGCCGCCATGGACCCCGAACGTCCGAAGACCGGCTCCGGCCGGACCCGCACGAGATAGGCGCGTTCATAGGGGTCGTCCACTACTTCCGCCAGTTGCACCGGGTCCAGCGCCGACGCCTGGATCGCCGTCCGCACCCAGGGGTCCCGCGTGCGGTTCAGCAGCCGATCGATGCGCTGCGAGCGCCAGTTGCGCGGCCGCCAGTCGGCGCCCGACTCAAGGATCGTGCGCATCCTCGAGGGTGTCCGCCCCGCAAGCAGCTCTGGTTCCCGGGCCGCGAAGGCGGCGAGCTCGTCAGCGAGGTAGAGCCAGACCACCGCGCGATACCGGTTCAGATAGAACGTGACCGGTGAGACGCAGCCGGCCCGGGCGAGCCGAGTGAATCGCGCCGGAGCGATGTCCAGCAGGGCCGCTCCCTCCGCTGTTCCGACGGTGCGGACCCGCTCCGCCAGGTCATCGGGAAAACCCGGCTGCTCCCGCAGGCGCGCGATCTCCTCCTCCTGCACTCGTGGCCGCCCGCCTCCCGGTGCGCTGACGACGGCGATCAGCCCCAGGTGCACCGCGAGCTCGAATTCCGCACGCCGGATTCCCAGCTCCTGAGCCGCACGCCCGGCAGCGACCGTCGTCGCCGGGGCGGCGGGCGAAGTGTGCCCGCTCTCGCCCTCCACCCCTGTACTGACCTCCGCGGCATGGGCGTCGGCCCGCACGCTCGCGCCCCCGGCCCGCACGGCCTGGGTCCTGGCACGCCCGGGCCGGGTCCTGACGTCCCCGGCTCGGGTCCTTGCGTGCGCTCGGAGCCCTTCCTTGACCGTCATAGCTGTCCTCCCCCGTCGACTCGAATACTCTCCGTGATTACGGTAGCCCGAGGGAGTCATCGCCCGTCACCCCTGTGGATAACTCTTGATCGGCGACGAGAAGTGCAGGTCAGAAGGGCCCGAGGTCCTCGGGCCCGCCCTGACGAACGGAGACTCCGAGATGTTCGCCGACCCGGTTGACGAGCAGGGTCATCTCGTACGCGACCTGGCCGACGTCGGCTTCGGCGGCCGTCAGCACGCACAGGCAACTGCCGTCGCCCGCGGCCGTCACGAAGAGCAACGCCTCGTCGAACTCGACCATGGTCTGACGGGCGCGGCCAGCCCGGAAGTGGCGCCCCGAGCCGCGCGCCAGGCTCTGCAGACCGGACGAGACCGCCGCCAGGTGCTCCGCGTCCTCGCGGGCAAGCCCGGTGCTGGCCCCGGTGACCAGTCCGTCGTTCGACAGCACCAAGGCGTGCCGTATGAATTGCACCCTGCTGGTGAGATCGTCAAGGAGCCAGTCAAGTCCCCGGTCAAGCGGCATGTGCTCGTCCTCCCCGTACCCTCGTTCCCCGTGCCCCGCTACGCGCGTAAGCCTCGCGCAACGGCCCCGTGGGGGCAAGCGCCCCTACCCCCTCGGGGCGCCGCTTCGCGCCACGCGGCGATCGGGCTCAGGATGGGCCCATGGCACACCACATGACCGAAGAAGAATGGCGGGCCTTCCTCTCGAAGGGGACGCGCACGGCGAAGGTTTCGACGGTGCGGGCCGACGGCAGTCCCCATGTCGCACCCGTCTGGTTCCTTCTCGACGGCGACTCGGTGGTCTTCAACACCGGCAAGGAGAGCGTGAAGGGGCGCGACCTCGCACGCGACGGGCGGGTCGCCCTCTGCGTCGACGACGACCGGGCTCCGTACGCGTTCGCGGTGGTGCGGGGGCATGCCGAACTGAGCGAGGACCCCGGGGAACTCCTGCGGTGGGCAACGCTGATCGCCCACCGTTATGTGGAGGCCGACGCCGCCGAGGAGTTCGGCCGGCGGAACGGCGTGCCCGGTGAACTGGTCGTGCGGGTGAGGATCGACCAGGTGGTCGCGATGGCTGACATGGTCGGCTGACGGACGGGCCAGCGATGTCGTGCCGTCAGCCGACGGATGCGAGGAGCCGTGCGGTGTGCATGCGTCCGGCGTACTCGACCGCACGGATCAGGACTTCTTTTCCGGATGCCCGGTCGCGGGCGTCGCACGGCACGACCGGCGTGCCTCGGTCGAGGTCGAGCCCCCGGGCGACGTCGTGCTCCGTATGGTCAGGAGCGCCGGGGAAGCGGTTGACGGCGACGACGAACGGAATTTCCCCGCGCTCGAAGTAGTCGACGGCGGCGAAACAGTCCCCGAGACACCGGGTGTCCGCGAGCACGATCGCTGCGAGAGCGCCCTCGCACAGCTCGTCCCAAGGGAATCGGAAGCGGTCCTGACCCGGCGTGCCGAACAGGTGAAGCGTCAAGCCGGAGTGGACGGTGATACGGCCGAAATCCATCGCTACGGTCGTAGTGCCTTTCCGCTCCGCGCTGTCGGTTTCGTCCCGGCCCCACCCGTTCTCGCTCAGCGTCTCCTCCGAGTGCAGCGGGCGGATCTCGCTGACCGAGCCGACCAGAGTCGTCTTCCCTGCCCCGAAGCCGCCCGCGACAACGATCTTCAAGCTGAGTGCGATGTCTTCTCCGATCATGCTTCTGCCTACGTTTCCGGGTGTGCGGCGGGCGGTGCGGTAGCTTTTGCCGCCGCCGATGTGCTCGGAGGACATACGCTCCTACTCTCTTCAGGAATCGCCAGGGCCGACAGCATGGCAACCGGTCGGGATCGTTCGAGCGGGTTGATCGTTCTTGACTGATGCGGCTCGGCCACGGTCACTCCTTGCCGCATCCCGGCCTGATTGCGCCTCTCTTGGTCGGGCCGGATGCCCCGCGCGAACCTCGGACCCTTCCCGCACGGCCCCTACACTGGATATTTTCGGCTGTCCGGAACGGGCGTCGGTGCCGGGTCCGCAGAGAGGACCCGGGGACGAGGAGATACGAGCGTGTCGAGAGGATCCGGCGGCGGTTTCCAGGATCCGCCCGCGGAGGTGCTGGCGCAGGCCGCGGCGGCGTTCGGACTCCTGGCGACACCGGCACGGCTGCACATCGTGTGGGCGCTGGCCCAGGGCGAGAGCGATGTGACGGGGCTCGCCGAACGGGTGGGCGGGACGCTTCCCTCGGTCAGCCAGCATCTGACGAAGCTGAAGTTGGCCGGTCTCGTCCGATCGCGCCGTGAAGGCCGTCGTCAGGTCTATCTGGTCGACGATCCCGACGTGGTGACGGTCGTCCGACTCATGGTCGGACAGCTGGCCGAGCGCGCCGGGCGCTCCGGACATCCCGGCCGCTCCGCCCGGACGGTCCGCCTGCGTGAGCTCGGTGCCTGAGAGCGGTTCGGCCGCGGGCCCCGGACGACACACCACCGCCGGCGCGCCGGCCCCCGTCACACCGTTTCCCGGCATCGGCCCCGGCACGTCTACGGTGTCAGCGCCCGGTAAAGACCGCACGGGCGCCGCTTCGACGCCCAGCGCCGGGCCCACTTCGCTGCAGACGCTGCGAGCTCTCGACAGCGGGCCTCGCGGACTGCTGGAGACGGAGGCGGAGAACCGGCTCGGCCGGACGGGCGGCAACGTGCTGCCGACCCGGCGGCCCGTGCCCTGGCCCCGCCGCTTCCTGCGCAGCCTCCGGGATCCCTTCACCTCCGTACTTCTCTGTCTCGGCCTGGTGTCGGCACTCGTCTCCGCGTGGGGCACCGCGTGCGTCATTCTGGCCCTCGTCGGAGTGAGCTGTCTGCTGCGGTCGGTCGAGGAACATCGCGCCGACCGATCGGCTGCGGCGCTGCGCGAACTGGTGGCGACCACGGCGACCGTGGTTCGCCGCGCCTCGGACGACAACGACACCCCTCCTCTGGAGAGGGAGATACCGGTCGCCGACCTGGTTCCGGGGGACGTGATCCGGCTGCGGCCGGGCGATCTCGTCCCCGCCGATGTGCGGCTGCTGCGCGGCGACGGCCTCACCGTGCATCAGTCGGCGCTGACCGGGGAGTCGGTGCCGGTGGCCAAGCAGGCCCTCGACGTCCCCGATCCCGCACTGTCCGGGGCCGGACCGTTCGCACAGCCGCAGTGGTGTTTCCAGGGCAGCAGTGTCACGTCCGGCAGCGGCACGGCGGTGATCGTGGCCACCGGAGGGGAGACCCGGTTCGCCGCCGCCCACGACGGCCGGGCCGGGCAGCCGACCGTGAGCGCCTTCGACCGGTCGGTCCAGGGCATCGCCTGGACGCTCATCCGCTTCATGCTCCTGACTCCGCCCCTGGTGCTGATGGCCAATGCGGCGCTACGTGGCCGGGGCCTGGAGACGCTGCCGTTCGCCGTGGCCGTCGCCGTGGGGCTCACCCCGGAGATGCTGCCGGTCATCGTGACGACGACACTCGCGCGGGCAGCCGCCCGACTGGCGCGTACGAGCGGAGTGATCGTCAAACGGCTCCCGGCGCTGCACGACCTGGGGGCGATCGATGTGCTGTGTCTGGACAAGACCGGCACCCTGACCGAGGACCGGCCCGTGGTCGCGGAGACGACCGACGGTACGGGCCGGCCCGACCCCGACGTACTGCGATGGGCGGCCGTCAGCGTGTTGTGGACGCTCCAGCTGGCGGACCTGCCCGCGGCCGACGCGCTCGACGAAGCGGTGCTGGACGCCGCCGGACAGTGCGGGCCGTCCGCTGCCGGGGAGGTGCATCCGGAGGCGTACGAGGGCGTCGCCGTACTGCCCTTCGATCCGGTGCGCCGGGTCGCGTCCGCCGTGGTCAGGCGACCGGGTCGGCCAGGTGTCCACACCCTGGTCACCAGGGGCGCGGTCGAGGCCGTGCTCGACCGGTGCGCCGTGGACCGGAAGGAGCACGATCGGCTGCTCGCCCTCGCGGACCGGAAGGCGGAGACGGGGCTGCGTCTGGTGGCGGTGGCCCGCGCCGACCGGCCGGCCCGGGCCGGCGCGTACACCCCGGCGGACGAGCGGGGGCTGACCTTCCTGGGCCTGGTGGCGATGCGGGACGTCCCGGCCCCGAGCGCCGCCGACGCGCTGGGGGTGCTCGCGCGGCGGGGTGTGAGCGTCAAGGTGCTCACCGGGGACCATCCGGGCACGGCCGCCCGGGTGTGCGTGGACCTCGGCCTGCGCCCGGAGGGGCAGCCCGGCCCCGACGACGTGGTGACGGCCGAGACGGTGGACACCCTGTCGGACGCGGAGCTGGTCCCGGTGGCGGGCCGGGCCACCGTGTTCGCCCGCTGCACCCCCGAGCACAAGGCCCGGATCGTCTCGGCCCTGCGCGCCGGCGGCCACACGACCGGCTTCCTCGGCGACGGCGTCAACGACCTGCCCGCCCTGCACTCCGCCGATGTGGGTATCTGCCCCCGCAACGCCGTGGACGTGGCCCGGGAGGCGGCGGACGTCGTGCTGGCGGAGAAGAATCTCACCGCGATCGACCGTGCGGTGCTGGCAGGCCGACGCAGCAGTGGGAACATCGCCACCTACCTGCGGATCACCCTTTCGTCGAACCTCGGCAACGTCATCGCCATGTTGACGGCCGGGCTGATGCTGCCCTTTCTTCCCATGCTCCCCGCGCAGGTGCTGGTGCAGAACCTCTGCTTCGACGCGGCGCAGTTGGCTTTCGCTTTCGACCGCCCGGCGGCGTCGGTCCTCAGCCGCCCCACCGTGCTGCGTCCACGCGACTTCCTGCGCTTCATCACAGGTTTCGGCCTGCTCAACGCGGCCGCCGACCTCGCCACCTTCGGGGTGCTCGCGCTCGCCCTCCACAACGCGTCCGGGGGCGGCGGGGAGGCGGCGTTCCACGCCGGTTGGTTCACGGAGAACCTGCTCACCCAGGCCCTCGTCATGATCCTGCTGCGGACAGGCCGCACTGCCGCCGAACGCAGGCCGGGCGGGCCTCTGCGGGCCGCCGCGTCCGGCCTCGCCGCGGTCGGCGTCCTCCTGCCGCTCACGCCGCTCGGGCCGCTGCTGGGTATGAGCGCCCTGCCGCCCCTCTACTACCTGTCGCTCGGCTCGGTCCTAGGGCTGTACGCGGTCGGGCTCGCGGCGGCCCGCCGCCGCTACGAGCGCCGCCGCCGGCCCGATGCCGACCACGTACGGGAAGGGAGTGACGAGCGTGCCGAACGCCGAGGGGTGGCCGTTTCCAGCCCGAATCATTAGTTGTACAGTTGCGCAATGCGGCAACTGTTGCCGCGCGAACGGAGAGGGGCTGGACCAGATTGTTGCGCAATGGACTGGAACCCTGGCACCTGCTGATCCTGGCGGTCATCGTGATCGTCGTCTTCGGCTCGAAGAAGCTGCCGGACACCGCCCGCGCGCTGGGGAAGTCCATGCGCATCCTCAAGAGCGAGGCCAGGGCGATGAAGGACGAGAACGCCCACTGACCGCGCCGTGGAGGCAAGGCGCCCCTCCCCGAACCATCCGGGGCGGAACACCGCACCGCCGCCCCTTTCAGGGCGTGCGCGATCCGGAGCCCAGGGGTGTCGCGCGGAGCGTTCGCACTGGTAGCGGCGACAAGAGTGACAGCAGAACAGCACCGGCCACCGGGCCCGGACGCGGTGAAGCCGCGGAGGGCGGGATCGCCGGTGCGGACCGACGGAGCACTGGAGGGAATTCATGGGTGTGACTCTGGCCAAGGGCGGCAATGTCTCCCTGTCGAAGGAGGCCCCCGGCCTGACCGCCGTCACGGTCGGGCTCGGTTGGGACGTTCGGACCACGACCGGAGCCGATCACGACCTGGACGCCAGTGCGCTGCTGTGCTCCGCGGCCGGCAAGGTCCTCTCCGACGGCCACTTCGTCTTCTACAACAACCTCAACAGCCCCGACGGTTCCGTCCGCCACACCGGCGACAATCTGACGGGTGAGGGCGAGGGAGACGACGAGTCCGTCGAGGTCGACCTGTCGTCGGTCCCCGCCGAGATCGCGAAGATCGTGTTCCCCGTCTCGATCCACGACGCCCAGAGCCGGGGCCAGAGTTTCGGTCAGGTGCGCAACGCGTTCATCCGCGTGGTGAACCGGGCCAACGGCGTCGAGCTCGCCCGCTACGACCTGAGCGAGGATGCCTCCACCGAGACCGCGATGGTCTTCGGCGAACTGTACCGGCACGGGGCCGAGTGGAAGTTCCGTGCCGTGGGCCAGGGTTACGCCTCCGGCCTGGCGGGCATCGCCTCGGACTACGGCGTCAACGTCTGACCGGACGTCAACGTCTCACCGGGCGGGGCAGGTTCCGTTGATGGCCACACGCCGCGCAGATTGCGCGATCATGTCTCCATGGCCGACGAGCACACCCACCACGTCCTGGACTTCTTCACGCCGCGTGCGGCCGGCTGGGACAGCCGGTTCCCCGACGACGGCCCCGCCTACGCCGCCGCGGCCGGATTGCTCGGGCTGCGCCCCGGCGATGCCGTGCTCGACGCGGGCTGTGGGACGGGGCGCGCGCTTCCCGCGCTGCGGGCGGTGGTCGGGCCGGAGGGCACGGTGCTGGGCGCCGACCTCACTCCAGCCATGCTGGAGGCGGCGGTGCGGGCGGGACGAGAGGGCAGCGGGGCACTCGTCCGTGCCGACGTCGCGCGGCTCCCGCTGCGTGACGGAGTCCTGGACGCGGTGTTCGGCGCCGGCTTGATCTCGCATCTGGCCCGGCCCGAGGCCGATGCGGCGGAACTCGCCCGCGTAGTCCGACCGGGCGGGGTGCTGGCCCTGTTCCACCCGATCGGCCGGGCCGCCCTCGCCGCACGCCAGGGACGCGGCGTCACCGACGACGATCTGCGTGCCGAGCCCAGGCTGCGTGGACTGCTGGCCGGTGCGGGGTGGCGGCTGGAGTCCTACACCGACGAGGACGACCGCTTTCTCGCCCTCGCCGTCAGGCAGGCCTGAGGCGGCGGGCACCGTCGGTCCGCCACCGTACAAGCAGTGTCCGAGCCGTAGGAACTCGGCGCAGGGGCAGGCCAGGACCTGTCGCGTCACTCGTCGGGCGACTGCGACGGCCGGTGCCCGGGGACCGGGCAGCCACGGACGCCCGGTGTGGGGAACGTGCCCAGCTCCGCGATCTCGTACCCGTTCGGATATCCCTTGATCTCGGGGTTCTGGCGCGCGTAGTGGGGTGTTCGCCGGGGCGGCAGGAGCCGGACGGCACGAGCCCGGAGCCGGAGCGCGCCCCTGGTCACTCCGCGGGCCACCGGCCCCGGGCGGCGGTAGCGGAACGTCCTGAGCAACGAGTCGTCCAGGAGCGCGAGACTGGCGCCGCGCACCAGCGGGGCGAGGGGCGCCGGGTACCAGGAGCCCATCAGCGCCAGGGTGGCGTCGGACACCCGGCGGCCCCCTGCGTCCCAGCCGAAATACTCGTCCTCGTAGGCGTCGAGGATGCGCTCGAAGTCCTCGTAGGTCTCCGGGACGTCCTTGATCCCCATGCGGGTGCCGAGCGTACGGTAATAGGCGGCGAAGGCTCCCAGCTCGTGGCAGCACAGGCGTCGCCAGCCGAAGTTGTCGAGCCAGCGCTTCGGGGTGACGACGAACGTGCACAGGACGTAGCGCATGTCGTCGTTGCTGATGTCGTAGCCGCGGTGCATCCGGTTGATCCGCCGGACGGCGGTGCGACCTTCGTCGGTGTCGAAGCCGTGCTCCACCACCGTGTCGAGCAGCAGGGCTGTGTCGTCGTAGCGTTTCTGGGAGCGCTCCGTCAACTCCGCCGTCTCGTCGAGGAGTCGGCCGATGCTGGGCACGGCATAGGTGCGGTAGAGGGCCAGTTCGAGGGCGCGGGCGACGTCCCACGGGAACTCGTAGGTCACGGTGAGACGGTAGATCTCCAGGAAGTCCCGCTCGGGGTTCAGCCGCTGAATCTCTTTGAGCCGGTCGTACCGCTCCACCACACTGCCCCCTCGTTCGGCCGGACGTCCAACCTTACGCGGGCGCCTCCCCCGCGCCCGGTCCTTCGGCTTTCCCAGCTCCCGAACAGGGTGGGCACAGCTCCGGTTCGATCCTCCTCGTCGAGGCCTCGACGAGGAGGTTACCGAGTAGTTAGGGTGCGCCGACGGAGCGAAGGACGCGGGGCCGAGGGATGTGGAGGCGGGCAATGAGCGATGGGGAGGACACCGTGGACGGTGCCGACGACGCGGTCGCCGACGACGCGCTGCTGGTGCTGACCGCGATGCTGCTGACGCCCGCGCGGTTTCCCGGCGTGCTGGGGGACGACTACGTGGCCGCGTGCGGCGCTCTCGCGCTCGAACCCTACGAGGAGGGCTACGGTCTCGTCCTCGGCCAGGACGGTGGGGGAGCTCGGTGGACCGTGGTCGTCGAGGACACCTCCCAGGTGGCCGTCGCCATCGCCGCCTGGGACTGCGGCATGGAGCACGACCTCTCTCCCGACGAGGACTCCATGGTGTGTGCGCTACCGGGCTGGCCCATGGACCTCGCCGTCTCCGCACCCGGCGTGCCGGATCCGCACGATCCGACGACGGACGGGGTGGGCCCGGCGCCGCTGACTCCTCCCGATGCGGAGGCCTGGGGCCCGGCACAGCGGCGGCTCGGAGCGGACGAAATCGCCGCGCAGTGGCAGGTGTGGCGCGAGCAGCTGGACGACGCGCGCCTCTCGCTGCCGGGCATCGAGGGTGAGCCGGGCACCGAGGGTGAGCCGGGCACCGAGGGTGAGCCGGGCGCCGAGGGTGCCCCGGAGAGCGGCCCTCCCACGTCCCCCCGGCACCCCGGCGTACGCAGAGCCCTCTCGGAGGCGGCCGCCTACGCCAAAGCCCCGCCGCCGCCCGGGAGGATCCGTTCCTTCTACGCCTCGGCCGACGCCCGCACCCTGCGCGTCGACGGTCCGGGGTGGTCGATGGTGGCCCGTACCGACGACATCGCCCTGTTCCTGCTGGACGAGGAGCCCGGTACGGTCATTCCTGTCGGGCGCGGAGCCGCTTTGCCCGGCCTGCTCGCGGCCCTGGACGGGTTGGCCGCTCACCCCGCGTGACACCTACGCCGGTCAGCCGCGGCGATTCGGGCTCAGCGACCGATCTCCTTGCGGTTGATCCGGCGGAGCCTGCGCCGCTGGGACGGGTCCAGCAGCAGATAGCCCGCCACGGGAACGCCGATCACGATCAGCAGCGCCCACCAGAATCCGATCAGGGGCCACAGGATGGCTGCCGCGAGCACGCCCCCGATAGCGACCTTCGCACCATTCGACATGGTCAACGCCTCCTTCGCGGCCGGCGCCGCTCCTGTTGTGTGAACGCGTCCGCGCGCCCTTACGTTCCCCGTAGGCCCCGCTATCGCAGCGGTTCCCCGACCTCGTGCATGTGCGACAGCGCCTGCCGGTAGGACTCGATC
The DNA here is from genome assembly GCF_044766265.1 of Streptomyces sp. NPDC102283. Lineage (NCBI taxonomy): Bacteria > Bacillati > Actinomycetota > Actinomycetes > Kitasatosporales > Streptomycetaceae > Streptomyces > Streptomyces sp. NPDC102283. Next base: position 155,107 of record NZ_JBIWLQ010000020.1, read on the forward strand.
AGCCCGGTCTCCGCGTACGGCATGCCGATACCGGAGCAGTGCGCCTTGACCAGGGGCTGGGCGAGACGCAGGTTGGGCCGGGGCATGCTCGGGAAGAGGTGGTGCTCGATCTGGTAGTTCAGCCCGCCGAGGAACCAGTCCGTCAGGACGGCACCGCGTACGTTGCGCGAGGTCAGGACCTGCCGCTGGAGGTGGCCCCAGCGCTCGCCGTCGGGGTCGGGCATCTCCATCCCCTTGTGGTTCGGAGCGAACGCCATACCCAGGTGCAGGCCGAACAGCGCGTGCAGCACCAGGGCGAAGACGATCGCCTTGCCCGGGGACAGGGTGCTGAGCAGCAACGTCGCACAGAGGGCGAGGTGCGCGGTCAGCAGCAGCCCCGAGACGACCCGCTCCCGGAGGGGCTGACGGCGCAGGAACTGGAATCCGTAGATCTTCAGCGCGATGCCTTCGAGCAACAGCATCGGGAAGAACAGCCGGGCCTGGTTCCTGGTCAGCCAGCGGGCGAATCCCTCACGCTGCGCCGCCTGCTTCTGGGTCCAGACCAGGGCGCCGACACCGACATCGGGATCCTTGTCGATGTGGTTCGGGTTGGCGTGATGGCGTACGTGCTTGTCGTTCCACCACGCCTCGTTCATTCCGAGAAGCAGATTGGCGTGAACGAGACCGATCACTCTGCTCGTCCCGCTGTCGCCGGATATCTGTGCGTGCCCCGCGTCATGGGCGATGAAGGCCGTACGGGTCCACAGCACCGCCAGCGGCAGAGTGAGGAGCAGGCTCCACCAACTGTCGCCCAACAGGACGAAGCCGGTGATCACCGCACCCAGGGCCACCAGATTGACGGTTATGCCGAGCACATACCGATCCGTACGGCGCTCCAGCAGCCCCTGGTCCCGCACGGCACGCAACAGCGGCGCGAAGTCGCTTCCGGGCACCGCCCCGCGGACGTCGGCCGGACGGTCCGGACTGCTTTCGTCGGCAGGGTCCGCAACAGTGGCTGTCGCCTGGGGCATGGCGTCTCCGGTCTCTGGAACATATGCGCTGACCTCATTGAACGTACGGACCGGGGGCCGGTGGGGACCATGGCGCCACCACCCGGGCTCCCCTGGGGCGGACCCCCGTGCTCGATGGTGGGGCTGGCTGCACCATCGAGACCGCACCACGGGAAGGAGTGATGCACAGCACATGGCTCAACGGCCTGTCGCCGCACGATATGGAGTACCCTCGGCGACTCCGCCAACTAGTCAAATTTGAGGAATCTGACATCGCTGTGCACAGGCACCCTGCGGCAACGCCCTCCGAGATCGCCGAACTCTCCCGCTGCTCCGCGGTCTTCGTCCCCGCGGATCCAGCCCGTACCGGCAGGATCGCGTTCTGGAACCCGGACGGTAGCACCCCTTCCGGCGCCCCCGGGACGGCGTCGGAACTGACCATTGTCGGATCCGACCTGCGACCCCGTACGGTTACGGCACGGTACCTCCCCGTACGGGACGCGCTGCCGGTCCTGACCCGGGCACGCGCCGTCGCGGGTGCTTCGTCCGCCACCACCTTCTGGGGCGCTGCCGCGCTTCTCGCTCTCCAGTTCGTGGCCCGCGGTCTCCTGCTGCCGGGGCTGAGCAGTACCGACCATGACGCCTGGCGGATCGGGCCGTTGAGCGCCGACGACCTCGACCGGATCCGGGAACTGGCGGCTTCGATGCCGCCGACCGCGCATGCGACCCCCGTACCGGACGAGGGCGACGAGCCGCCGAACGGACGGGGCGGACCGGGCAGCACGGGCGAAGCGGGCCGGCCGGGCGGAGCGCGGGAACGGAGCACGGCCGACGGTGCCGACGGTGCCGACGGTGCCGACGGTGAAACGTTGCTGCCGTTGCCGCTCTTGCTGCCCGAACCGGAGCGCCTGCTGCGCGCGTTCCTCGATGCCGTGGCCGACGCGATGCCCCGTACACCGGCCGCAGGGCTCGTCACCGCCGGCCCCGCGTACGCCTCCCAGCAGCCGCAGCACCTGCCCGAGGGACGGGCTTGGGCCGCCGACGTGGCGGCCGGTCACGACGCGGGCGTACGGCTCTCGTTGCGTATCGAGGTCGCAGGCGTGACCTCGCCGCGAAGAGGCACGGAGGCGGGCCCCGGGACCGCCCCGGAAGCCACCCCGGAAGCGATGGGACCGTGGCCAGGTCCGGACCTGGCCACGCCGTCGTTCCGTGCCGTACCGCAGATCCACAGTGTCAGCGATCCCACCCTGGTCGCCGACGCGGCCGAGGTCTGGGCGGGCGACTCGCGGACCGCCGCCGCGTTCGGGCCGCAGGCCCGCATGGACGCCCTCCTCACCCTGCGCCGGGCCGCCCGCGCCTGGCCACCGTTGGCGCCGCTGCTCTCCGCCGCGGTGCCGGACTCGGTGGAACCGGCCGACGAGGAGATCGCCGAGCTGCTGGGGTCCGCCTCGCGTGCCCTGGCCGCCGCCGGTGTGCAGGTGCACTGGCCCAGGGAACTGGCCAGGAAGCTCACCGCGCGCGCCGTGATCGGCCCGGAGGACCGGGACTCCACGGATCCGCATTTCATGGACCGGCAAGGAGACGAGCAGGCGGCCGGGACACGGGGACGCGGCGCAGCGGATATGCCCTCGTTCCTCTCCGCCGACGCGCTGCTGTCCTTCGACTGGCGGTTCGCACTCGGCGACCAGAAGCTGACCCGCGAGGAGCTTGACCGGCTCGCCGAGTCCACCAGGCCCATCGTGCGGCTGCGCGACCAGTGGGTGCTCATCGACCCCGAGGAGGCGCGCCGGGCCCGGGAGACCCAGGACCGCAAGGTCACCCCGATCGACGCACTCGGCGCGGTGCTGACCGGTTCGACGGAGGTGGACGGCCGTCGCGTCGAGGTGGCGGCGACCGGCTGGCTCCAGCAGTTGCGGGACCGGTTGGCCGACCCGGAGTCCGCCGCCCACCAGTCGATCGGGCAGCCCGAAGCGCTCACCGCGACCTTGCGCGACTACCAGCTGCGCGGTCTGAACTGGCTGAACACGATGACCTCCCTCGGTCTCGGTGCCTGCCTCGCCGACGACATGGGCCTCGGCAAGACGATCACGCTCATCGCCCTGCATCTGCACCGGCAGAGCGACCGGGACGCGGCCGGACCGACGCTGGTCGTGTGCCCGACATCCTTGATGGGCAACTGGCAGCGGGAGATCGAGCGGTTCGCTCCGGGCACGCCCGTCCGCCGCTTCCACGGCGCGTCGCGTTCACTGGAAGACCTGGTGGACGGCGAGTTCGTGCTGACGACGTACGGCACGATGCGCCTCGACGCGGCCCGGCTCGCCACTGTGTCCTGGGGCATGGTCGTCATCGACGAGGCGCAGCACGTGAAGAACCCGCACTCGGCGACGGCCAAGCAGTTGCGTACCCTCGGCGCCCGTGCCCGCGTCGCGCTCACCGGCACGCCCGTGGAGAACAACCTCTCCGAGCTGTGGGCCATCCTGGACTGGACGACGCCAGGCCTGCTCGGCCGGCTCAGCACCTTCCGTACGCGGTACGCGGCAGCGGTCGAGGGCGGCAACGATCCGGGCGCCGCCGAGCGGCTCGCCGCGCTGGTGCGGCCGTTCCTGTTGCGCCGCCGCAAGTCCGACCCGGGGATCGCGCCGGAGCTGCCGCCGAAGACCGAGACCGACCGGGCCGTGTCGTTGACGCCGGAACAGACCGGCCTGTACGAGGCAGTGGTCCGCGAGACCCTCGCGGAGATCTCCGCAGCCGACGGCTTCGAGCGGCGGGGCCTCGTGATGAAGCTGCTGACGGCGCTCAAGCAGATCTGCAACCACCCGGCGCAGTACCTCAAGGAAGAGCAACCGCGGATCACGGACCGGTCGGGGAAGGTCGAGCTGCTGGACGAACTCCTGGACACGATCCTGGCCGAGCAGGGTTCGGTGCTGGTCTTCACGCAGTACGTGCAGATGGCCCGGCTGTTGGAGGCGCACCTGGCCGCGCGCGGGGTGGACACGCAGTTCCTGCACGGCGGTACGCCGGTGGCCCGGCGCGAGGAGATGGTGGCGCGCTTCCAGGCGGGCGAGGCACCGGTGTTCCTGCTGTCCCTCAAGGCTGCGGGCACCGGGCTCAACCTCACCCGGGCCGGTCATGTCGTGCACTTCGACCGCTGGTGGAATCCGGCGGTCGAGGCGCAGGCGACGGACCGGGCGTACCGGATCGGCCAGACCCAGCCGGTGCAGGTGCACCGGCTGATCGCCGAGGGCACGATCGAGGACCGGATCGCCGCGATGCTCGCCCGCAAGCAGGGCCTCGCGGACGCGGTGCTCGGCTCGGGCGAGGCAGCACTGACCGAACTGACCGATGCGGAACTGGCCGACCTGGTCGAGCTGCGAGGGGGCGCACGATGAGCGAGGACTACGAGGACGACTACGTGTACGGGGCGGAGTACGGGGCGGGCGGCGCGGACGCCTCCGAGCGGAGTGATGACGACGAGGCGTCGCGTGACGGCCGGCGCGGAGCGGAGCGGGTGTTCGCGGCGCTTCCCCCCACGCAGGGCCGGGGTTTCGCCACGTCCTGGTGGGGACTGGCCTGGCTCAAGGCCCTGGAGGACACCGCGCTGGACGGCCAGCAGCTCAAACAGGGCCGACGGCTGGCCCGGGAGGGCAGGGTCGGGGCGGTCTCCGTACGGCCGGGGCGAATCACGGCCGTGGTGCGGGACCGCGACGGCACGGCCTACCGCAGCGACGTCCTGCTCCAGCAGCTCAACACGGGTGCCTGGGACCGGTTCCTCGACATGGCAGTGGACCGGGCCGGGCACATCGCGGCGCTGCTGGACCGGGAGATGCCGCCGCATCTGGTGGAGGACGCGGCGAGCGCCGGGGTCGATCTGCTGCCCGGCATCGGTGATCTGGAGCCGGAATGCACCTGTGAGGCCTGGGACCACTGCCCGCATTCAGGTGCTCTCTGCTACCAGGTGGCGCGTTTGCTGGACGAGGACCCGTTCGTCCTGCTGCTGATGCGGGGGCGCGAGGAGCGGCGGCTGCTGAACGAACTCCAGGTGCGCAGCGCCGCCCGAGCGGTCCGGGCGGGCGGTGACGTTGCGCGGGAGGGCGCCGACGACGTGGAGAGGGAGGTTCGCGGAGTCCCGGCCGACGAGGCGTTCGCGGCCGCCGGGATCCTGCCGCCGCTCCCCACTCCCCCGCCGGCCCCCGATGAACCGGGGCAAGGGCCTTCGCTGGACACGGAGACCGGGCCCGCGCCCGGAATCGACCCGGCGGCGCTGGAGGTGCTGGCGGCCGACAGCGCGGTGCGGGCCCACCGGATGCTGCTGGACGCGCTGGCCCCGGGGCACGAAGGGCAGCCGATCGCGGTCGAGCCGGCTCCGCGGCAGGACGCGGTTCGGCTGGCCGCGGACGCCCGGCCGGAGACGCGGATCGCGGCCCGGCTGGCCACGGGGTCCGGCCGCCCGGCCGCGGACCTGGACGCGGCGGTCCGAGCCTGGCGGTACGGCGGGGCCGCTGCACTCGCGGTGCTGGACGAGGAGTGGACGCCCGGCCCGGAGGACCTGGGGCGGGCACGCGCCCGGCTCGGCGAGGCGTGGGAGGCGGACGAGCGGCCGACGCTGCGGGCGAGCGGCCGGGCCCGCTGGACCGTCGCGGGCGCGAACCTCCAGCTCCGGTTCGACCGGAACGGGCGGTGGTGGCCCTACCGGAAGGAGCACGGTCGCTGGGTACCCGCCGGACCGGCGGACGACGATCCGGCGGGAGCGCTGGCGGGAGCCTACGGCGGTGCGGCGGACGCGGCGGTCTGAATCGTCGGGGCTGGGGTCGGTCAGGGTCGCCAGGGCTGAGGGGGCCTGGGGCTAAGGGGCTGGGGCTAAGGGGCTGGGCGTCTGGCGAACCCGTCGCTCGCGGGGAAGCGACGGCTCCGGCGCAGGGGGCACGGGAGACGCGGGAGGCACCTCGCCTGCTCCTGCCTGCGCCGGGAGCCGAGGTCTGTCCAAACATCGGCTGCGGGGAACCGGATGTCCGGAGGGCTCGTCATTTGCATCGGCGAGGCAGTCCAGAGCCGAGAGGGGAGCTGTTCCGGCTCAGCTCCGTTCACCCCTGCCTCCGGACACCTCTGCCTCCGTACACCTCCGCCTCTGCCCCACCCCGTCCCTGTCCCTGTGTCCCGCACCTTTCCCGCCCACGCCTCGGCCCATGGCCCCTGGCCCCGGCCTCAGGAGTGTCGTTGCACCGCAGAAGAATCATTCAATGCGCCGCCGCGACAATGGCGGCGGCCGTCCTGCCCGCCTCCGCGCGAGCCGTGACAACGGCGCCGAAGGGCCCCACCGACTATGCGACCGCGCTCTGGGCTCCGGCCGCCCCCGCCAACTTCACCGTCCCGTCGCGCCCTTCGGAGCGCCGGATCGACCGTGTCGTCATCCACGTCGCCCAACAGCTGTTCACGCCGACCGCGGGCATCTTCCGCGACCCCGCGAAACAGGTGTCGGCCCACTACGTGGTGCGCTCAGGCGACGGACATGTCGCCCAGTGCGTACGCGAGAAGGACACCGCCTGGCACGCGGGCAACTGGAGCTGGAACACCCGGAGTATCGGCATCGAGCACGAAGGATGGGTGGATCGCCCGGAGTTTTTCACGGACGTCATGTACCTGCGGTCCGCCAGGCTCACCGCGGACATCTGCGACCGCCACGGCATCCCCAAGGACCGGGAGCACGTCGTCGGCCATCACGAGGTTCCGGGCAGCGACCACACCGACCCGGGCGTCCATTGGGACTGGGACCGCTATCTCCGGCTCGTCGTCGACGCCGTCTGAAGTTCGTCCCAGACACCCACGGTGATGACTCTCCGCACCGAGCTTGTCGCGGAGGCCGTCGGCGACGACGATGGGAGGGCAGGAAGTCCCCTGGACGGGAGGGTGAGTTGACGGATCCCTGGGTGGCTCTGGAGGCGGACACCGATCCCGGCGAACGGAGCGGCGAGTTGCGCCGCGCCCATGAGCTGTTCACCTCGGCGGGACGCCTGGAGCGGCCGGTCCGTGCGGTGGTCGGCGCGTCCTGGCGACGCTCGGCACGGGCACGGGTCAGCCCGGACGACGCCCCCGCGGTGGAGCTCGGTCCGGACGAGCTGGGCCCCTACCGGGCGGCACATCCCCTGTCCCGCGCGATGCCCGTGATCCGCGAGCTGATGGGTGCGTACGCGACGGACGGGGAACACCTGCTGGCCGTCTGCGACGCCCACGGACGCCTCCTGTGGGTCGAGGGGCACATGGCGGCACGGCGACGGGCCGGCCTGATGAACTTCGTGGAGGGCGCCCGCTGGGCCGAGTCCGTGGCGGGGACGAACGCGCCCGGAACGGCCATCGCGGTGGACCGTCCGGTCCAGGTCTTCGCCGCCGAGCACTTCCTGCGACCGGTCCAGCAGTGGACCTGCGCGGCGGCGCCGTTGCACGACCCCCGGACAGGCCGGGTGCTGGGAGCCGTGGACATCACGGGCGGAGACCGGCTCGCCCACCCGCACAGTCTGGCGTTCGTCCAGGCGGTGGCCCGGGCCGCCGAGTCGCAGCTCGCCCTGCTGACGCCGACGTCGGAGTCCGACGTTGACTCGGTGCGGCTGACCGCGCTGGGCAGGGACGAAGCGCTGCTGGTGGCGCACGGACGCCGACTGCGGCTCAGCCGGCGGCACAGTGAGATCCTGGTCGCCCTGACCCGTCGGCCGGAGGGCCTGAGCGGGGACGAGCTGCTGGTCGAGCTCTACGAGGACGAGTCCGTGACCCCAGTGACGCTACGGGCCGAACTCTCACGGCTCCGGCGCCTGTTGGGGCCCGACCTGCTGGAATCACGCCCGTACCGGCTGTCCGTCCCGGTGGACGCCGATTTCGACACGGTGACGCGCCGGCTGGGTTCGGGTGCGGTGGCGGCGGCGCTGGGCGCGTACGCGGGCCCGTTGCTGCCGGGTTCCCGAGCTCCTGCGGTCGTACGCCTGCGGCGGCGGATCTCGGAGCAGCTGCGGGCGTCGCTGATCGCCCGTGGCGATCCGGGGCTGCTGGCGGACTGGGCCTACAGCCCGTGGGGCGAGGACGACCTACCCGTGTGGAGCGCCTTGGCCGGGGCGGTTCCGGTGGACCAGCGGGCGGCCCTGCTGGTCCGGGTACGAGGGCTGGACGCCGAGCAGCGCGGATAGGGCGCGTAGCGGAAGTGCTGGGATCACCCCCGTGCCTACGCCTCGTATGGCGGTGACATCCTTGGCCGGTGTACTCATCCGATCACGCGGGTGCCGTGTTCTTCGATGTCGATGGCACCCTCGTCCCAGGCACGAGCTCGTCGGTCTTCCTGGCGAACTTTCTCGGCCACCGGGACGAGTTGTCCCTGGCTGAGGACGCCTACGCCTCTGGTGATCTGGACAACCGACAAGTCTCGGAGCTGGATGCCAAGGGCTGGACCGGTGTGTCCGAAGGCCAGGTATCCGGCTGGCTCGACGGGCTTCCCCTGGTCTCGGGTATCACGGAGACCGTGGGCTGGTGCCGTCGGAACGGGCTGGTGCCCGTGCTCGCCACTCTGGCCTGGTCGCCGGTCGGCAGTTACCTGACCGACCGTTTCGGCTTCCACGCGTTCAGCGGGCCTCGGCTGGAGACCGACGGCAACCGGTTCACCGGTCGCGTCGACCGCCACTTCGACGAGTACGACAAACGAGATTTCGCCCTCGCGCAGGCCCGGGACCTCAGGTTGGCTCCCAGCTCGTGCGGGGCCGTCGGAGACAGCCGCTCCGACCTGCCTCTGTTCGCTTCCGTCGCTCTGAGTGTGGCGTTCAACGCCTCGGCAGGAGCACGGGCAGCGGCGACGGGCGCGGTGGATGGCGGCGACCTACGCAGCGTAATCCCCGCCCTGAGTCACTTGGTCACCACCACTCGTTGATGGGAGCGACGAGCACGGTCGCCTCGTGGCGGATCGCGAGCCTGTCGTATCGCGTGGCGAGGGCACGGTGGCGCTGGAGGCGACTGATCCCGTGGTCCCGCGCTCGACCGCAGGGCGCTCGCGGTGGTCGGTCGCCGCGAAATGCGGCGGTCGGCCACCGCGGCAGCCGCGTCCCCTCTGGCGGTCGCGCGTCTGCTCGGCTTTCTCAGGGATGGGGCATCGGATTCCGTGGCGGCGCAGGCAGGCGCGGTTCATGCGCGACGCGTACGCCTCGTCAGCGCGCACGCGATTGGGCGGATCCTTGGCCGGCCCGGGACACGGACCATCTCCAGTACGGGTTCTCCGATAGGTCGCGGGGAGACCTGGCTCATCTCCCCATACTCCAGCTGTAGATGGTGATCTTCACGCTTGAGCGGCTTGCCGCCGGTAGTGGCTGGCCTGGGATCGGGCTTGGTGGCGGCGTCGCCAGTCGGACCATCCGAGCCGATGTGCGGCATCGTGGATGGGCCGGACGACGAGAGTGATGAACAGGCGCTGGATCTCGTCGCAGGTGAGAGGCATAGGGCCGTTCGGTGCCGGTTGGCGGGCGTGGTCATCGGCTCGGATGACGGCGAGGGAGGCGTGGGCGAGCATGGCGAGGGTGATCAAACGTGACCAGGACGTGTAGCGGCGAACCTGGTGCTCGTCCAGTGCAGCCAAGCCCTTGCCGGACTGGAAGAACTCCTCCAGCCGCCACCTTGATCCAGCTACTCGCTCCAGCTCGGCCTGCGGCACCGCGGCGGGCCAGTAGCAGTGGTAGTAGGCGAGTTCGCCGGTGTTACGGTTGCGGCGGATCAGCGTCTCGCGGCTCCCGGGCCGGGGGGCGGCGAGGTCGATGACGGCCCAGTCGCAGAAGCGGTGGCCCTTCGCTCCGGTCCCCGCTGACAGCTTCTGCCAGGCCCGCTTGGGGACCTTCTCGGCCAGGGGGTCAACACGGAACTTGCCGGCTCCCCTTGCGGTTCGGACGAGCAGGCCACCGCCAGAACGTAGCCGGTGCCGCGTTCCTTCAGCGCCGTGCGAGGTTTCGGGTCGCCGCCGTCGACCTCGTCGCCCACAACCCACGCGGCCCGGTGGCCTGCGTCCAGAAACCGAGCGACCATCCGCGCAGCCAGTTCCGGCTTGGTGGCGAAAGCGGTCTCCTCGCCAAGCCCGGCGGCCCGGCAGCGGTCGGGTTCGGCGGTCCAGGAGCCGAGGGACGTACAACTCCCGGTCGACCGCGGCGTGCCCGCGCTGACCGGCGTAAACAAGGTAGACAGCAACTCGGGCGTTCTCGACTCTGCCGGCAGTGCCGGTGTACTGGCGCTGGACACCGACCGTGGCGGTGCCCTTCTTCACGTCGCCGGTCCCGTCCACCACCAGCACCGACCTCTCGTCGCGCAGGTGCTCCACCACGTAGCCCCACACGTCGTCACGGACCGCGTCGGCGTCCCACTTGGTCCGGCCGAGAAGGTGCTGCATCGCGTCCGAGGTGGGCTCCCCGGCCCACTCGGCGATCGTCCAGCAGTTCTTACGAGGCAGGTCCGACAGGAGCCCGAGCACCAACCGCCGGACCTGACGCCGGCGGCTCCACTCGTGCGAAACGACCCGCGATCCGGCTCGTCAGGCCCTCGAATGCGCCCTGCCAGTGGGCCGGGCCTACGCTGTGGCCTGCGGCCATCGCGTGATTTTATGTCTTCACACACTGATGATCAGCGGTGGCCGCACCTGTCTGCGCGCCGACCTCCGCCAGGGCGACCGAGCGCCTCGGTTGGCCACCGTTGATGCTTCCGTTGGCCAGAGGCCGACACGAAGGAATTATGGTGGGATGACGGATCGCCACTCTTCCGCATCGCCCATCGTGGTGCGGCTTACGGAATACACGAAGGCCGACCAGACCGAGATCCTCGGCGACAGCGCCGATCCCTTCGGCGTCGCGGACGCGGGGTTGACCTGGCTACCCAAGAAGGATCATTTCGGAATCAGGCAGAAGGAGCGCCTCGTCGCACACGCCGGCCTGCTACGACTGCCCCTGTCGATCGACGGCGTCGGCACACAGGTGGTGGGCGTCGGCGGGGTGGCTGTCGCTCCCGACCTGCGAGGCCACGGACTGGCCCGGTCCGTCGTATCGGCGGCCCTGGACCACGCACGGACGATGGGGCCACAGCACGGCCTCCTCTTCTGCCGTCCACCCCTCGTCCCGTTCTACCGGCTACTCGGCTGGCGAACCCTTGAGCAGGACGTTCACGTCGAACAATCCGGCGGGCCCGTGATCATGCCGCTGCGGACCATGTGGACTCCCCTGCGTGACGGTGCGCATTGGCCTGCCGGCGAGGTCCGCCTGTTCTCGCTCCCCATGTAGTCGACGGTCCCGTGAGTGTCTCCCCGGTCCGACGGGCACTCCCGGGATCAACGACTGAGCACTGGGCCGGCCACCTCAGGAGCTCACTGAGCCGCAGCCAGCAAGATCACGAACGGCAGCTGGAGTACTCAGCTGTGACCCCGTGGAGAACCGGCTGACCCATGAGGCCAGTGCCTTCATCGATTTCCGGGACTACAAGTTTCAGGATCCGAGGGCACATGGCTTCAGATGGGTCGACATCAAGCAACTGCGACTTCCTAAGGAGTCCGCCGGGGTGCGGGAACTGCTCGTGGCACTCATCGGACATGAACAGTTCCAAAACAACTATGCGGGCAGTGAGGTTCTGACCGAGGGGTCCAGGCACGGGCCTTACCAGCTGAGGCTGGTCACCCCTGATGACGACGAAGCCGTCAGCAGGGAGAAGAGTGCGGACGTTCTGTCGGGGTGGGCGACCCAGTTCGAGGACGTGCCCGCCAAGCTGGAGGCGGATCTGCAGCGGGAGGTGTTCGATCGCTTGGTTTCGGCCGACCACATCTACTACCTGAACGGGCTCGAGGATGAGGCCATTCATGAATGGAGGCGTATGCACGAGGACTTCCACGAATTCGTACTCATCGACCAATCAGCTGGACGGATCTCACTCCTCGTCGCGGCCGACGACCGAGTCGGTCATATGGCCGTCGTGGAAAGGGGAGGGGACTCAAGAGATCACGGACGGAGCCGCGGTCGAAGCCCGTCCAGAGTCACCGCGCCGTGAAATGCTTACCTTTCCGTCATGCTGAGTCGCCTTGGATCTTCGGGCGAGGCGGGCGTTGCCAGATCCAGCTCACGATCCCCGAGCGACGTGACCAACGAGCCGACCGCCGGCGACGCGGGAGCCGAGGCGGTTGCCCCACCGCTTTCGACCAGGCCCGGCACGGCCGCGGAAACGAGGTCGAGCTGAGCATCAACGTGCTCGAAGAGTCCGACGTTCGTCGCCAGATGCGGTTCCGCCTGAGCCCTCTCGGCGGCCGATGAATCACCACACCGCACACCGACCGGAACGGTCCCACCCTCAGCGGGCCACTCGATATGTCGGACATGACCGATAACCTGTGGGCGCCCGGCCGACAGAGGCACGGCGACGGACCCTGGAGGATGCCCAGCGGCGCCGGTGCAACGCCCTTGCAACGTCCCTGCCCCTAGCCTCGCGCCGAAGGCCGTCCAACGGCGGGCGGCACCGGACCGGGAGGCCACTGAGATGACCCGTTACGCTGCGCCGGGCACCGAGGGCGCGATCGTCACGTACGCGTCCCGCTACGACCACTGGATCGGCGGCGCCTACGTCCCACCGGCCCGAGGTCAGTACTTCGAGAACCCGAGCCCTGTCAACGGCCGCCCGTTCACCGAGATCGCGCGCGGCACATCCGATGACGTCGAACTGGCTCTGGACGCCGCCCATGCGGCGGCCCCGGGCTGGGGCGCGACATCAGCCGGGGACCGGGCGTCGGTGCTGAACAGGATCGCCGACCGGATGGAGTCTCACCTCGAGGAACTGGCGGTCGCCGAGAGCTGGGAGAACGGCAAGCCCGTACGGGAGACGCTGGCGGCCGACATTCCGCTGGCCATCGACCACTTCCGATATTTCGCGGGGGCCCTGCGCGCTCAGGAGGGTTCGCTCAGCGAGATCGACGAGGACACCGTCGCATACCACTTCCACGAGCCGCTGGGTGTGGTCGGCCAGATCATCCCGTGGAACTTCCCCATCCTGATGGCCACCTGGAAGCTTGCTCCCGCCCTCGCCGCCGGGAACGCGGTGGTGCTCAAGCCGGCCGAGCAGACGCCTGCCTCGATCCACTACTGGCTGAGCCTGGTGGCGGACCTGCTTCCGCCCGGCGTCGTCAACATCGTCAACGGGTTCGGAGCGGAAGCCGGGAAGCCGCTCGCCTCCAGCCCGCGCGTGGCGAAGATCGCTTTCACGGGTGAGACCACGACGGGGCGGCTGATCATGCAGTACGCCTCCGAGAACATCAAGCCGGTGACGTTGGAGCTGGGCGGGAAGTCGCCGAACATCTTCTTCGACGACGTCTCGCGCGCCGACGACGACTTCCTCGACAAGGCTCTCGAAGGCTTCACCATGTTCGCCCTCAACCAGGGTGAGGTGTGCACATGCCCGTCGCGTGCTCTCATTCAACGCGGCCACTACGGCGCGTTCCTGGAGGCGGGCATCGCCCGTACGGAACAGATCGTGCCGGGTCACCCGCTGGACACCGACACGATGATCGGCGCGCAGGCCTCCAACGACCAGTTGCAGAAAATCCTTTCGTACCTGGACATCGGCCAGCAGGAGGGAGCGAAGATCCTGACGGGTGGCCGGCGCATCGAGCACGGCGGTGAGCTGGCGGGCGGCTACTACGTACAGCCGACGGTCTTCGAGGGCGACAACAGGATGCGGGTCTTCCAGGAGGAGATCTTCGGCCCGGTCGTGGCTGTGACGTCCTTCACGGACTTCGACGACGCCATCAGCACGGCGAACGACACCCTGTACGGGCTGGGGGCCGGAGTCTGGACCCGTGACGTCAGCACGGCCTACCGGGCGGGGCGCGGGATCAAGGCGGGCAGGGTCTGGACGAACTGTTACCACGCCTACCCGGCGCACGCGGCATTCGGCGGCTACAAGCAGTCGGGCATCGGCAGGGAGAACCACAAGATGATGCTGGAGCACTACCAGCAGACGAAGAACCTTCTGGTGTCGTACTCGCCGAAGAAGCTGGGCTTCTTCTAGGCACAGCAAAAGGGTGCCTGACCAGGGGATTTCCCTGGCAGGCGCCCTTCGTTGCGCACATTGGACCCGTGGGTCGAATTACGAGGCTACTCCCGATATATCCCACCGCTGTCCCACCTCTGACGAGCTGTTCCGGGGCATTTCCGGGCCAAGGTCCGACTCGGGCGCCCTAGGGCCTGTCTTCAAAGGCTCTTGATGGGGCATCATACGGCGCATGGTGCGGCGACATGAGCTCTCGGATGAAGAGTGGGACGTTCTGTCGGGGCTGCTTCCGCGGACGGAAGCGGGGCGGCCCCGGCGGGACGACCGGGTGGTGCTGAACGGAATCGTGTGGAAGCTGCGGACCGGTTCGGCCTGGCGTGATGTGCCGGAGAGATAC
>NZ_JBIWLQ010000021.1:0-150854 GCF_044766265.1 Streptomyces sp. NPDC102283
GCTCACCGAAGAGATCAACACCCGCAAGGGCTGACCCCCTGGCGAACACCCCGACCCGGGCCGCACGGTGAACACCACCGCGCGGCCCGAGGCCGCTTCCGCACCGTCGTCACGGTCGTCGCTCGGCCCGACGTGACGCGGCATCCCGGTCGTCCCGGTCCTGCGCGTCGAGGCCGAACGTGGTGAAGGCCGTACGTTCCGGCAGCGGGTAGAACTCCTTGCCCGTCAGCGCGTTGACGATGACGGCAGAACGCCAGGCGGCCAGGCCCAGGTCCGGTGCACCGACGCCGTGCGTGTGCCGTTCGGCGTTCTGCACGAAGACGGAACCGGCTATCTCCGGTGCGAGAACGAGGCGTTGGGCCGCGTCGACCTGCGGACGCCCGGCCTCGTCGCGGACGATGTACGGGTCGAGAGCGGCGAGCAGCGTGTCGACCGGGCGCTCCCGGTATCCGGTGGCGAGAACGACGGCGTCCGTGACGACTCGGCCCCGTGTCTCCTGCTGGCCGTGCTCGACGCCCAGTTCGATGCGTCCCGACTCGGTGACGGTGGCTTCGGTGACCTCGATGCCCGGGGTGAGGGTCACCTCGGGCCAGCTTCCGCCGAGGCTTCGCCGGTACAGCTCGTCGTGGATCTCTCCGAGCGTTTCCCCGCTGACGCCCTTGTACAGCTGCCACTGGCGGGGCAGGAGCCGGTCCCGGGTGGCCTGCGGAAGTCCGTGGAAGTAGCGGGTGTAGTCGGGGGTGAACTGCTCCAGGCCGATCTTGCTGTACTCCATGGGCGCGAACGCGGGCGTACGGGCCAGCCAGGTCAGCCCCTCCGCCCCCTCGGGCCGGGACCGCAGCAGGTCCAGCAGGATCTCGGCGCCCGACTGGCCCGAGCCGACGACGGTGATGTGGCGGGCGGCCAGCAGCTGATTCCGCTGGGAGAGATAGTCGGCGGAGTGCAGCACGACGGCGGCCGGGTCCTGGACCAGCTCCCGCAGCGGTTCGGGGACGTGAGGGGCCGTTCCGACGCCGAGGGCGAGGTTGCGGGCGTGGGTGAGCCCGGTGGTGAGCGTCTCCCCACCGGGGCCCAGCCGGGTGAACTCCACGGCGAACGCGTCCTGTCCGGGATCCCAGGCCACCGTGTCGACCCGGTGGCCGAAGCGGGTGGCGGGGATCTCGGTGCTCACCCAGCGCAGATAGCTGTCGAACTCGGAGCGGTGGATGTGGAGCTGCTCGGCGAAGTAGAACGGGAAGAGCCTGCGGCGGATCTTGAGGTAATTGAGGTACGACCAGGGACTGGTGGGTTCGACGAGGCTCACCAGGTCGGCCAGGAAGGGCACTTGGAGCGTCGCGCCCTCGATGAGCAGGCCGGGATGCCAGTGGAAGGCGGCTCGCTGCTCGTGGAAGAGGGTGCGCAGCCCGGGGACGCCGTCGGCGAGTGCGGCGAGCGAGAGGTTGAAGGGGCCTGCCCCCACCCCCAGCAGATCGAGGGGCGGCGTGCGCGGTCCGGGCGTCATCGGGTTCCTCCGGCGGGGGTCGCTGGGGCGGCGGGGAGTCGTCCCGGGCGCGTCGTGCGCGTCGTCGGCGTCATGGCGCCAGCCTTTCCGGCACGGGGGATTCGGCATCGTCGGCCGCTGCGGCTTCGAAAGCGGCACGGTCCGCCGCCGCCGTGACGAGGTCGAGCAGCGGCAGCAGGTCGGCCGTCGCGGCGTCCGGGTGCAGCAGGGTGGCCTTCAGCCACAGGCGGCGCCGTCCGTCGCCGTCCTCCGCCACCGCTCGGCCGAGGACGGCGCGCCCCTCGGTGAGCAGGGTGCGGCGGACGGCGGCGACCACCGCGTCGCCCGCCTCGTCCGGCAGCGCGTCGGCCACCGCGGGGCGGAACAGCACGGTGCTGATCCCGATGTCGCCGGGGCGGCGACGCAGTGCGGGGCGGGCGTCGACGGCCCCGCCGAACTCGTGGGCCGTACGCACGCAGTGCTCCACCAGTTCGCCGAGCCCCCGGCGTCCGAGCGCCCGGAAGGTGACCGCCATCTTCAGGGCGTCGGGGCGCCGGGTGGTGCGGATCGAGCGGCCCAGCAGGTCCGGGAGCCCGGCCTCGGTGTCGTCGTCGGCGTTGAGGTAGTCGGCGCGCAGGGACAGCGGCGCGAGCATCTCCGCGTCCGCGACGGCCAGCACTCCGGCGGCGACCGGCTGCCAGCCGAGTTTGTGCAGGTCGAACGTTACGGAGGCGGCGTGTTCCAGACCCGCGAGCAACGGGGCCAGCCGCTCGCTGAACAGCAGCGGACCGCCGTAGGCGGCATCGACGTGGAGCCGGGCCGCGTGCCGCTCGGCGACGCGGGCGATCTCCGGGAGCGGGTCGATGCGTCCCTCGTCGGTGGTCCCGGCGGTGGCGACGACCAGGAGCGGTGCTCCGGCCAGGGCGGTCAGGGCGTCGTCGAGTGCTGCCGGGTCGATCCGGCCGTCGCGGCAGGCAACGGTCACGGGGGCGGGCAGACCGAGCATCCATGCGGCGCGGTGGACGCTGTGGTGGGCGTTGGCGCCGGTCACCACCCGGAGGGTGCCGGGGGCTGCTCGCTCCCGGGCGAGGAGCAGGGCGACCAGGTTGGACTCGGTGCCGCCGCTGGTGATGAGGGCGTCGGGGGCCGGGGCGGCCGGGTGGATCAGCCGGGCCAGTGCGGCCGTGGTCAGCTCTTCTATCACCCCGGCGGCGGGCGCCTGGTCCCAGGAGTCCATGGAGGGGTTGAGGGCCGCCCCGGCCAGGTCCGCCGCGACGGCCACGGCGAGCGGCGGGCAGTGCAGATGGGCGACGCAGCCGGGGTCGGCCGGATCGGCGGCGCCTTCCGCGACCGCGCGGACCAGGTCCCCGAGCGCGGCCTCGGGTCCGATGCCCTCCTCCGGCAGGACCGGGGCGCAGAGGGCGAGCGTGCTCAGGGCCACGGCCTCGGGCCCTCCGGCGGGCAGCGGTCCGCCCCGGGCCGGGGCGGCGCTCTCCAACGCGTCCAGGACGATCGCGGTGAGGGCCCGTAGCCGACCGGGCCCGTGCGCACCGCCCGCCACAAGGCCTCCCCGCGGACCCGACGGGCCGGGAGCCGGCGACGTAACGTCGCTCACACCCCACGCTCCACGGGGAGTTCGCGGGGCGGCAGGCCCTGAGCACGCAACATGTTCGAAGTCCTTCGGTCGGAGTGCGCGGCGGGTCGTGCGGGTGTGCCGCCCCGCGCACGGGGCGGCACCGGTCACGGAAAGATCCACAACCGGGCATTCGCTGGTTAGGCTAACCTAACTCCGACCCCGCGAAGGAATGCGCTCCCGCCGTACGGGACGATCCACCGGCGCCCGAACTGCCGTTCCCCCGAGCGTAGTCGGGACGGAGCCGACGGCCCAAGCCGGCACCGGTCCGGCGGCGCGGACAGGGCCCGGTGCGGGGCCGGTCGAGGCCGCCCCCGCACCGGGACCGGATCACACCGCTTCGGTGGGCAGCTCCGCGCGGACCTCCCGCGCGGCGGCGACCAGATTCTCCAGGGAGGCCCGGGTCTCGGGCCAGCCGCGGGTCTTCAGGCCGCAGTCCGGGTTCACCCACAGGCGTGTCGCCGGGATGGCCTCAAGTCCCCTGCGCAGCAGGGCCGCCGCCTCCTCGGTGCTGGGGATGCGCGGGGAGTGGATGTCGTAGACGCCCGGGCCCGCCTCGCGGGGGTAGCCGTGGGCGGCCAGTTCACCGGCGACCTGCATGTGGGAGCGGGCCGCCTCCAGACTGATGACGTCGGCGTCGAGGTCGTCGATGGCCTGGACGATGTCGCCGAACTCCGCGTAGCACATGTGGGTGTGGATCTGGGTGCCCGGCCGCACCCCGGAGGTGGCGAGCCGGAAGGACTCCGTCGCCCACTCCAGGTACGCGGCGTGCTCGGCCGCCCGCAGCGGCAGTGTCTCGCGCAGTGCGGGCTCGTCGACCTGGATGACCGAAGTGCCGCCCGCTTCCAGGTCGTTCACCTCGTCCCGCAGGGCGAGGGCCACCTGGCGCGCGGTGTCGCCGAGCGGCTGGTCGTCGCGGACGAAGGACCAGGCGAGCATGGTGACCGGACCGGTGAGCATGCCCTTGACGGGGCGTGCGGTCAACGACTGCGCGTACGTGGTCCAGCGCACCGTCATCGGCTCGGGGCGCGAGATGTCGCCCGCGAGGACGGGCGGCCTGACGTACCGGGTGCCGTAGGACTGCACCCAGCCGTGCTGGGTGGCGAGGTAGCCGGTGAGCCGCTCGGCGAAGTACTGGACCATGTCGTTGCGTTCGGGCTCACCGTGCACCAGGACGTCGAGCCCGGCCTTCTCCTGGAAGGAGAGGACCTCGCGGATCTCGTCCTTGATGCGCTCCTCGTACCCGGCCTCGTCGATCCGCCCCGCACGCAGGTCGGCGCGCGCGGTGCGCAGTTCGGTGGTCTGCGGGAACGAGCCGATGGTGGTCGTCGGCAGCGGCGGCAGCCCGAGGTGGGCGCGCTGGGCGGCGGCGCGTTCCGGGTACGGCTGGGAGCGGCGGCCGTCCGCGTCGGTGACGGCCGCCGTGCGGGCGCGGACGGCCGGGTCGCGGGTGAGCGCGGCGTCGGTGCGGGAAGCCAGGTCGGCCCGGTTGGCGGCGAGTTCGGCCGCGATGGTGTCCGTTCCCGCGCCCAGGCCGCGGGCCAGGACGACGATCTCCTCGGTCTTCTGCTTGGCGAAGGCGAGCCAGCGGGCGATCCGCGGGTCGATGTCGTGCTCGGCGTCCGCGTCCAGCGGGACGTGCAGCAGGGAGCAGGAGGCGGAGACGTCGACCCGGTCGGCGAGGCCGAGGAGGGTGCCGAGGGTGGCGAGTGACTTCTCGTAGTCGTTGATCCAGATGTTGCGGCCGTTCACGACACCGGCGACCAGGCGCTTGCCGGGCAGTCCGCCGGCCGCCGCGAGGTCGTCGAGGTTCCCCGCGCCGGACTCGGTGAAGTCGAGGGCGAGCCCGTCGACGGGGGCTTTGGCCAGGACCGCCAGCGCTTCGCCGAGCCGGCCGAAGTAGGAGGCGACCAGCAGTTGGGGCCGGTCGGCGAGTCCGCCGAGCTCGCGGTAGGCGCGGGCGGCGGCGTTCAGCTCGGCCGGGGTGCGGTCCTGGACGAGTGCGGGTTCGTCGAGTTGCACCCACCCGGCGCCCGCCGCGCGCAGGTCGGCGAGGACCTCGGCGTACACGGGGAGCAGCCGGTCCAGCAGGGTCAGCGGCTCGAAGTCCGGGGCCACGCCGGGGGCCGGCTTGGCGAGCAGGAGGTAGGTGACGGGGCCGACGAGCACCGGCCGGGGGGTCAGGCCGAGGGCCAGCGCCTCCTGGAACTCCGCGACCTGCTTGGCCGATTCAGCGGTGAACTCGGTGTCCGGCCCCAACTCGGGTACCAGATAGTGGTAGTTGGTGTCGAACCACTTCGTCATCTCCAGCGGGGCGACATCCTGCGTGCCGCGGGCCATGGCGAAGTAGCCGTCGAGGGCGTCGGCGTCGACCGCTTCGCGGTGCCGCCCGGGGATGGCACCGACCATGACGCTGGTGTCCAGGACATGGTCGTAGTACGAGAAATCACCGGTCGGCACCTCGTGGACGCCGGCCCCGGCGAGCTGCTGCCAGGTCTCGCGGCGCAGCTCGGCGGCGGTCTCCCGGAGGGCGTCGGCGCCGACGCGGTTCTTCCAGTAGCCCTCGACGGCCTTCTTCAGTTCACGGTTCTGGCCCTGCCGGGGGTAGCCGTACACGATGGCCCGTGCTGCCGCGGCTGCGGTCTTCGCTGTCACGTGACTCTCCTTCGCGAGCGTGTCTGCGGGACAGACCCCGGGACGGGACGCGGACGCGAAGGGATGACGCATCGGGCGGAGACCGGGACACGGGATCCGTGTCCGTCCGCCTGATGGTTACGCCGACCCGCCCACGAGGTCACCGAGATCTCCGCACGCGAACGGTCGCGTGCGGGCAACGGGCAGGTCTTCGGACTCGCGGGCGCGTCTGCCGGGGCAGACACCTACTGGCCGTCGCTTCCCAGACCCGGCCGGGCCCAGTGCGTATGACGGCGGTCGTTCCCACTCACCGCTGCGGGGCAGTCCCGGATTCCCACCGGGTTCCCTCTTGCGACACCCCGCCTGGCGGACAGGGCGAACCAGCTGCACCGGCCAGCCTAAGGGGACGCCCGGCCCGCGCACACCGTTGCTCGTACTTCGGACGGTGACGTGGGACACGGTCCGGCGTACGTCCCCGGCTCCGGGTCGGACTCCGTCGCGGCGGGCCACAGCGTCGAGCTACGCGCGTTCTCCGCTCGTTCGGCTGTTCGTCGGCGTCGTGCTGACCGCCAGTCAGGTCGGTCGCGTCCACTGGACGTGACAGTGACACAGATGTAACCGAATGGCGTAGGGACTGCGGAACCACCAAGCGTCACAAGCCGTTCTTCTTCCCACTACACGGCCGCCGACCCGCGGCGAGGCCGACCGAGGAAACGGAAAACGCCAGATGAAGAAGACAGTCGGGTGGGCCCAGGACGGCGACGACTGGACGATCACCGTGAACGGCACGCTGTATCGCGCGATCGAACGACCGGCGGACGGCCGGGTGCACAACTACCTGGTGCGGGGCGACGACCTCACCGCCGAATGCCCGAGCCTGGGGCACGGGCTCGGCGTGATCAGGGCGCACGAGACCCGGCGCTGACGCCTCCTGACACCTCGGCCGGTCCGACGACGAGGTGCGGAGGCCCCCGCTGCCCGCGCCTCGACGTGGACCCGTCAGCCATCGGCCGTCAGTCGCCGTCGGCGCCGGGCGGCCGGCTCAGCAGGTAGGTGTCCATGATCCAGCCGTGCCGTTCGCGGGCCTCCGCGCGCAGTCGGCTGACCCGGCCCGCCACCTCGTCGAGCGGGCCGGAGACCAGGATCTCGTCCGGGGTCCCGATGTAGGCCCCCCAGTGGATCCACCACCCCTTGCCCGTCAGATGCGTGAAGCTCTCGTGGCCGTCGAGCATCACGACGAGGTCGCAGTCCTCGGGGAATCCCTGGGCGAGGCGTCGTCCGGGGGTGATGTGGACGGGGCGGCCGACCCGGTTCAGGGTGACGCGGTGCCGGGCGGCGAGGGCGGAGACGCTGCTGATGCCGGGGATCACCTCATGGCCGAATTCCACCGTTCCGCGGCTTCGGATGTCGTCGAGGATCGCGAGGGTGCTGTCGTACAGGGACGGGTCGCCCCACACCAGGAAGGCTCCGCACTGCCCCGGCGCGAGCTCCTCGGCGATCAGGCGTTCGCAGATGTCGGCGCGGCGGTGGCGCCAGTCGCGCACCGCCGAGGTGTAGCGCCCGGCGTCCTGCTGGGTGCGGTCCCGCCACGGGTCCTCGGCCTCGACGACGCGGTAGGGGCCGGTCAGGTGTTCGTCGAGGATGTCCCGCCGCAGCCGGGTCAGCGCGTCCTTCTCCTTGCCCTTGCCCAGCACGAAGAAGACGTCGGCCCGGCGCATGGCCTTCACCGCGGCGAGGGTCAGGTGGTCGGGGTCGCCGGCTCCCATGCCGATGACGAGGATGTGGCGCGGTGCGTCGTTCATGTCGGCCGATCATGCCAGGGTGCGGCGGGATGAACCGGTCGCGCGCATGCGTTATGGACGTTGGTGTCCGGCTCACAGCGGGCCGGGACCGGAGGGCGGAGGCATGGCTGTGCACGGTGAGTACAAGGTTCCCGGCGGCAAGCTGGTCGTGGTGGACCTGGACGTGGAGGGCGGGGCGTTGCGGAACGTCCGCGTCGCCGGGGACTTCTTCCTCGAACCCGACGAGGCGATCCTCGCGATCGACGCGGCGCTGGAGGGCGCCCCGGCCAACACCGACACGGCCGGGCTCGCGGCCCGGATCGAGGCGGCGCTGCCCGACTCCACGGTGATGCTCGGGCTCAGCGCGGAGGGAGTCGCCGTCACCGTGCGCCGGGCGCTCGCCCAGGCCACGGAGTGGAGCGACTACGACTGGCAGCTGATCCACGAGGCCCCGCAGTCGCCCGCCCTGCACATGGCGCTGGACGAGGTGATCACCGCCGAGGTCGCGGCGGGGCTCCGGCCGCCGACGCTGCGGGTCTGGGAGTGGGACTCCCCCGCCGTGATCATCGGCAGCTTCCAGTCGCTGCGCAACGAGGTGGACCCGGCGGGCGTCGAGCGTCACGGCGTGGACGTCGTGCGCCGGATCTCCGGCGGTGGCGCGATGTTCGCCGAGCCGAGCTCCACCATCACCTACTCGCTGGCCGTCCCGCAGTCCCTGGTCTCCGGGCTTTCGTTCGCCGACAGCTACGCCTATCTGGACGACTGGGTCCTCGGAGCCCTCGCCGACATGGGCATCAAGGCCTGGTACCAACCGCTCAACGACATCGCCACCGAGGTCGGCAAGATCGCCGGGGCGGCGCAGAAGCGGATGGTCGGGCCGGACGGCGGGCCGGGCGCCGTGCTGCACCACGTGACCATGGCGTACGACATCGACGCCGACAAGATGCTGGAGGTGCTGCGCATCGGGAAGGAGAAGATGTCCGACAAGGGCACCCGCTCCGCGAAGAAGCGCGTCGACCCGCTGCGCCGGCAGACGGGCCTTCCCCGCCAGACCGTCATCGAACGCATGATCGAGTCGTTCCGTAGGCGCCACGGTCTCACCGCGGGAAGCGTGACGGACGACGAACTGGCGCGCGCCGAGGAACTCGTACGGACGAAGTTCGGTACGCCGGAGTGGACGGCCAGGGTGCCGTAGCGAAGCCCCGACCTCTGAGTCCTCCACCCGGCATACTGGGACCCATGGACAGGGCGGCGCCAGGCTCCGGGATGAGGGAACGGCTCGGCCGGAGCCTGTTCTCCCGGGTCGCGGGCCCCTCCGGGCCGGAGAACCGGGCCCGGATCCACGGCACCCCTGGCCCCCGCTGGTTCGGCCACGACCGACCGGTGCGCCGTGTGCACGGCGACGCGTCCATGTTCATCGGCGGGCTGCGGGCCCTGCTCCTCCAGTCGCTGCACCCCCTCGCCATGGCCGCCGTCGCGGGCCACTCGGGGTTCCGGGGCGATCCGTGGGGGCGGCTCCAGCGGACCAGCACGTTCCTGGCGGTGACCACGTTCGGTACGGCGGAGCACGCCCAGGAGGCGGTCGACCGCGTACGGTCCGTGCACGAGGGGGTGCGTGGAATCTCGTCCTCCGGTGAGCCGTACCACGCGGCCGACCCGCACCTGTTGTGCTGGGTGCACATCGCCGAGGTGGACAGCTTCCTGCGCGCCCACCAGCGGTACGGGGCACGTCCGTTGGACGGCGCCGGGTGCGACGGGTACATCGACGACATGGCGACCGTGGCCCGGGCCCTCGGCGTCCTGGACCCGCCGCGCGACCGGGCGGAGCTGGCGACACGCATCGCCGCCTACCGCCCCGAGCTGCGCGCGACCCAGGAGGCGCTGGACGCGGCCCGCTTCATTCTTCTGCGTCCACCGCTGCCCTGGCCGGCCCGTCCCCCGTACGCCGTGCTCGCCGCCAACGCCGTGGCCGCCCTGCCGCCGTGGGCCCTGGAGCAGCTGCGGCTGCCGCGAATGGCGGGGGTCGAGAGGATCTGCGTACGGCCCGCCGGAAGGGCCCTGACAGGGACGATCCGGTGGGCGATGGCCTCCCCGCCCGCGCCCGCGGAGGCGTGAGGGTCCCCGGGTGCCGGAGACCGCCGATGGCAGGACGATGGAGAAAACCGTATTAAGGGGGGCGCACGGCGGGAGGCCCCGGTGGCACGCAGCACATCGACCGACGTACTCGTGGCGGGCGCCGGCCCGGTCGGACTGACGCTCGCCGCCGAATTGCGGCGATCGGGGGTCTCCTGCCGGATCGTGGACCGGCTCCCGGCACGGCTGCCGTTCGCGAAGGCGGTGGGCGTCCAGCCGCGCACCCTGGAGCTCTTCGACCGGATGGGCCTGGTGCGGGACGTGCTGGATGCCGCCGTCCCGATGCGCGGACAGCTGACGTACGTGAACGGGGTGGCTGAGGAGCGGATGGAGCTGGTCCTGCCGCCGGACGTGCCGTACGGCTTCGCGGCGCTGCCGCAGTACGAGACCGAGCGCGTCCTGGAGGAGTTCCTGGGGCGTTTCGGCACCCCGATCGAGCGTGCCACCGAACTGGTGGCGTTCGCCCAGGACGCCGACGGGGTGACGAGCCGGCTGACCACGTCGTCCGGTGCTGAGGAGGAGGTCCGGTCCCGGTTCCTCGTGGGGTGCGACGGGGCGCACAGCCTGGTCCGCAAGGGGCTCGGGCTGTCCTTCGGGGGCGGCGCGTTCCCGGAGGAGTACATGCTCGCCGACGTGGAGGTGGACTGGGGCCTGCCGCCCGGGTACGGGGTGCGCTCGATGCACCGGGGCGCGGACGGTGCGGTCGACGATCTCCTGGTCTGCATCCCGTTGCCGGGGACGGGCCGCTACCGGATGTCGATGCTCGTGCCGCCCGAGCTGTCCGCCGCACGGCAGGCGGAGGCGTCCGGGGCGGCGGGCGGCGACGGGGTGGCCCACGGCCTGGAGGGCGGCACCGCGCCCGCCCTCGCCGACATCCAGAAGGTCCTGGACCGGCTGGCGCCGGAACCGGTCTCGGCGTCCGCGCTCCGCTGGTCGTCGGTGTTCCGGATCAGCCACCGGCTGGTGGACCGGTACGGTCGGGGCCGGGCGTTCGTCGCCGGGGACGCGGCGCACATCCATCCGCCGACCGGCGCCCAGGGCATGAATACCGGGATCCAGGACGCCTGCGGCCTGGCGTGGAAGCTGGCACTGGCGGTCGGGGACACGGCGGCGCCGAACGTGCTCACCGGTTACGACGCCGAGCGCCGTCCGGTCGGTGAGGAGGTCGTCGGGCGGACCGTCCGGCACGCCGCCGAGGGCGTCCAGGCCGATCCGGCGGACCTCGGCACGCTGCTGCTGCGCGAGGCCCAGTTGCTCATCGGCTACCGGGACAGCCCGCTGGTGACGCCGCTTCCCCCGGACGACGGGAGCGTGCCGCGCCCCGGGGACCGGGCCCCGGACTGCGGCGGCCTCACGGGCGACATCGCCGCGTATCCGATGCGCCTGTTCGACGTCCTGCGCGGGAGTGGACACGTCCTGCTGGTGTACGGGACCCACCCGGGCGGCGACACGGTGGCCGATCTGGCCGCCGCGGCGCGGGAGTCGTCCCATGGCCTGATCGAGACCCGCTGGATCCTGCCCGCCGACGCGACCGCCCCTGCCGGCGCGCCGGTCCCCTTCCACCGGGACTCTCTCGGCGAGTTCGCGCGTCAGTACGGGGCCGGGGAGGGGACGGCGTTCGTGGTGCGGCCGGACGGCTATCTGGGCGCCCGGCTCTGTCCGCCGACGGTCCGGGGGTTGTCGTCGGCGCTCGGGAGGGTCTTCGCCCCGTGAGACGGGGCGAAAGCCGCGCCAAGGGCGGCACGTGACGATTCGTCAGGCCACGGTCACCACGACGATGAATCGTCAGTCCACCGTCACCACGACGGAGTGCCAGCCGCTCGCGCCGTCGGGGACGGTCTTGGTGCGCTCCTCGGTCTGGAGCTCGCCGGTGCCGTCGGTGGCGCGGACGGTCAGGGTGTGACCACCGGGGGCCGCCTTCCAGGGGTAGGACCACTGGCGCCAGGTGTCTACGGTGCCCTGCTCGGCGAGCTGCGCCGGCCGCCAGGGACCGTCGTCCACCCGGATCTCGACCTTCTCGATGCCGCGGTGCTGGGCCCAGGCCACTCCGGCCACCATCACCGTGCCGGCCTCCGGGCGCCCGAAGGGCTTGGGTGTGTCGATCCGGGACTGGGTCTTGATCGGGGCCCTGCGCGCCCACTTGCGCTTCACCCAGTAGGCGTCGTAGTCGTCGAACGTGGTGAGCTCGATGTCCTCGATCCACTTGCAGGCGGAGACGTACCCGTACAGGCCGGGGACGAGCATCCGGGCGGGAAACCCGTTGACGAAGGGCAGGGGTTCGCCGTTCATGCCGACGGCGAGCATCGCGTCCCGGCCGTCCATGACGTCCTCGACGGGGGTGCCGAGCGTCATGCCGTCCACCGAGCGGGCGATGATCTGGTCGGCCTCGCCGCCTCGGGACGGCGGCTTGACGCCCGCCTCCTTGAGCAGGTCGGCCAGGCGCACGCCGATCCACCTGGCGTGACCGATGTAGGGTCCGCCGACCTCGTTGGAGACGCAGCAGAGAGTGATCTCGCGTTCGATCAAGGGGCGTTCCAGCAGGTCCTGGTAGGTGAACTCCAGGTCCCGGCGTACGCCCTTGCCGTGGATGCGCAGCCGCCAGGAGTTCGCGTCGACCTTGGGCACCACGAGGGCGGTGTCCACCCGGTAGAAGGAGTCGTTCGGGGTGGTGAAGGGGCTGATGCCGCGGACCCTCAGCTGTGCGCCCGCCGGGATCGGCTTCGCGCGCGAGGCCGGCTTCGGCAGTGTCACGGACTCGCGGGACGCTACGGCGTTCTGGCCGCTTCGGCTGTTCAGCGCGCGGCCGACGGCGCCGGCCGCGGTGGACGCGGCGGCCGCGGCGGTGGCGGCGATCACGAAGCCCCGCCGGTCCCAACCGGCCTCGGGCTCCGGCTCGTCGGCCCGTTCGCTGTCCTGCTCGTCGCCGGTGTCGCGGTGCGGGCGGGTGAGCCGGCCGATGAGGACGTACAGCAGCGCGGCCCCGATGATCGCCCCCAGCAGGGACGGCAGACCGTCCACGAGGCCGGTGGAATCCGGCCTGCTGACGGCGGCCGCCGTGCCGACCACACCGAAGAGCAGGACGGCGGCGGATCCGGCCCGCCGGTGCCGCAGCGCCAACAGGCCTACGGCCAGGGCGAAGAGGGCGAGCATGACGACGATGCCGAGTTGCAGGACGAGCTTGTCGTCCTCGCCGAAGTTCCGGATCGCCCAGTCCTTCACCCCGGCGGGCGTCCGGTCGATGGCCGCTCCGCCGACCGCCGTCACAGGGCTCGCCTCGGGCCTGACGGCCGCCGAGACGAGCTCGGCGACGGCCAGCGAGGCGAATCCCGCGAGCAGTCCGCTCAGGGCGGCGAGCGTGACGCGGGTCAGGGCTTTCCGGGTGATACTCACGGTCGTCATTCGGAGCCCCGGCCCCGGCGGATTGGTCCGTCCCCCGTACGGGCTCCGAACGCGCCCCGCCCCGGCGGGCACGGGGCCTGCCGGGGCGGGGCGGTGAGACGGACGGGTCCGCCTCGCTTCAGGTCAGGCGAGGGACGCGATGGCCTGGTTGAACGTGGCGGACGGGCGCATGACCGCCTCGGCCTTGGCCGGGTCGGGCTGGAAGTAGCCGCCGATCTCGGCCGGGGAGCCCTGCACCGCGATCAGCTCGGCGACGATGGTCTCCTCCTGCTCGGCCAGCGTCTTGGCGAGCGGCGCGAACGCCTCGGCGAGCTGCGCGTCGTCGGTCTGCCGCGCCAGCTCCTGGGCCCAGTACAGGGCCAGGTAGAAGTGGCTGCCGCGGTTGTCGATGCCGCCGAGGCGACGGCTCGGGGACTTGTCCTCGTTGAGGAAGCTGCCCGTCGCCCGGTCCAGGGTGTCGGCGAGGACCTGCGCCCGCGCGTTGTCCGTCGTGGTCGCCAGGTGCTCGAAGCTGACCGCGAGGGCCAGGAACTCGCCCAGGCTGTCCCAGCGGAGGTAGTTCTCCTTGACGAGCTGCTGGACGTGCTTGGGGGCCGAGCCGCCCGCGCCGGTCTCGAAGAGGCCGCCGCCGTTCATCAGCGGGACGACGGAGAGCATCTTCGCGCTGGTGCCGAGCTCCAGGATCGGGAAGAGGTCGGTGAGGTAGTCGCGGAGCACGTTGCCGGTGACGGAGATGGTGTCCTCGCCGCGGCGGATGCGCTCCAGGGAGAAGGCGGTGGCCTCGACCGGGGACTTGACGGAGATGTCCAGGCCGGCCGTGTCGTGGTCGGCGAGGTACGTGGTGACCTTGGCGATCAGGTTGGCGTCGTGCGCGCGGGTCCCGTCCAGCCAGAACACGGCCGGGTTGCCGGTGGCGCGGGCGCGCGTGACGGCGAGCTTGACCCAGTCCTGGATCGGCAGGTCCTTGGTCTGGCACATCCGGAAGATGTCGCCGGCGCCGACGGCCTGCTCCAGCACCACGTCGCCGTTCGTGTCGACGACGCGCACGGTGCCGGTGGCGGGGATCTCGAAGGTCTTGTCGTGGCTGCCGTACTCCTCGGCCTTCTGTGCCATCAGACCGACGTTGGGCACGGAGCCCATGGTCGACGGGTCGAAGGCGCCGTTGGCGCGGCAGTCGTCGATGACGACCTGGTAGACACCGGCGTAGCTGCTGTCCGGGAGGACGGCGATGGTGTCGGCCTCGTCGCCGTCGGGGCCCCACATGTGACCCGAGGTGCGGATCATGGCGGGCATGGAGGCGTCGACGATGACGTCGCTGGGGACGTGCAGGTTGGTGATGCCCTTGTCGGAGTCGACCATCGCGAGGGCGGGGCCCTCGGCGAGCTCGGCCTCGAAGGACGCCTGGATCTCGGCGCCGACGTCCGGCAGGGAGCCCAGGCCCTTGAGGATGCCGCCCAGGCCGTCGTTCGGGGTGAGGCCCGCCGCGGCGAGCTGGTCGCCGTACTTGGCGAAGGTGTTCGGGAAGAAGGCGCGGACCGCGTGGCCGAAGATGATCGGGTCGGAGACCTTCATCATGGTGGCCTTGAGGTGCACGGAGAACAGCACGCCCTCGGCCTTGGCGCGGGCGACCTGCGCGGTGAAGAACTCGCGCAGCGCGGCGACGCGCATGACGGCCGCGTCGACGACCTCGCCCTCGAGCACGGGTACGGACTCGCGGAGCACGGTGGTGGTGCCGTCGTCGCCGTGGAGCTCGATGCGGAGCGAGCCGTCCTCGGCGATGACCGCGGACTTCTCGGTGGAGCGGAAGTCGTCGACGCCCATGGTCGCGACGTTCGTCTTCGAGTCGGCCGTCCAGGCGCCCATGCGGTGCGGGTGGGCCTTGGCGTAGTTCTTGACGGAGGCGGGGGCACGGCGGTCGGAGTTGCCCTCGCGCAGCACCGGGTTCACGGCGCTGCCCTTGACCTTGTCGTACCGGGCACGGACGTCCTCGGCCTCGTCGGTCTGCGGGTCGTCCGGGTAGTCCGGAAGCGCGTAGCCCTGCTCCTGGAGCTCGGCGATGGCGGCCTTGAGCTGCGGGATCGACGCCGAGATGTTCGGCAGCTTGATGATGTTCGCGCCGGGCGTCCTGGCCAGCTCGCCGAGCTCGGCGAGAGCGTCATCGATACGCTGCTCGGCCTTGAGGTGCTCCGGGAAACTGGCGATGATCCGGCCCGCGAGGGAGATGTCACGGCGCTCGACCGTGACGCCTGCGGTCGAGGCGTAGGCCTCGACGACGGGCAGGAACGAGTAGGTCGCCAGGGCAGGGGCCTCGTCGGTGTGCGTATAGATGATGGTCGAGTCAGTCACCGGGTGCTCCGCTCCACGTCTGCAACATTGCTTGACATCAAGATATCTCTTCACCGTGCCGGGCTCCACAAGGCCCCCGCACGGGTTCACCCACCGTGGGCGCGTCCGTGTCCCGGGGCTGGGCCCCCGTCGGTCCGCGACCGGGGCTCGACCAGCCCGGACTCGTAGGCGAAGACCACGAGCTGGGCCCGGTCGCGGGCGCCGAGCTTGATCATCGCGCGGCTCACATGGGTCTTGGCGGTGAAGGGGCTGACCACCATGTGGACGGCTATCTCGTCGTTGCTGAGGCCCCGGGCGGCGAGCGCGGTAACCTCCCGCTCACGTCGGGTGAGGGACTCCAGTCCGGGGGCGGTGGAGCGGTCCGGAGGACGGGCCACGAACTCGCCGATCAGCCGACGGGTGATCGCGGGCGAGAGGAGGGCGTCGCCGGCGGCGGCGACCCTGATCGCCCGGAGCAGCTCGGCGGGCTCGGTGTCCTTCAGGAGGAAGCCCGCGGCTCCGGCGCGCAGCGCCTCGAAGACGTAGGCGTCCAGTCCGTAGTTGGTGAGGATGACGACGCGCACCGGGTCCAGGAAGGGGTCGGCGGTGATCGCGCGGGTGGCCTCGATCCCGGTCATCACGGGCATGGTGATGTCCAGGAGCGCCACGTCGGGCGTCCGCTCGCGGACGAGGTCGAGCCCGGCGCGGCCGTCCGCCGCCTCTCCGACGACCTCGATGTCCTCCTCGGCGTCCAGCAGGGCCCGGAACCCCGCACGCATCAGCGCCTGGTCGTCGATGATCGCGACGCGCAGGGGGCCGCGCGCGCTCACCGGGTACTCACGGCGCCGGGCAGCGGAAGGGCGAGCGGCAGTTCCGCGTGGACGGCGAATCCGCCGTCCGGTCGAGGGGCCGCGACCAGGGTGCCGCCGAGGGCAGCGACGCGTTCGCGCATGCCGGTGAGCCCGGTGCCCGGGGTGATGCTGGAGCCGGGAGCGCACGGGCCCTCGTCGAGGACCGCGACGGTGAGGATCCGCTCCGTGTAGCCGATCCGCACGGCGGTGCTCGCCCGGCCCGCGTGCCGGGCGACGTTGGTCAGGGCTTCCTGGACGATGCGGTACGCGGTGCGGTCGACGTCCTCGGGCAGGGCGCGCGCGTCGCCGTCGGTACGGACGGACAGCGTGATCCCCGCGGCCCGGGCGCGTTCGGTCAGCTCGCCGATCCGCGCCAGGCCCGCGGCCGGGGACGAGGGCTCCTCGGGTCCGTCCGTGCGCAGGACCTCCAGTGTGGCGCGCAGTTCGCGCATGGCCTCGCCGCCCGCCTCCTGGATGGCGAGCAGGGCGGGGTCGACCGCGGCTCCACGCTTGTGGGCGAGGTGGACGGCGACGCCCGCCTGGAGCTTCACGATCGAGATGGAGTGGGTGAGCGAGTCGTGCAACTCGCGGGCGATGCGCAGGCGTTCCTCGCCGGCCCGACGCAGCGCCGTCTCCTCCCGCGTGCGTTCGGCGTCCAGCGCCCGCTGCTCCGTCTGGTGCAGATAGGCCTGCCAGTTCTTGTCGATCAGTCCGGTGACCGAGGCGCAGAGGAACCAGCCGAGCAGCAGCAGTGCCCGCTCGACGGTCTCCCCCGCGCCGGGCCCGGAGGCGAGCAGGACACCGAGGTACCCGGCCAGGAAGACCGCCCCGGCCGCGACGCCGAAGGCCCGGTGTCCGCTGCGGGCCGCCGCGTGGACGGCGACGACGACCGGAAAGGCCGCCCAACTGCCGGGCCGGGCGTGGACGACGTACCCGAGGAGGCACAGGGTGGTCACCGCGAGGACCGCCCGCGGCGCGCGCCGGTGTCCGGCCAGGGCGAGCGAACCGGTCCCGATGAGCAGCAGGTCGAGGGCGCTCGGCGATGAGGCCGCCCAGGCCGCCGCGGTGATCGCCGCGGCGATGGCGGCGGCGAGCGCCCCGTCCAGCAGATACGCCCGTCGTGCCCTGTCCCCCTGCATGTGCGGCAGCCTAACGCCGGTGCGGTGGCGGCCGCGTCCTCCTCGGAGAGGGGCCCGGCACTACTCCCGCGGAAGTAGCCGGGCGCCCGGCCGGTCGGTGCGGAGCAGCCTCGATCGCCTCCCCCCGCACGACGCCCCGGAGGGCTCGCGACCGCCAGTATCCGGGGCATGACCTCACCTTTCCGCTTCACCTCACCCGAACCCGCCGGCAGGACGACGGGAACGGCCGCCGCCGTCCACGCGCAGCTGACCCGGGACTTCGGCATCGAGGGCGCTCTGCCCTTCGTCGCGCTGTCCGCCGCGCCCGATCTGATGGCGGGAGCCTGGGCCCTGATGCGGGAGTCCCTGCTGTCGGGCCACGCCTCACGTACGGAGAAGGAGTTGGTGACGTACGGGGTGTCGCTGGCCAACCGCTGCCCGTTCTGCGTGGGCGCGCACACCCTGCTGCTGTACGCGGGTGGCGACCGGGACCTGGCCGGATCGCTGGCCCGGGGCGAGCGGCCGGCCGATCCGGAGCACGCGCGACTGCTGGCCTGGGGGCAGGACATGCGGGGGCCGTGGCCCTTCGCCGCCGCCGACGCACCGGAGTTCGTGGGCTCCGCCCTGGCGTTCCACTTCATCAACCGGATCGTCTCCGCCCTCATCGACGAGGAGGCGGTGTCCGGCGGCGCGGACCCGGCCGAGCTGCTGGACAGCGAGGCGGGGCAGGCTCTGGTCCGTGCGGTGCGCGGCCGGCCGGAGCCGGGGCTGAGCCTTCCGCTGCTGGGAACCGGGGGCCCGCAGCCGCCCTGGGCCGCGGGCACCCCGGTGGGCGCGGCCTTCGGCGCCCTGCGCGCGGCGGCCCACGCGGGCGCCGGGCTGCTGGACGAGCGGGACGCCGTGTTCGTACGGGAATCGGTGGCGGCCTGGGACGGGTTCACGCCGCTGCCGCTGACCGGTGAGCTGCCGGACCGGGCGGAGCGGCCGGAGGCCCGGCTGGCGCTGCTCGCGGCGCGGGCCCCGTACCGGATCACGGCCGAGGACGTGAAGGCCTGGCGGGTGCCGCCGTTCACCGATCACTGTCTGGTCCACCTGGTCGCGTTCGGCGCGATGCTGGCCGTGGAACGGGTGGAGGCGGGGCTGACCGCCCAGAGGGAGGCCCGAGGGGGCGCCCGGGGATGAGCCTTGGCCGTCAGACCGGCGGGCGGTGCTCGTACCAGCGCAGGTCGTCCTCCAGTTGGGCGGCGAGCGCGATCAGCCGCTCCTCGCTCCGGGAGGGGCCCAGCAGTTGGGCGCCGACGGGGAGCCCGGACCGGGTGAAGCCGGCCGGAACGCTCACCCCGGGCCAGCCGAGGACGTTCCACGGCCAGGCGTAGGGGCAGGCGGCCGCCATCGTGAGGTCGGTGCGCCAGGCGCTGAGGCGGTCGAAGGCGCCGATCCGGGGCGGCGGCGCGGCCGTGGTCGGGGTGAGCAGCACGTCGAAGCCGGAGGCGTCGAAGAGGGCGCCGATCCTGCGGTGCTGGCGCACTTCGCGGGCGCGGGCGGCCCGCACCACCCGCCCGCCCAGCCGCGTCCCGGTGCGCAGGGCGCTGCGGGTGCGCGGGTCGAGCAGGGCAGGATCGGGGTGGCGGGCGGCGAATTCGGCGATGCCCGCGGTGGCGCGGGGCACGAAGGCGAGGCCGATCAGCCCGTACCGGGGGCGGGCCTCCTCGACGTGGTGGCCGAGCCGGGCGAGGGTCTCGGCGAGCGCGGTGACGGCCCGGCGCACCTCCGGGTCCGGTCCGGCGCCGGTGAGCGTGAGCGGGGGGCGCCAGGCGAGGGCGACGCGCAGGCGGCCCGGGTCGCGGCGGGCGGCGTCGGCGGCGCGCACGGCGGGCGGGCGGTGGAGGTCCTCGGGGTGCGCTCCGGCGACGGCGTCCAGGAGCAGCGCCGCGTCGGCGACCGTACGGGTGAGGGTGCCGTTCACGGTGAGCCCCTGGAAGGCGTCGCTGTGCGGGTGGACCGAGATGCGCCCGCGCTGCGGTTTGATGCCGACGAGGTGTGTCCACGCGGCGGGGATGCGCACGGATCCGGCGCCGTCCGAGCCGAGAGCGGCGGGAACGAGGCCCGCGGCGACGGCCGCCGCCGATCCGCCGGAGGAGCCGCCCGGGGTGTGCGCGGTGTTCCAGGGGTTGCGGGTGGCCCCGAAGGCGGGGCCTTCGGTGAAGGGCCACTGGCCCAGTTCGCAGGAGTTGGTCTTGCCGACGACGACGGCTCCGGCGGCACGCAGTCGGCGGACCGCCTCGCTGTCGGAGGCGGCCGGGGGCCGCTCTCCGTCGCAGCCGAAGTGCGTGGGCAGGCCCGCCACATCGGTGTCGTCCTTGACGGCGACCGGCACGCCGAGGAGTGGCAGCCGCTCCCCCGCCGCGAGCCGCCGGTCGGCCTCCGCGGCCTCGGCGAGGGCCGCTTCGGCCCGCAGGTGGCGGAAGGCGTTGAGGGTGGGCTGCGTGGCCTCGATGCGGGCGAGGGCATCGGCCACCAGTGCGGTGGAGGTGGTGGCGGAGTCCGCGAGCCGGCGGGCGCTCTCCGCGAGTCCTGGCCCCGGACCCGGCGGCGGAACGGGGGCGGCGGGGCGGGGGCCGCGTCCGGGTTCCCGTACGGCCGGGCCGGTCTGCCCGGTGGGCTCCGCTTCGGTGGGCTCCGCTGAGGACATGGGCGTGCCGCCTTCCTCGTGGTGCGGGCCGACCGGTCGTCCCGGCTGCGCCCGCACGTACTTACTGGAGGGTAACGAGAGGAGAGGGCACGCTCAACCGTTCGGACCGGACCGGGTGCCGGGACGGGCGTCAGGTCACGGGCGGACGTGGATCTCGCCGATGCCGCTACCGAGGCCCGCGCAGTGGGCGGTGGACTGGCCGGACTCACCGGGCCTGAGGGTGACGTGCTCGCCGTCGACGTCCGGGGACCAGCCGCAGACGAGGTGGACCCAGAAGGTCTGCGTCCGGGTGCCGTTGTTGCGGCAGAGCGCGAAGCCCGTGTAGTCGTCGATGGCGTGCTTGCCGGTGTCGCAGGAGAGGCCGGGCGGGATCGCGGCCGGGGCGGCGGTCGCGATCGCCGCGGTGACCGGGACCGCCAGCGCGCCCGCCATGGAGGCCGCGGCGACGGCCCGCCGGGCCGGCCGGAAGCGGTCGCTCCCCGTGAACGGCCTCTTCCCCGTGAACAGCTTCATGGTTCTCCCTACGTGGTGCGTGCCCGGCGTGATCCCGGGCGGGAGCAGAGCTGCGGTGATCCCGGGCGGGATCACCGCAGCTCTGCCCACCCTCCGTAACGAGAAACACGACCACTTCTCACACTCTGTGAGTGCGCCGGGCGGCTCCCCCGCTCGCGGCGTACGCTCGAATGTGCCGGTTCTCATGGAGCGCACCCCCTGACCGGGGCGTCTTCGAGGAGGCGATGTGAACGCACACCGTTGGGCCGCACGTGCGGCGGCAGGGGCCGCGACCGTTGCCCTCACCCTGACGAGTGGCATGGTCGCGCGGGCTGACGACGACATCGACTCGCTCCCCGCCGAGGAGATAGCCGACCGCTCGCGCGACGCCCTGCTCGACGTGGACTCCCTGCATCTGAGCGCGCGCGGGAGTCTCGACGGGAGCGGCCCGGACATGAGCCTCGACCTCACCCTGGACCGCGAGGGGAACTGCACGGGCGGGGTCGACATGGGCGAGGACGGCTCGGTGGAGATCGTGAAGCGCGGCGACGACGTCTGGCTGAAGCCGGACGCCGCCTTCTGGAAGAAGCATGTGCCGATCGGCGGCTCCACCTTCGACGCGATCCTCGACGGCCGCTACATGAAGGCCGAGGCGGACGACCCGCGGCTGCTGAGCGTGACCGAGGTCTGCGATCTCGACACCTTCCGCGAGCTGATCACGGACAACGCCGACACCACCGACCGGTCCACCCTGACCAAGGGCGAGCGGACCGAGGTGAACGGTGCGCCCGTCGTTCCGGTGACCCGGGCCGAGGGCAACGACCGCCTCACGGCCTACGTGGCCGCCGAGGGCACGCCGTACCCGGTGCGCATCACCGTGCGCGACGCCGCCGAGACAGGGACCGTGGACTTCTCCGGATTCGACCGGCCCGTGCCCACGGCCACTCCCTCGGCGGACGAGACGGTGGATGTCACGGCTCTGCTGGGGCGCAGCATCAAACCCGTCTGAGGCGCCCGCCTGGAGCTACGCAGAGGCCCGGCGGGTCAGTGCCACGTACAGCAGCAGCGACGAGGTCGGCCCGACCGCCCAGCCGTGGTCGGCCAGCGGATTCAGGAACGGGATCAGGCCGTCGGCGGGGAAGTGGCCCTTGCCGGGAGCCGAGTGCGAGCCGCCCACCGCGAGGACGCCGCCGACCGCGAAGGCCGCCACCGCCCGCCAGTTCCAGCCGCTCCGGTAGGCGTACCTGCCGCCGGGCCGGTACAGATCGGCCAGGTCGAGGACGGTGCGGCGGATGATCCAGTAGGCGGCGATCAGGATGCCCGCGACGGTGCCGAGCAGTCCACCGACCAGGCCCAGCCAGGTGAATATGTACAGCTCGGGCGTCTTGGTGAGCTTCCACAGCATGATCACAACCCCGAGCACGCCCGTGATCAGCGCCTCGGTCCGGAAGCTGATGAACCTCGGCGCGAGGTTGGCCAGGTCGTACGCCGGTGAGACCACGTTCGCCGCGATGTTCACCGAGATCGTCGCGATCAACACGGTGACGAGGCCGAAGACCAACCCGAAGACGTTTGTCGGTACGGGCCACGAGCTGAACCGGGTCCCAGATGGCCGCCCCGTACACCGCCTGCGATCCAGAGGTGACGAAGACCGAGAGCAGGGCGAAGAACGTCATGGTGTCGGCAGCCCGAGCGACTGCCCCCGGTTCTGGGCGCGTTGGCCGGCGCCGAAGCGGGGGGCGTCGGGATGTTAGGGGCAGGACGCCTGCGGGGCCGGGGGTCTGCGGGGCCGGGGGAGATTACACCGGGGTCGAACCGGTAAGCGGCACTTCTCAGGCTTCGCGGCTTCCGAGCAGGGAGCGACGAAAGGCCCTCGCACCGCTCCCTTCGCAGAGAGGCGGCACGAGGGCCTGGGCAGGTGCAGGTTCCATTGTTCGCGTCTCGCAAGGTCACGTACGATCACGAGGTCGTATCGCAGGGCAGCCAGGTCGGCATTCAGGCCGTCGAGGTCCGGACGGTGCGCCAGCTTTCCGGAGACGGCTCCGTCCGTGTAGTCCTCGTCGCGACCATGGACCTCCTGGGCCAACTCTTCAACACCACCGTCCCGCATCTGGATGAGCGTCAGTGTCGGCTGGCCATAGGGGCGGAAGCGACCACCACCAGCACACAGGACGAGGCACGAAATCGGGTTCGTGTTCGCAGCGTCTTGAGCAGACCCGGCGGTCCGGGTCCCGGCCTGACCGGCCGAAACCACACAAAGGAGATCATGGGCGAGGATCGAGCCGCTGCTGCCCGACCGGACGCCGAACCGAAAGTGGGCGGTGGCGTGATCACCGGTAGGTGATCGACGCGATCGCGTGCAAGTCACGTACTGGCCCGCCGTGGATGGACCTGCCCGCGTCCGTCGGGACAGGGAAGGACGCCCACAACCAGCTGCGGAGGTGGGCCGCCGACGGTACTTGGGAGAAGGTCTTCACTGGGCGTCGCGGTCGGCTCGACCACCGCCCTGCCTCATCGGCACGCTGCCCGGGCCCGTCACAAGGCGTTCCGGCCGGCGAGCCGGACGACCATGCTCTCGGACGGTCCCGCGGCCGCCCGACCGTTGAGATCCACCTCGGCGCGGACAGCCGCCCGGTGCCTCGGCGAGCCGGCAGGCCGAGGAGCACGCCGGATACGCCTGGTCGGCAAGGTGCCGTCGTCGCGCGCGATCCGGACCCGTCTCCGGCGACGCGATGCCCGGGCAGAGTGATTCGGCAGCCTGCCGATCAGGCCGCGAACCGCAAGCGGCGCGGCCGACTCAGCGGCCGTCCGCCGGCCGCGACAAGCTCGAGCGGTGGCGCGGTCCGGCCACCAGATCCGACAGACCGCCACGATCCACCTCGCCGCGCCAGGCCCCGGGTCTCGGGTGCGGGGTGTGTCAGGTGGGTGGTTTGTGGGCGACCGCGACGATTGCCGCGCGCGGGATCTCCGCGATGAAGGCGTCCTCGGAGCGGTAGACGACGGGTCCCGGTGTGAAGTCGGTCTTCTCGGGCAGGGTCGCCGCATACGCTTCGTGCTGGAAGTAGTGCTCCAGGAGTCGCCACCGGGCGTCGGTTCCGCCCAGGGTGGCGAAGAACGCGCCGACTCCGTACATGTCGGCCACGTACGCGCACATGCGGCGGCGCGCATCTTCCCGGGTGGTGCCGCGGACGACGAGGGGGTCGTACAGGTCGATGACGCGGGCCGGTGTGCCCGCTTCGGCGAAGAGTTCGGCCAGGGGGCCGCGGGAGAAGTGACGGTAGTCGTGGCCGGCTGTGGTGTGGGGGTGGACGACGTCGGTGAAGAACCGTGCCATGGGGCTGGTGTCGTCGAAGTCGTGCAGGACGACGTGGCCGCCGCCCTTGACCACGCGCAGGGCCTCGGTGACGGCGTCGAGCCTGTCCTGCGGCGCGATGTGGTGGGTTCCGTAGGCGAGCAGTGCCGCGTCCATGGTGCCGTCGGCGAGGAAGAGGTGGTCCGCGGCTTGCCGGATGGCGGCCAGGCCCTGGGCGAGGGCTCGTTCGACCATGTCCCCCGAGAGGTCGCCGGTGAGGATGTGGACTTGGTCGCGCAGGTCGGGGGCGTTGTCGTGGACAGCGCGGGCGATGGTTCCGTCCCCGCCCAGGACGTCGAGGACGGTGCGGGGAGCGGCCGTGTCGGGCGTCGCGCGGGAGGGGGCGGCCAGTTCGAGCAGTTGTCGCATTCCCGCCCACCGGACGGAGGAGTCCTGCTGGGCCCTGCGGTAGGAGTCGCCGCGTCCGGTGTCGTCGGAGTCGAATTCCGTGGTCGTCGCGGCCAGTGCTCTCAGCGCTTTGTCGGCGCCTGGGCGGCCGAAATCCACGGACGCTTTCAGGACCGGGTGGGCCGGGACCGTGTCGCGCAGATAGTCTTCGAGGGTCAGGGACGGTAAGTAGGCGTCCGTTCCCGTCGGTGCATCCGCCTGCATTTCCACCAATCCGGTCAGTCGATGGATCTCATTGTGGACAACTGGTCGTTCCGTATGAAGGGTTTTCACCCTCCGCAGCCCATGAACGGCCCGTGATTCCGTCGGTCCGTCGAACCCTTTCAGGGCACCGATCCCGCGTCAAGAGTGCTCACGCGGGGGTACGGCCCCTGGGGCGGGTCGCACCGATCGCCGCTGCCGGTCGTGTGAACCCCGGCGAAATAAGCGGGACTTAGGCCGTGATTCGGCCACCGCGATTCATGCCCGACCAAGGAACACCGTCGGTGAGTCGGGGGGCCGCCGTGGGACTGTCCACTTCGTGTCTTGATTCGAGAGTGTTGTTTGTACCTCGTCTCCGATTCAGGCGGACAATCCCCAA
This sequence comes from Streptomyces sp. NPDC102283, assembly GCF_044766265.1. Classification (NCBI taxonomy): domain Bacteria; kingdom Bacillati; phylum Actinomycetota; class Actinomycetes; order Kitasatosporales; family Streptomycetaceae; genus Streptomyces; species Streptomyces sp. NPDC102283. The sequence goes on from NZ_JBIWLQ010000021.1 coordinate 24,879, forward strand.
AATTTCCCTTCCTGTCAACTCCGGTCGGCGAGTCCGCCGTGCCCCACCGGTCGGGCGGAACGAACCGTCCGGGGCTCCCTGGTAGATTGACGTCCCTTCACCCTTCTCCACGCCCCGTACCGGTCGGCCGGGGATGCGCCCGGTGAAACCGGGAAGTCGTTTCACTGTTCCCTTCGGTGAGCTCTCGAAGGGCGCGGGATTCCCAGGGGCGCCGCCAAGAGGGCTCCACGAGCAAGGAGAGGCGGAACGGTGCTGCCATGTCTTGGATGAACGATCTGCTGACAGCGGTGTCGGAGATGAACCCGGTCGCCAGATTCGCCCTGGCCTCGGCGTTCGCGTTCGCGGAATCCGGCCTCGGGGCCGGAATGGTCGTCCCCGGCGAGGTCGCGGTCCTGGCCCTGAGCGCCGGAACGGAGGGAACCCGCCCGCTGCTCGCCCTCTTCCTCGTCGTCACCATCAGCAGCTCGGCCGGCGACCACATCGGCTACTTCCTCGGCATCCGCTACGGGCAGCGAATGCGCGAGACGCGCCTGGTACGCCGGATCGGGCAGCACCACTGGGACCGCGCCCAGGAACTCTGCCACCGGTACGGGGCGAGCGCCGTCTTCCTGACCCGGCTGCTGCCCGTGGTGCGCACCCTCACCCCCGCGACCGCCGGAGTCGGCTCCGTACGCTACCTCCGCTTCCTGCCCGCCTCCCTCGCCGGAGCCGCGATGTGGTCCGCGCTCTACGTGACCGCTGGAACGTTGGTCTCGGCCTCCCTGCGCGAGGCCGAGACCCTGCTCTCCACCATCCTCTGGACCCTGCTGGGCGTAGCGGCCGCACTCACGCTCGCGACCGCGTGGTGGCGGCGCAGGCACCGCCGCCGCAGCGCTTGACCGTGCGTCGCGTCGTCCCAGGTCGCTCGCCCCGGACGTCACGGTCGTCGGCGCGTCATCGCGTCCCGCCGGCGCGTCGTCACGATCACTCGTCGGGCGGCCTGCGGAAACCGCGCGCGGCGAGGACCATCATCACCGCCATCAGGCCCAGGGCAGCGCACAGCGCTGCGGGCACCTCGCTCCCGACCTGGCCTCCCAGGGCGAGGCTCCGCGACGCCTCCACCGCGTAACTCACCGGATTGACGGTGGCGACGGCCGCCAGCCAGCCGGGCAGCACATCGACCGGCACGAACGCGCTGGAAGCGAACATCAGCGGGAAGTTGACGAAGAAGCCGATGCTGGACAGCACCTCCACCTTCCGCAGCCACGCGGCGAGCGCGATGAAGATCCAGATCAAGGACCAGATCACCACCGTGGACAGCGACAACGCCGCCACCAGGCCCCCGATCCCTCCCCCGGCCCGGTAGCCGAACAGCAGATGGCCCCCGGCGACCAGGACCAGCAACTGCATCCCCGAGCGCGTCAGATCGGCGATCGAACGCGCCACGAGCACCAGCGGCAGCGACAGGGGCAGGACACGGAAGCGGCGCACCATCCCGCCCTCCATGTCCCGCACCAGCCCCACCCCCGCGGACTGCGAGGTGCCGATCCCCGTGGTGACGAGGAGAGCAGGCAGCAGGAACTCGATGTAGGACACCCCGCGCGGCAGGACCGAGCGGTCCGCGAGGCTGCCGAAGACCTGGCTGATCAGCAGCAGCATCACCAGCGGCTGCGCCACGCTGAAGAGCACCACCCTGCGGTCCGCGTAGACCAGGCGGATCTGGCGTGCCGTGAGAACCCGAAGTTGCGCGGCCCTGCCCGCCGGTGTCCAGCGCGGGACCCGCGCTCCCGTCGGGGGCTCGGCCAAGGGCGCCATCGTCCCAGGTACGTTCACGAGGTCTCCGAGGGGTCGCCGGTACGCCGTTCGGCCGCCGGGGTGGTGCTCAGGTGGCCTGTCAACACCGGAGCGGGGGCAGGAGGCCGGCCGATGGCACCGGTCGCCGGGGCGGGGGTGCCGGGGGTCGTAGCGGTCAAAGCGAGGTAGACGTCGTCCAGAGAGGGCTCCGCGTAGCGGATCTCGCTCACGTGCTGTCCCACGGCGTCCAGCACCCGGATCACCACGGCCAGATCCGCCGAATCCCCCGCCGGCACCGTCAGCTCGCCGCTCCCGCCCTCCACTCCTGGCGGGAAACCGGCCCGGCGCAAGGCCTCAGCGGCCACGGCCCTGTCCCCTTGCGGCCCGACCCTCAGCGAGATGGAGCCACTACCGGCCTGTGCCTTCAACTCCACCGCCGTACCCGAGACCAGAACCCGGCCCGCCCCCAGGACGGTGATCCGGTCAGCGAGCCGGTCTGCTTCCTCCAGATACTGCGTCGTCATCAAGACCGCCGTACCACCCCGCGCCAGCCCCTGGACCATCTCCCACAACCCGAGACGGCTGGGCAGGTCCAACCCCACGGAGGGCTCGTCCAGGAACAGGACATCGGGAGACCCGACCAACCCCAGCGCCACATCCAGCCGACGACGCATCCCCCCCGAATACGACGCCACCCTGCGCCTCGCAGCGGCACGGAGGCCGAACACCTCGAGCAACTCGTCCGCACGGCCCACAGCCTGGGCCTTGGAGGCTCCGCACAGCCGGGCCACCAGGACGAGGTTGTCGTATCCGGAGAGTTCCTCGTCGAGCGCGGCGAACTGCCCGGTGACCCCGATGCGCCGACGCACCTCCTCGGGGTGGCCGACCACGTCGAAACCGGTGACCGAGGCGGTGCCCGACGTGGGGGGCGTGAGGGTGGACAGGATGTTGACGAGGGTGGTCTTGCCCGCCCCGTTGTGGCCCAGAAGGCCCATGATCTCCCCGCGCGCCACGTCAAGGTCCACGCCGTCGAGGGCTTGGACCGCGCCGAAGCGCTTGTACAGGCCGGTGGCGTGGATCACCTGGTCCGCCGCCATCAGCTCAGCACGCGCCCGTGCTGCGCGCGCACGGCGCGGGACCGACGGTGGTCCAGGTGGACGAAGGTGCGCTGGAGCCAGCGGTCCTGGCCGTCGTAGCGCGGGACGAAGGCCGTACGCCCGTGCAGCGCGACGCGGTTGTCCACGAACACCAGGTCGGCCGGGTCCAGGACGAGTTCCTCGGAGACGGCGCGGACGGCGTCCGCCAGGGCGTCCATGGCCTGCCTGCCCCAGGGGTCGCTCGCGTGGGTGGCGTGGAAGTCGACCCGGATGTCCGGATCCTCCGCGTCACCGGTGAGCACGGCGTGCGGCTTGGTCCCGCTGTCCGGCCGTCCGAAGGAAGGGGGCGGCTCGGTGGTGAACAGGGGGCGTCGCAGCGTTTCGCGTGTCCCGGCGTCCAGGTGGTCCATCGCGGCGCGGATGGAGGCGACCCGCAGTCCGGCGGCCCGTTCGTGGTCGCTGCGGACGCAGAACAGGCCGACGTAGTCGGGGCGGTGGGGGTGGAAGGCGTTCTCGGTGTGCATCTCCAGCGGGACGGAGCCGGCGTTGGACTGCTGGCCCTCCCGGCCGGGCACGGGCACCACGTTCTGCACGAGCGCCCCCTGCTTCTCGTTGCGGTAGGCGATGACGTCGCCCAGTTCCATGGACAGGGCACACAGCACGGAGGCGCTCAGCGTCGCCCTGCGCTCCACGGAGTCGGCCTCCTGCGGAGTGGCCGGCACACCCTCGGTGGCGGGGAGGTTGCGCAGGAGCAGTCTGCCGGTGGGGCCGGGGTCCTGGCGGAAGGCGCGGAGCCGGTCCTGGAGCCGGGCGGGCAGGTGGCAGGAGAGGGCGCGGCACCGGTCGAGCCATTCCCGTTTGTCCACGAGGCCGGGGGGCGTGCGCGTCAACTCCTGGGCCAGCGCCGTCACGTCGTCGCGTTCGGCGGCGGACAGGGTGAAGCTGTTCTCGGGGTTCATGCTGTCTCTCCGGGTCGGGGAACCGTTCGGTTCGGATCTGCGGGGGGCGGCCGGGCAGGGGCGTGCCTCAGCCGCGGCGGGACCCAGCGACGGCGAACACGGAGTGGCGGTCGCTGCCCGCGTACCGGTCCTCCTGCTCGGTCAGGACGCTGAACCCGCGCCGCTCCAGCTCGTCGGCCACCGCTCGCAGCCGGCCGGCAGTGTTGCTGTCAGGGCTGTCGTGCACCTCCATGGCGATCTGGCGGACCAGTGGCCAGTGCCGGTCCGCCAAGCCCCGCAGCACCTCCCGCTCACCGCGCTGAACGTCGATCTTCAGCAGGTCGATCCGGTCCACGGGGTGCTCGTCGAGGACCGCAGAGAGCGGGCGGAGCCGGCAGTTCACCTTCTCCTCCCGGAACCGGAAGGCGAGGAGTTCGTCCAGCATCCGCTCGGCCTCGGGCAGGTGGTCGGTCCGCACCTGCCCCCGGACGAAAGCCCGTTCCGCCTCGGTGTCCGCCAGGGTGCTGCGCGTGGACATGGTCGAGTAGCCCGGATAGTGGGTGAACTCGACCTGCTGTTCCGCCTCGGCGAGGCCGTAGGGGTGGGCCTGCCCTGCCACCGCGTGGCGCTCCCGGTTGCGGCGCAGGAGTTCGTACACCTGGGGGACCGGCTCGAAGGAGTGGACCGTGGCATCGGGTCTCTCGGAGCGCACGAAGAGGGTGAACACGCCGATGTTGGCCCCGATGTCGAAGACCACGGGGGCCTCGGGCAGGTGCAGGGCCTCGGGCAGGTAGGCGCGGCGGGTGAAGATCTCGTCGTAGAGGAACTCGGTCTCATGCTTGTTGAGCCCTTCCACGTCGGCGAGGGCGATGGTCATCGGCGGCCTTCCTGTGAGGTGCGCGGCGGCTGTCTGTGGCGGTGGGAGCGGCCCGCGGGCCCGGCATGATCCGAGAGACGGGACCTAGTCCGACATGGCGACCAGGATGCGGCGTTCGCCGGTGAAGGGCCTGCGGCCGTGGGCCGCCTGGACGTTGTCGACGAGCATGAGGTCGCCGGGCCGCCAGTCGTTGTCCACGGCGTGCTCCAGTCCGCGGTCGCGCACCCGGCGTACGTGGTCGGCGGGTATCGGGGTGCCGTCCGCGAAGGCCACCGACTGGGGCAGTTCCTCCGGGGGCAGCATCCCCATCAGCGCGGCGGCGGCCTCGTCGCCGAGCGTTGCCGGGTGCCACTGATCGCTCTGGTTGAACCACAGCGGCTCGCCCGTGACGGGGTGCTCGATCGTCGCGGGCCGCACGTGGCTGACGCGCAGTCCGTTGCGGGCGTTCCACTGCCAGGTGGCCCCCGTGCGGGAGAGGTAGTCCTCGACCTCCGAGCGGTCCTGCGTCTCGAAGGTGTCCTGCCAGCTCTTGCCGAGCCCGCGTCCTCCGTGGAGGTTCTGGGTGTAGCGCAGGCCGCCCGCGAAGGCGTCGCGGATGTCCTGGTCCAGTGCGCGGTACCAGGCGGCGTTGTCCACCACCGGTGTCGCGCCGCCGCTGTCGGCCGCCCGCTCGCAGTAGAAGAGCAGCCGGGCTGGCCACCGCGCGGCGTAGGACATCTCGCTGTGCATCGAGATGGTGTACTCCGCCGGGTACTCCGTGGAGGTGTACACGTTGTGGCCGACCTTGGTGCGGGGGGAGTTGCCGAAGACGTAGGGCAGGCGGTCCGGGAGCAGGAGCGGCATGATCTTCTCCAGCTCCGTCGGGTCCACTCCGAAGCCGCTCAGGACCAGTGCTTTGTGGGCGGCCAGGAGTTCGTCGGTGCGCGCGGAGTCCTGGAGGAAGCCGGCCAGGGCGTCGGCGGTGGCGGGCAGCGCGTGGCTGTCCGGGCTGATCGCGGCGGGGCGCCAGGGGGTGGTCGGTTCCATGGAAGGGCTCTTTCATGCGTCGAGGAATCGGGTGATGAGCCGGTTGACCCGGTCGGGCTGTTCGAGGTAGCCGTAGTGGCCGCAGTCGGGCACCACGTGGTAGTCGGCTTGGGGCAGGGCGTCGGCGATCTCCTTGGCCAGGTGCGGCGGCGCCACGATGTCGTCGGCGAAGGCGATCACCCGGCAGGGGGTTGTGATCTGGGCCAGGTCCTCCCCGTGGGCGTCGGTGGCGCTGATCTCCGTCTGGGTGCGGACACCGGGGCCCGCGGTCGCCGTCAGCTCGAAGAGGTCGAGCCAGTCGGTGATCCGCTCGTCGTCCGCGAGCGTCCTGGGCGATAGGTTCCCCATGGCCCGCACCACCGCCAGGTAGCGGGGCGGCACGGTGACGCCGCTGTCGGCGAGATCGATCTCGGCTGCGGTCGCCGCGGCCCTCATCCGGTCCGCCCGGGCGCGCGGCGCCATCAGGACACACCGGGAAACCAGGTCGGGGCGGATACGGGCGACCTCGCGCGCGACCCTGGCTCCCAGGGACGTCCCCACGACCGAGCATGGGCCCAGACCGAGGTGCTCGATCAGGCCGATGGTGTCGGCGGCCATGTCCTGGAGGGTGAAACCGGGGCCCCCGCCGCTGGGGGCGATGCCCCGGTTGGTGAACGTGACGGCCTCGAAACCCGCGGCGACGAGCGCGGGCACCTGGTGCAGGTGCCAGCTCGTTCCGGCGGCTCCGCTCCCCATGATCAGGAGGACGGGGGGACCACTGCCGGTGCGTGTGTGATCCAGGTCGATCCCGTTGATCCGTGCCAGCATCCAGGCTTCCTCGCAGTTCGTCGGCGGTCTCCAGGACCGGGTCGGTCGGTGAACGGGCGCGGAGGGCGCGGGCGGGCGGGTCCGTGCACCGGGCCGCCCGCCCGCGCCCCCGAGGTCACCGGGTCGCGCCCGCGGACTTCTCGTGGGTCTCCATGGCGTCGATGAGGCTCTGGGGGCGCAGGTCGGTCCAGTTCGCCTCGATGTAGTCCAGGCACTCCTGGCGCGGGCGCTCGCGCACGACGGCCCGCCAGCCCGCGGGGATCTCGGCGAAGTGCGGCCACAGCGAGTGCTGGTTCTCGTCGTTGACCAGGACGTTGAAGACGCCCTCGGCGTCGTCGAAGGGGTTGGTCATCGTCATACCTCTCGTTTCTTCGTGGGGGCTCCCCGCAGGGAGTCCAGTCGGCGGGTCAGGACGCGGCCGGCTTCGGCGACCGACGTCGGTTCGGTGAGCATGGACATGTGGGCGGCGTCCAGCCGGTGCACCTCGACGCCTCCGTCGGTGTGCGCCTCCCACGCCGCGGGGTCGAGGCTGCGGGTGCGTTCCGCGGTCATCAGGGTGATCCCGCACCGGACATGGCCGGGGGTGAAGGAGCGCATGAGCCGGACGTTGTTGACGTAGACGTCCTTGGCCGCCGTCAGTTCGGCGTCGTCGAGGTGGCCGAGCGAGCTGTCGACCCGGCGCAGATGGGCGCGGAACCGCTCCAGCGGGAAGCGCCCCGCGCGCTGGTCGGCCTCCTCCCACGCGAACCCCGACTCGCGCAGGTTGGCCGCGACGATCTCGGCCTCGGACTCCCCGGCCCTTCCGCCGGGGGCCCCGGCGCGGTGGGGAGGGTAGGCGTCCAGCATGGCAAGCAGGTCCACCCGCTGCCCGTCGCGCTCCAGCAGGGCCGCCGCGGTGTGGGCCACGTGGGCCCCCAGCGACCAGCCGAGCAGCCGGTAGGGGCCGTGCGGCCGGACGCGGCGGATCAGCCGGACGTAGTCGGCGGCCATCTCCTCGACGCTCGCCGGCAGACCGACACCGTCCGCGGGCGTGCGGGCCTGCAGCGCGTGGAGGGGGACGTCAGCGGGGAGCCACGGCAGGAGACTCGCGTACGCCCATCCCAGACCGACGGCCGGGTGGACGCAGAACAGGGGCGGCTGCTCACCCCGGCCCCGCAGGGTGAGCAGGGGCGCCGGGGCGCGGCGCTCGGTGCCCCGGCCGAGGTGCGCGGCCAGGGCGGCCGGGGTAGGCGCCTCGAACAGGTCCCGTGCGGCCAGGGGCACGCCCAGGCGCTCACGGATCCGTGAAACCAGACTGACGGCGAGCAGGGAGTGCCCCCCGTTCTCGAAGAACCCGTCGTCGGCGCCGAACGACGTGCGCTCCAGCACCTCGGCGAACAGCTCGCACAGGGCGGCCTCGCGTTCGTCGCGCGGCGGCCGCCCGGCCTCCTCGGCGACCGGTTCCGGCGCGGGCAGGGCGTCCCGGTCGAGCTTGCCGTTGGCGGTGGTCGGCAGGGCGTCCAGCACCAGGAAGGCGGCGGGCACCATGTAGGGCGGCAGGAGCGCGGTCAGGTGCGCGCGCAGTTGGGTCGGGGTGGGGCGGGGCGGGCCGTCGGCCGGTACCGCATAGGCCACCAGCGCGCGTCCGCCCGGCCCGTCCTCCCGCAGGACGACCGCCGCCTCCCGCACGGCGGGGTGCTCGGTGAGCCGGGCCCGGATCTCGCCGGGCTCGACGCGGAAGCCGCGCAGCTTGATCTGCTCGTCGGTGCGGCCCATGTGGTGGACACGGCCCTCCCTGTCCCGGCGCACCAGGTCGCCGGTGCGGTACATCCGCTCCCCCGGCTCTCCGAACGGGCAGCCGACATACCGGCTCGCGGTGAGCGCCGGGCGGCCGCCGTAGCCGCGTGCCAGTGACGCGCCGGCCAGGTACAGCTCTCCCGTCACGCCGGGCGGGACGGGTCGCAGCCGGTCGTCGAGCACGTAGGCCCTGGTGTTGGGCACGGGGGTGCCGATGGCGGGCGGTGGGCCGCCGGGGGTCAGGGCCTCGCTGGTCAGGGTGACCGCGGTGGTCTCGGTGGGGCCGTAGATGTCGAGCATGCGCCGGCCGCGGGCCCAGCGGTCCACGAGGGGGGTGGTGACCGCCTCGCCGCCGACGACGAGGCAGCGCAGGCCCTCCAGCCCTTCGGAGGGGAGGCCGCTCAGCACCGCCGGGGGGATGAAGGCGTGGCTGATGCGGCGTTCGGCCAGCATCTCGGCGAGCGGTTGCCCGGCGAGCAGGGGCCCGTCGGGCAGGACGAGGGTCCCTCCGGTGGTGAGGGCCATGAGCAGTTCGAGTACGGCGCCGTCGAAGGACGGCGAGGCGAGTTGCAGCACGCGGCTGCCGGGCTCGACCGGGTACCGCTCGCGCTGCGCGACGGCCAGGGGCAGCAGGCCGCGGTGTTCGGTCACCACGCCCTTGGGGCGGCCCGTGGAGCCGGAGGTGTAGACGACGTACGCGGCGTTGCCGACGGTGAGGGGGGCGTTGCGGTCGCCGTCGGTGAGGTCGGCTGCCCGCTCCTGGGCCGGTTCGTCGTCGGGGACGAGGACCGGGACGCCGGCGATCTCCTCGCGTCCCGCCGCGTACGGGTCGTCTGCCAGGACCAGCGCGCAGGCGCTGTCGCGCAGCATGAAGGCGATGCGCTGCTCGGGGTGGCCGGGGTCCACCGGTACGGCGGCGCCGCCGGCCTTGGCGATGGCGAGCAGGGCGGTGATCTGCCCGAGGGAGCGCGGCATCAGCGTGGCGATGCGGTCCTCGGGGCGGATGCCGCGCCGCACCAGCACTCTGGCCAACCGGTTGGCGCGGGCGTTGAGTTCGGCGTACGTCAGTTGGTGGCCCGCGTGTTCGAGGGCGGTGGCGTGCGGGGTGCGGGCGACCTGCTCCTCGAACATCCGCGGCAGGGTCGCGACCAGGCCCGCGCGCCGGGTGGCGTTCCATTCGGTGACGACCGTGTGCCGCTCGTCGGCCGCGAGGAGTTCTCGTGCGCCGATGGTGTCGGCCGGTTCCGCCGCCCAGATCGCCAGCATCCGGCCGAAGCGGTCGAGGAGGCTCTGCGCGGTCTCCCGGTCGAAGAGGTCGGCGCTGTATTCGAGGGCGGTCTCGATGCCGGTGGGCCGCCCGTCCTCCCCGTGGCTCTCCAGGAAGGTGAACATCAGGTCGAACTTCGAGCGGGCGGTCTCCACATGGTGCGGTGCGACGGTGAGTCCGGGGGGGCGGCCGCCCTGGCGGGCCATCTGCTCCTCGGTGTTGTTGCAGGACAGGGCGACCTGGAAGAGGGGGTGCCGTCCGAGGGAGCGGGTCGGGCTCAGCCGCTCCACCAGCTGCTCGAAGGGCAGGTCCTGGTGGGCGTAGGCGGCCAGCGCGGTTTCACGGGCCCGACCGATGAGTTCGGTGAACGTGGGGTCGCCGGAGGTGCCGGTCCGCAGGACCAGGGTGCTGACGAAGAATCCGACCAGCTCCTCCACCGCTTCGTCGGTGCGCCCGGCGACCGGGGCGCCGATGGGGATGTCCTCCCCGGCGCCCATCCGGCTGAGGAAGGCGGCGACGGCGGCCTGGACGACCATGAACACGCTGGCCCGGCAGGTTCTGGCCAGGTCGGCCACGGCGGAGTGGACCGTCGCCGGGAGCGTCAGCCAGACCTGGCCTCCAGTGCGGGTCGGGCGGGTAGGGCGCGGCCGGTCGGCGGGCAGCCGCAATTCCTGGGGAAGCCCTGCCAACTGCTTCTCCCAGTAATCCAGTTGGACGGCGGCGGGGCTGGCGGGGTCCGCGAGGTCGCCGAGGTAGCGCCGTTGCCACAGGGCGTAGTCCGAGTACTGCACCGGCAGCGGCCGCCACTCAGGGGCCCGGCCCGCACGGCGCGCGGTGTAGGCGGTGAACAGGTCGCGCAGAAGCCGCCTGCCCGACCAGCCGTCGCTGGCGATGTGGTGGAGCACCAGCGCGAGGACCCGGCTGCGCGGACCGCTCTCCAGCAGCCAGGCGCGCATCGGCGGTTCGGACTCCAGGTCGAAGCGGTGGGCCGCCAGCTCGGCGAGGGTGCGGTCCACGTCCTGGCCGGCGACCGGGAGGACGGTGAGGGCCCCGGCCGCCCGCCGGGCCGGGAGCACCTTCTGGTAGGGGCCCTCGGCGCCCTCGGGGAAGACGGTGCGCAGCGTCTCGTGCCGTTCGGTCACGTCGTGCAGCGCGGCCTCCAGCGCCGGGACGTCGAGGTCGCCGTCGAGCCGCAGGGCCCGGTGGATGTTGTACGTAGCGTCGGGGCCGGTGAGCCGGTGCATGATCCACAGCCGCTGCTGGGCGTACGAGAGCGGGACGTGCTCCGGTCGCCGCGCGGGCGTCACCGGTGGGCGTCTGCCGTCGTGGGAGTCCAGCAGCGCGGACAGGGAGCGCACCGTGGGGTGTTCGAAGACGCGCCGCACCGGCAGCTCCGCGTCCAGGGCCGCCCGCACCCTGCTGGCCAGGCGGGTGGCCAGCAGGGAGTGCCCGCCCAGGGCGAAGAAGTCGTCGTCGATGGAGACCTGCGGGCGTCGCAGCACGTCGGCGAAGATGCCGCACAGGATCTCCTCGCGGGGGGAGCGGGGCGCTCCCCCGGCCGGGGCGCCGGCGACGGAGGGCTCCGGCAGGGCTGCCCGGTCGATCTTGCCGTGGGGCGTGACGGGCAGCGCGGGCAGCTCCACCAGGTGCGCGGGAACCATGTAGGGCGGCAGAGTCCGGCGCAGGTGCTCCAGGATCTGCTCGGTGGGCAGCGGGGGGGCGGAGGGCTGTGTGCCCCGTTCTCCTTCCGGCTCGGTGGGGACGGCGTAGCCGACCAGTCGGGCGTCGCCGGGCGTGTCCTCCCGCAGCACCACCGCGGCGCGGCGGACCGCGGGGTGGGCCGCCAGCGCCGCCTCCACCTCGCCGGGCTCCACCCGGAAGCCGCGCAGGCTGATCTGGTCGTCCACCCTGCCCAGGTACTCCAGCAGTCCGTCCTCGTTCCAGCGGACGAGGTCGCCGGTTCGGTACATCCGCTCCCCGACGGCGTAGGGGCAGGCGACGAAGCGCTCGGCGGTCCTGCCCGGATCGCGGAGGTAGCCGCGGGCCAGTCCGGCGCCGACGACGTACAGCTCGCCCGGAACGCCGACCGGCACCGGGGCGAGGCCGGGGCCCAGGACGAACAGGCGGGTGTTCCAGAGCGGCCGTCCGATGGGGACCGGCCCGTCGCCGACCGGGTCACGGGGGGCTATGCGGTGCTCGGAGCAGTTCACGGTCGTCTCGGTGGGTCCGTAGACGTTGTAGACGGTGACGTCCGGATGGCCGGCGCGCCAACGCCGCAGGTGGCGGCCGGTGAGCTGTTCCCCGCCGAAGGTGATCGCCCCGGTCGGGCTGACCTGGCCCGGCAGTCCTTCGAGGACGGGCAGATGGCTGGGGGTCACCTTCACGAAGTCCGGGGAGGCCTCGCCGGGGCGCAGGACCGGTTCGTCGTCGAGGGAGGCGAGGCGCACGGTGCCGCCGCTGATCAGCGGGACGTACAGGGCGCCGACGGTGAGGTCGAAGGAGACCGGCGAGTGCACCAGGGAGCGTCCGTCGGACGGGTACTGGTCGGATCCGCGCAGCAGGTAGCCGACGAGGGAGCGGTGGGTGGCGACCACCCCCTTGGGGCGGCCGGTGGAGCCGGAGGTGTAGATGGCGTACGCGGCGTTCTGCGGGCCCGCGGGGGCGTGGAGTCCACTCGCGTCCAGCGGGCCGCCGGGCAGAACCTGGAGGGCGGCGGCGGTGCTCGGGGCGTCCAGGACCAGCAGCGGGAGCCCGGCCGGCAGCCGGTCGGCCAGGTCGGCGGTGGTGACGGTGAGGGCGGGGTCGGCCTCCCGCAGCAGCCGGGCCACCCGGTCGGCCGGGTGGGCGGGGTCCACCGGGACGTAGGCGGCTCCGGTCTGCCACACCGCGAGCGCGGTTTCGACCAGTTCGGGCGAGCGGGGCAGTACGAGGGCGACGAACCGCTCGGCCCGGGCACCGCGCTCCGCCAGCAGACGGGCCAGCCGGCCGGAGCGGTCGGCGAGCCGGGCGTAGTCGATGGAGCGCTCGGCCGTCTCCACGGCGATCCGGTCGGGGGTGCGGGCGGCCTGGCGGAGGAACAACGCGATGGCGGTGGTGTCCTCGACCTCGCGCGCGGTGTCGTTGAACTTCTCCAGTACCAGGGCGCGTTCGGTGTCGTCGAGGACGTCGAGCCTGCCCAGGGGCAGGTCGGGGGCGGCCAGGAAGGCGTCGACGAGCCGCAGCAGGCGATCGCGCAGGGCGGCTGCCAGGCGCGGTGTGACCGCGCTGGGCCGGTGGCCCAGGCGAAAGCGCATCGGCGGTCCGGGCGAGGCCAGGAGGCCGAGGGGGTAGTGCATGGCGTCGCGCATCCTGGAGGCCACCACGCGCACGCGTTCCGGCGCGTCGGCGGACGGGCCGGAGGGCTCCTCGGCCGGGTCGGAAGGCTCCTCGGCGGGGCCGTCCGGGTAGTTCTCGAAGGCCATCACCGAATCGAACAGCTCGCCCTGGCCGGCCAGGCGCTGGATGTCGGCCAGCCGTAGGTGCTGATGGTCCAGCAGCGCGCTCTGCTCGCGCTGCAACCGCCGCAGGAAACCGATCAGGGGTTCGTCGACGGGCATCCGGGCCCGCAGCGGGACCGTGTTGGCGAACAGGCCGATCATGGACTCGACGCCGTCCAGCTCCGGCGGACGACCGGAGACGACCACCCCGTACACCACGTCCTGACTGCCGGTGGTGCGGGCCAGGGCCAGGGCCCACAGTCCCTGCACGACCGTGTTGAGCGTGAGGCCGGCGCCTCGCGCGGCCGCGGTCAGACCGGCGGAGGCGGCCTCCGACAGTGCGAAGTCGATCCATTTCGGCGCCTCAGCAGCCCGGTCGGCCCGCGGGGCGATGAGGGTGGGGGCCTCCAGGCCCGCCAGAGCACCGCGCCAGGCGTCCCGCGCGGCCCCGTGATCGCGGCTCCCCAGCCAGGCGAGGTAGTCCCGGTAGCGGCGCACCGGCGGCAGGGCGGAGGCATCGCCACCGGTGCGGTAGAGCAGCATGAGCTCGCGCAGCAGCATCGGCATCGACCAACCGTCCAGAAGGATGTGGTGGTTGGTGAGGGCGAAGCGGTGGCGGTCGTCCGCCGTACGCAGCAGCAGGAACCGCACCAGCGGCGGCTTGGCGGGCCGGAATCGGCGCCAGCGGTGCTCCTCCAGCCGTCGAGCCGCCTCCGCGTCCGGGTCGTCGGCCGCGCGCAGGTCGGCCTCCTCCCAGGGAAGCTCGACCTCTCGGGGGACGAACTGCACCGGGTCCTTCAGGGCGCGGGTCGCGAAGCCGGCCCGCAGGTTGTCGTGGCGGCGCAGCAGGGCCTCGGCGGCCGCGCGCAGCGCCGGAACGTCCAGCGGTCCGCGCAGCTCCACCTCGGTCTGGACGGTGTAGACGTCGACGGCCTCGTCCCCGGCGTACTCGCTGTGGAAGAGGAGGCCCTCCTGCAGCGGAGAGAGGGGCAGGACGTCCTGTAGGGATCGGCGCATCAGTCGGCCTTCCACTCTGCTTCGAGCTGGTCGAGTTCGGCGTCGGAGAGTTCGACCAAGGGGGCCGGGTCCGACAGGGGCGGGGGACCGAGCGGGGGCGGTTCGGCGGAAGCGAGCTCCTCCAGCTCGCGGAACCAGAGTCCGGCCAGTTCGCGGACGTCCCGCTCCCGGTGGAGCCGGCCGGCCCAGGACCAGGTGGCGATCAGACGCGGGCCCTCGGGCCCTTCGGCAGCGACCGCTGTGACCTCGATCTCGTGGGCCAGGGGGAGCCCGGCGGGCTGGCCGGCGAGCCCGCTGCCCACCGGCGACCAGTCCGGGGTCCGGTCGGCCGTGTCCCGGTCGCCGCCCGAACCGCCGAACCGGCCGAGGTAGTTGAAGCCGAAGCGCGGCGCGGGCAGGGAGGCGAGCCGTTGCCGTGTGCGCGGGTTGAGGTAGCGCAGGAGGCCGTAGCCGAGCCCTGCGTCCGGCGCCCGGTCCAGGATCGCGCCCAGCGCCCGCAGTGCGCCGGTCCGGTCGTCGTCGGGCGCGGCGGCAGGCACCCGGACCGGGTGGGCGGCGGTGAACCAGCCGACCGTACGGGAGAGGTCCGCTCCGGGGACGACGTCCTCCTCGCGGCCGTGGCCCTCCAGGTCCACCGTGACGCCGTCGGCGGCCTCCGCCGGACGCCAGCGCCGCACAGCGGCGGCGAACGCCCCGAGCAGGACGTCGGTCACCCCGACGCCGAGCGCGGCGGGCACCGGGCCCAGCACCGCGCGGGTGGCGGCGGCCGGGAGTGTGAGGGAGAGGGCCTTCTCGGTGCTCCGGTCGTCGAGGGCGGGGTCGAGGCGGCCGGTCTCCCAGGGCCGCGCCGACTGCTCCTCCCAGTGGGCGCACCTCTCGGCGCCGCGCGGGTCGGCGGCCAGCTCCGCCAGGTGCCGGGCCCAGATCCGCAGCGGTGTGCCCACCGGGTCGAGCCGAGGTTCCCGGCCCTCGGCGAGAGCCTGCCACGCGCTGCCGAGGTCGGCAGTGAGGATGCGCCAGGAGACGCCGTCCACGACGAGGTGGTGGGCGACGAGCCCGAGGTGTCCCGGCTCCCGCGGCCCCCGGTCGAACCAGACGGCGCGCAGGACGGAACCCTTCTGCGGGGCGAGCCGGTCGCGGGCCGCGGCGCAGTGCGTCCGGACCAGCCGGTCCAGCTCCTCCCGCCCGGCTCCCGCCGCGTCCACCCGCTCCAGTACGGTGGCCGCGTCCACCGTGCCCGCCTCGGCGATCTCCATCCGCCAGTGGCCGTCCTCCTGTTCGGCCCGCATCCGCAGCGCGTCGTGGTGGTCCAGCAGCGCCTGGAGGGCACCGGTCACGACGGCCACATCGGCCTCCGCAGGGACGCGCAGCAGCATGGACTGGTTGTATCCGTCGACCGCGCCGCCCAGCTCGGCGAGCCAGGAGCTGATCGGCGTCGGCGCCACCGTCCCGGTCCCCCGGCCGCCGAGCACCTCGGTCGCCGGGCCGCCGGGGCGCGAACGGGCCGCGAGGGCGGCGGGCGTCCGCTGTTCGAAGACGTCGCGGACGGTCATCCGGCCGCCCGCCCCGCGCACCCGGCCGACGAGCTGGATGGAGCCGATGCTGTCGCCGCCGAGGGCGAAGAAGTCGTCGTCCACCCCGACCTCCGCGACCCCCAGCACCTCGCGGAACGCCCCGCACAGCACGCCTTCCCACGCGTCGCGCGGCGGCCTGCTCTCGTGCGGGGTGTCGACGGGCGCAGGCGGCTGGGGCAGCGCCCGGTGGTCGAGCTTGCCCCCCGGAGCCAGCGGCAGGGCGTCCAGCCGGACGAACGCGGCGGGGACCATGTACCGGGGCAGCCGGGATGCGAGGGCCTGGCGGAGCGCGTCCGCGTCGAACCGCTCCGACGGGGCCGCGACGTAGGCGATGAGGCGTTCGCCGCGCAGGACGACGGCGGCCTGGCCGATCTCCGGCCGGTCGAGCAGCGCGGTCTCGATCTCGCCCGGCTCGACGCGGAAGCCGCGCACCTTCACCTGGCCGTCGCGGCGGCCGAGGTACTCCAGGTTCCCGTCGGTCCGCCAGCGGGCGAGGTCGCCGGTGCGGTACATCCGCTCCCCCGGCTCACCGAACGGGCAGGCCACGAACCGCTCGGCGGTCAGCCCCGGCCGGCCCAGATAGCCGCGGGCCACGCCGACGCCGCTGACGTACAGCTCGCCGGGGACGTTGGCGGGCGCCGGGCGCAGGCGCCCGTCCAGGACGAACAGCCGGTGTCCCGCCAGGGGGCGTCCGATCGGCACGGTGTCCGCGGGCAGCGGGTCGCCCGGTTCCAGGACGAAGTCCGCGCAGCTCACGGTGGCTTCGGTGGGGCCGTAGTCGTTGTAGACGCGCATGTCCGGATGCGCCTGACGCAGCCGGGCCAGTCGGGCCGCGGTCAGTTGCTCGCCGCCGACGACCAGGTCGGCCGCGGGGGCCGCCCAGGAGGCGATGGTGTCCAGGAAGGCGAGGTGGGAGGGGGTGACCTTGAGCAGGTCGGGGCGGGCCGGGGCGTCCTGTTCCGGCGCGTCCAGGTCCGCCACCACGATGCAGCCGCCAGCGATCAGCGGGGTGAACAGGGTGGTCACCGTGAGGTCGAAGGCCGGGGAGCCGTGCAGCAGCGCGGTTCCGGCGGCTCCCCGGTACCGGGCGGCCGAGCGGACCAGGAAGGCGGCGAGGGAACGCTGTTCGATCACGACGCCCTTGGGCGTACCGGTGGACCCGGAGGTGTAGACGACGTAGGCCGGGTCGTGGCTCGCGGCCGGTGCGCGGCGATCGGCGTCGGTGCAGTCGCCGCCGTCGAGCCCGGCGAGCGCCACCTCGGTGGCCGGGGCGTCGAGGTGGACCACGGGGCCTGCCCCGGCCGGGAGGGCGTCCTGGGTGCCCGTGAGGGCGAGGACGAGCACCGGGCGGGCGTCGTCCAGCATGTGGGCGATCCGCTCGGCGGGCAGTTCGGTGTCCAGGGGGACGTAGGCGGCCCCCGCCTTCTGGACGGCCACCAGGGCGGTGATCAGCTCGGGGCCGCGCGGCAGCAGGACGGCGACGGTGTTCTCGGGGCCCGCTCCACGCGCGGCGAGCATCCGGGCCAGCCGGTTGGCCCGGTCGTTCAGCTCGGCGTAGGACACCTCCCGGTCGCCGTCGCGTACGGCGGGGGCGTGCGGGGTGCGGGCGGCCTGCGCCTCGAACAGGTCCGGGAAGCGGGCGCCGTCCGCGGGCGCGGCGGGCTGTCCGGGGCCGGGCTCGCTCCACGCGCCCTCCAGCAGCGCGCGTTCGCCCGGCAGCAGTATGTCGATCTCGT
Organism: Streptomyces sp. NPDC102283; assembly: GCF_044766265.1. Classification (NCBI taxonomy): domain Bacteria; kingdom Bacillati; phylum Actinomycetota; class Actinomycetes; order Kitasatosporales; family Streptomycetaceae; genus Streptomyces; species Streptomyces sp. NPDC102283. Next base: position 42,243 of record NZ_JBIWLQ010000021.1, read on the forward strand.
CGAGCGCGGCGCCGGGCGCGGACACCACGGCCTCCAGCACCCGGCCGAACCGCTCCACCAGGTGCTCGGCGGTCGCGCGGTCGAACAGATCGGTGCTGTACTCCAGCACCCCGCGCAGTCCGTCGGGGCCGCCGTCGTGGGCGCGGGTCTCGGTGAGCGCGAACGTGAGGTCGAACTTGGACGTGGTGACGCCGAGCCGCTGCCCGGCCACGGTCAGCCCGCCCAGTTCGGGTGCGGCTTCGCGTGCTCGGGCCGTCTCGGCCGTGTCGTAGTTCAGCGAGACCTGGAAGAGCGGGTGGCGGGCCAGCGAGCGTTCCGGATCGCGGAGCTCCACCAGGCGTTCGAAGGGGAGGTCCTGGTGCGCGTACGCCGCCAGGTCGGTGGCCCGCACCCGCTCCAGCAACTCCCCGAAGCTCGGGTCGCCCGAGGTGTCCGTACGCAGCACCAGCGTGTTCACGAAGAACCCGACCAGGCCCTCCAACGCGTCATCGACACGCCCGGCCACCGGCGAACCGATCGGCACGTCCGTCCCCGCCCCCAACCGCGTCAGCAACGCGGCCAACGCCGCGTGCACCACCATGAACGGCGTCGCCCGGAACTCCCGCGCCAACTCCACCACCCGCCCGTGCACCCGCGGCGGGATCGAGAGGGGCACGCTGTCCCCCCGGTACGAGGGGACGGCGGGGCGGGGCCGGTCGGCGGGCAGCGCCAGCTCCTCGGGGGATCCGGCCAGCGCGCCCTGCCAGTAGGCGAGTTGGGCGGACAGTTCACTGCCCACCTCCCGCTCGTCCCCCAGGCGGGCCTGCTGCCACAGGGCGTAGTCGGCGTAGGCGACCGGCAGCGGCGGCAGGGCCGGGGCCCGGCCGGCGTGGCGCGCGGTGTAGGCCGCGGCCAGATCGGCGATCAGCGGCCGGCGCGACCAGGCGTCGGTGGCGATGTGGTGCATGACGAGCAGCAGGGTGTGCTCGTCGGGCGCCGTGGCGAACAGGTGTGCGCGCAGGGGTGGTTCGGCGTCCAGCCGGAACGCGTGGTCGGCCGCCTCCCGCAGCAGGCGGGGAAGTCCGTCCTCGTCGGTCCGGACGGGCCCGGTGAGCGGGGCGGGGCGGTCGGCGGGCAGGACGACCTGGTGCGGGCCGTGCTCGTCCTCGGTGAAGACGGTGCGCAGGCTCTCGTGCCGGGCGACCACGTCCCCCAGCGCGGCCCGCAGCGCCGCCACGTCCAGCGGACCGGTCAGCCGCAACGCCAGCGGGACGTTGTAGGTGGCACCGGGCCCCTCCAGTTGCTGGACGAACCACAGGCGGCGCTGGGCGTAGGAGAGCGGCAGCCGCTCGGGGCGCGGGTCTGCGGGGCGCAGCCGGGGTCCGGCCTCGCCCGCCCCGGAGAGCGCGGCGGCGAGGCCGGCCACGGTCGGTGCCTCGAACACCTCCCGGACCCCCAATTCGACGCCGAGTGTGCTGCGGACGCGGGCGACCAGCCGGGTGGCGAGCAGGGAGTGGCCGCCCAGGGCGAAGAAGTCGTCGTCCACGCCGATCCCGGACGTGCCCAGCACCTCGGCGAAGAGCCCGCACAGGATCTCCTCGCGCGGCCCGCGCGGCGCCCGGCCGGCGGCCCGGCCGGTTGTCGCCTCGGGCGCCGGGAGCGCTGCCCGGTCCAGCTTGCCGTTCCCGGTCAGCGGCAGACCGCCGTCCAGCACCACCAGCGCCGAGGGGACCATGTACTCGGGCAGCACGGCCCGTACGGCGGCGGACACGGCCTTCTCGTCGAGTACGCCGGTCCCGCCGGCCGGAACCAGATAGCCGACCAGGCGGGCGGAGCCGGAGGGGTCCGGGTGCACGGCCGCGGCGGCCCGGCCAACGCCGTGGGCCTGTGCCAGCGCCCTTTCGACCTCGCCCAGTTCGATCCTGAACCCGCGGACCTTGACCTGGTCGTCGGTCCTGCCCAGGTGTTCCAGGCTTCCGTCGGTCCGCCAGCGGGCGAGGTCGCCGGTGCGGTACATCCGCTCCCCCGGCTCACCGAACGGGCAGGCCACGAACCGCTCGGCGGTCAGCCCCGGCCGGCCCAGATAGCCGCGGGCCAGCCCGGCCCCGGCCAGGTACAGCTCGCCCGGCACTCCGTCGGGCACGGGCCGCAGCGCGGCGTCCAGTACGTAGGCGGCGGTGCGGGCGATCGGCGCCCCGGTCGGCACGGCGCCGCCGTGCGCCTCCAGGGTCTCGGCGGTGATGGGCGCGGCGGTGGACCAGACGGTGGTCTCCGTCGGTCCGTACAGGTTGAGCAGACGACCGCCCGACGGCGCGCGGCCGGGTTCCAGGAGGGTGCGGGCCAGGGCGGGTGGCAGCGCCTCGCCGCCCACCAGCACGCGCAGGGAGGTAAGGTCGAGGCCGCCGTCCACGGCCATGGCGTGCCACCAACCGGGGGTGGCCTGGATCACCGTCACACCCTCGCGGGCGCACAGGGACCTCACGGCCGCGGGGTCGCGCTGGGCGGTGGCGTCGGCCAGGACGACCGTGCCGCCGGTGAGCAGCGGAGCGAAGATCTCCAGGACGGCGATGTCGAAGGAGACCGTGGTGACCGCCAGCAGCCGGTCCCCGGGCCCCAGTTCCAGGCGTTCGGTCATGTCGGCGAGGAAGTTCGCCACGGCCGACCGGGTCACCATGACGCCCTTGGGGCGGCCGGTGGAACCGGAGGTGTGGATGGTGTACGCCAGCTCCTCCCCCCACTCCCGCGCCCGCGTGTCTTGCGCCGGTGCGGGAACGTGGGCGGCGGCCAGGCGTGCCGCGGTGGCCGGGGCGTCCAGGACGAGCAGCGGGGCGGGCACCGCCGGGAGGCCGCCCGCGACGTCGGTGGTGGTGAGGACGCAACCGGGCGCGGAGTCGCTGAGGATGTCCGCCAGGCGGTTCTTCGGGTGGTCGGGGTCCAGCGGCAGGTAGTGCAGGCCCGCCTTCCAGACGGCGAGCAAGGCCACCGGAAGCAGCGCGCCGCGCGGCAGGGCGACGGCGACGGGTCCGCCGCGCCCATCGGCGCTCTCGGACAGCAGGGCGGCGAGCCGGTCGGCCCGCGCGTCGAGTTCGGCGTAGTCGATCCGCTCCTCGCCCGCGACCAGGGCCGTGGCCCGGGGAGTCCTGGCGGCCTGGACCTCGAACCGCCGCAGCGGGGAGGTGTCGGGCAGGGCGCGGGCCGTGTCGTTGCGCCGGACGAGGACGTCGTGCAGCTCGGCGTCGCTCAGGACGGGAATGCGGCTCAGCGGCGTGCGGGGCTCCGCGACCGCCGCTTCGAGCAGCCGGAGGTAGCGCTCCGCCATCCTTCGGGCCGTGCTCTCGTCGTACAGGTCGGCGCTGTACTCCAGAACGCCCCGCATCCCGGCCGCCGGGCCGTCGGCCGCCCGGTCCTCGTTGAAGGACAGCGACAGGTCGAACTTGGCCGCCGCGATCTCCACCGTCTCGGGCCGTACCAGGACGTCCGCGGCCCGGTCGGCGGGTCCTTCGTCGGGCGCCGCGCCGTTGTTGAAGGCCAGCAGGACCTGGAAGAGCGGGTGGCGGACCAGGGAGCGCGTCGGGTTGAGCACTTCCACCAGGCGTTCGAAGGGGAGGTCCTGGTGCGCGTACGCCGCCAGGTCGGTGGCCCGCACCCGCTCCAGCAACTCCCCGAAGCTCGGGTCGCCCGAGGTGTCCGTACGCAGCACCAGCGTGTTCACGAAGAACCCGACCAGGTCCTCCAACGCGTCATCGACACGCCCGGCCACCGGCGAACCGATCGGCACGTCCGTCCCCGCCCCCAACCGCGTCAGCAACGCGGCCAACGCCGCGTGCACCACCATGAACGGCGTCGCCCGGAACTCCCGCGCCAACTCCACCACCCGCCCGTGCACCCGCGGCGGAACGGTGAAGGCGACGCGGCCGCCCCGGTGCGAGGGGGTGGCGGGGCGGGGCCGGTCGGTGGCCGGCGCCGACTCCTGCGGCAGTCCGTCCAGGGTCTGGCGCCAGTAGCGCAGTTGCGCGGCGATGGGGCTGTCCGGATCGTCCTCGGATCCCAGCTCCTCGTGCTGCCACAGGGTGTAGTCGGCGTACTGCACGGGCAGTTCGGGCAGGTCCGGGGAGGCGCCGCGGCGGCGGGCCGCGTAGGCGGACGCCAGGTCGCGCACCAGGGGGCGGACCGACCAGCCGTCCATCGCGATGTGGTGGACCGCGAGCAGCAGGACGTGGGTGCGTTCGTCGAGGACGAAGAGGCGGGCGTGGACCGGCGGTGCCTGGGCGAGGTCGAAGGGGCGGCCGGCCTCGGCCTCCAGGTCTGCCCGCAGGCGGTCCTCGGTGGTGGGGACCGCCTTCAGGCCGGGCTCGGCGGCCCGGGGCGCGAGGACGATCTGGTGCGGGCCGTGCTCGTCCTCGGCGAAGACGGTGCGCAGGCTCTCGTGCCGGGCGACCACGTCCCCCAGCGCTGCCCGCAGCGCCGCCACGTCCAGCGGACCGGTCAGCCGCAACGCCAGCGGGATGGTGTAGCTGGCGCTCCGCCCCTCGATCTGGTGGAGGAACCACAGGCGGCGCTGGGCGTAGGAGAGCGGGAGGCGTCCGGGGCGCGGCATTGCCGGGCGCACCGCGCCGGGGCCGCGTCCGGGCCCGTCGAGCTGGGCGGCCAACCGGGCCACCGTGGGGGCCTCGAAGAGCGCGTCGATGGCCACGTCCACGTCGAGCAGGGCCCTGATCCGGCTGATCACGACGATGGCCAGCAGGGAGTGGCCGCCCAGGGCGAAGAAGTCGTCGTCCACGCCGACCGCGGGCACGCCCAGCACGTCGGCGAAGAGCCCGCACAGGATCTCCTCGCGCGGGCTGCGCGGCGCCCGGCCCGCGGTGCGGGCCGGCTCGGCCTCCGGCGCCGGCAGCGCGCTCCGGTCGACCTTGCCGTTCACCGTCAGCGGCAGCCCGCCGTCCAGCACCACCAGCGCCGAGGGGACCATGTACTCGGGCAGCACCGCCCGCACCGCGTCCCACACCGCCTCCTCCTCCAGCACCCCGTTCCCGGCGGCCGGTACGAGGTAGCCGACCAAGCGCTGGTCGCCCGGCTGGTCCTCGCGCAGCACCACCACCGCGCTGCCGACGGAGGGGCAGCCCTCCAGGGCGTGGGCGACCTCCGCGGTCTCGATGCGGAACCCGCGCAGTTTGAGCTGGTCGTCGCTTCGGCCGACGTACTCCAGCTGGCCGTCGGACCGCCAGCGGACGAGGTCGCCGGTGCGGTACATCCGCTCCCCCGGCTCACCGAACGGGCAGGCCACGAACCGCTCGGCGGTCAGCCCCGGCCGGCCCAGATAGCCGCGGGCCAGCCCCGTGCCGGAGACGTACAGTTCGCCGACCGCGCCCCCGGCGGGGACCGGGCGCAGGCCGGGGCCGAGCACGTGGACCCGCACCCCGGCGAACGGGCGGCCGATGGGCACCGGTCCGTCGCCGACCGGTTCTCCCTTCGGCAGCCAGTACTCGGTGCAGTTGACCGTGAGTTCCGTCGGCCCGTAGGCGTTGACGACCTGGGCGGCGGGGTGCCGTTCGAGCCAGGGGCGCAGCCGCCCGCCGGTCAGCGCCTCGCCGCCGAGGATCAGGGTGCCCCCGTCCGTCAGGACTCCGGGCAGCTCGCTCAGCAGGGGCAGGTGGGAGGGCGTCGCCTTGACCAGGGTGGCCCCGGCGGCTCGGGCGGACTCGTCCAGTTCGCCCAGGCGCACGGCGCCGCCGGCGGTGAGCGGGGTGAGCAAGGTGGTGACGGTGAGGTCGAAGGCGAGCGAGGTGTGGGCCAGCGAGGTCCCGGCCGCGTCGGGGTAGCGGCGGCGCGCGCCGCCGACGTACGCGCCGAGGGCGCTGTGGTCGATCACCACGCCCTTGGGGCGGCCGGTGGACCCGGAGGTGTAGAGGGCGTACGCGGCTCCGCCGGGCGTCACGGGGCGTATCCGCTCGGCGTCGGTCAGGGCCTGGGCCCCGCGCGCGGCGAGGGCGGCCGGGTCCACGGGGAGCACCGCCGCCCCGAGCTCCCGCGCGGCTCCGCTGACTGCTCCCGCCGGGGCCAGCACGAGCGCGGGGCGGCAGTCCTCCAGGACCGTGCGGAGGCGTTCGGTCGGCCACTGCTCGTCCAGCGGGACGTAGGCAGCGCCCGACTTGAGGACGCCGAGCAGGACGGTGAGCACGTCGGGGCGGCGGGGGGCCAGCACGCCGACGTAGACGTCGGTGCCGCCGACGGCTTCGACGCGGTCGGCCAGCCACCGGGCGACGCCGTTCGCCCGCCGCTCCAGCTCGGCGTAGGTCAGGGTGCCGTCGGGCGAGATGACCGCCGGGGCGTCGGGGGTGCGGGCGGCCTGCTCCTCGAACAGCTCGACGTAGGTGCGCGGGGCGTCCTCCGGTGCGGCGCCGGTGCCCCACTCAAGCAGTCGGGCGCGCTCCTTGGCCCCGAGCAGGTCGAGGGTGCCGGCGGGGGCGAAGGGGCGGTCGACGGCCTCGGTCAGGGCGGCGATCACCCGCTCGCCCAGGGAGCGGGCCCAGTCCTCGCCGAAGAGGTCGGGGCGGTAGTCGATGCGGACGGTCAGCTCGGTCCCGCGCATGGCGCCGACCAGGGTGAGCGGGTAGTGGTTGCGGCTGTAACTGGCCGTGCCCGACGCGCGGAAGGGCGCCTGCCGGGCGGTGATCTCCGCCGGGTAGTTCTCGAACACCATGGTGGTGTCGAAGAGCTCGGGCAGGCCGCTCCAGCGGTGCAGGGTGGTGAGCGGGACGTGCTGGTGCTCCAGGAGTTCGAGCTGTTCTTTCTCCAGCCGCCGGACTAGTTCCATGAGGGGTTCGGCCGGGCGGAGGCGGACGCGCAGCGGGATCTTGTTCACCAGCATGCCGACCAGGTCCTCGGCGCCGGAGAGTTCCGCCGGGCGGCCGGAGACGGTGATGCCGAAGGTGACGTCCGAGCGGCCGGTCTCCTGGGCGAGGACGAGCGCCCAGACGGCCTGGACGACGGAGTTGAGGGTGACCCCGACCTCGCGGGCGCGGGTCCGCAGTTGTGCGGAGACCTCCTCGGGCAGGTGCAGCCGCACCGACTCGGGGACTTCTCCGACGCGCGGCGCGCCGGGGGCGAGCAGGGTCGGCCCGTCCGTGTCCGCCAGCGCCCGCGTCCACGCCTCGCGCGCCGCCGCGAGGTCGCGTGCGGCCAGCCAGTCGGCCTGGAGGCGGTGACCGGGTGCCGGGGGCAGCGGGGCGCCGCCGTAGAGCGCGAGCAGTTCGCGCAGCAGGATGGGGATGGACCAGCCGTCCACGATCGTGTGGTGGGTGGTGATCACGAACTGGTACTGCTCGGGGGCGGTGCGGGCCAGGAGGAAGCGGACCAGCGGCGGGCGGGTGAGGTCGAACCGCTCGGTGCGTTCGGCCGCGGCCATCTCCTCCAGCCGCCGCCGCGCGGCCCCGGCGTCCGCGGGCCCGCCGTGCGGGTCGAGCAGGTCGTGGAAGGTCCACGGCAGCTCCACCGACCGGGCCACGGCCTGCACCCACTCGCCTGATTCCCGTTGGTGGAAGCCCGTCCGCAGGCTGGTGTGGCGGGCGAGCAGCGCGGCCGCGGCCGTCCGCAGGGCGTCCTGGTCGATCTCGCCGTCCAGACGGAAGGCGAGCTGCCCGACGTAGACGTCCAGGGTGCGCCGGTCGTACACGCTGTGGAAGAGCAGGCCCTCCTGGAGGGGGGCGACCGGCAGGACGTCCTGCAGGGCGGTGCCGCAGCGGCGTTCGAGCTGTTCGATCTCCGCCTGGCCGAGGTCGGGGACGGCGACGTCGGAGGGGGTGAGGCCGCCCGCTCCGGCGGCGGTGGCGTGGCCGACGACGGCGTGCAGCGCCAGCGACCAGGACCGCGTGAGGCGGCGCACCTCCTCCTCGGTGAGCAGGCCGGTGGCGTAGGTCCACCGGGTGATCAGCCGGGGCCCGTCCGGGCCCTCGGCGGTGACGACGTTGACGTCGATCTCGTGGTCGAGCGGGGTGTCCGGGTGGTGCCCCGCAGGGCCGCTGCCGAGCAGCGGCCAACTGTCCTCGCCCGCGCCCTGCTCGGCGGCGAACCGGCCGAGGTAGTTGAAGCCGAAGCGCGCTCGGGCCAGGCCGCCGAGGCGGGGGGCGGTGTCGGGGTTCAGGTGGCGCAGCAGGCCGTATCCCAGCCCTCCGTCGGGGACGGCGCGCAACTGCTCCTTGATCCGCTTGATCGCGTCGCCGACGGCCGGGGCACGCTCGGCGAGGTCGGCGGCGGTGACCTTCCCGGCGGCGAGCCGCACCGGGTGGACGGTGGTGAACCAGCCGACGGTGCGGGACAGGTCGGCCCCCGGGACCAGTTCCTCGGCCCGGCCGTGGCCCTCCAGGTCCACCAGGACCGGTTCGTCCTCCTCGCCCCGCCAGTGGGCGACGGCGAGGGCGAAGGCGGTCAGCAGCAGGTCGTTCACCCCGGCGCGGAAGGCCGTAGGGGCGGGGCCCAGCAGGGCGGTGGTGAGGGCTTCTGGCAGTTCGCCGCTGAGGACGGCGGAGGTGGCCGCGGTGTCCCGGGCCGGGTCCAGCGGGCGACTGGACGGCGCGGGGCCGTCGTCGGCGAACGTGGCCGTCCAGTAGTCCAGTTGGGCGGTGACGGCCGGGTCGGTGGCCCGTTCGGTGAGCCGGGTGGCCCAGGTGCGCAGCGAGGTGCCCGTACGGGCGAGCTCGGGGCGGCGGCCGGCGCGCAGCGCCCGCCATGCCTCGCGGAGGTCGCCGAGCAGGATGCGCCAGGAGACGCCGTCGACGGCGAGGTGGTGGATCACCAGCACGAGCCGGCCCGGCTCGTCGCCCCGGTCGAACCACACGGCGGCGACGAGGGCGCTGGCCAGGGGGTCGAGGGACGCGCGCGCGGTGACGGCCTCGGCGGCCTGGGCCTGCGCCAGCTCCTCGTCGGACATCCCGGTCGCGTCGATCCGGCGCAGGCATCGCTCGGCGGCGACCGTGCCGGCCTCCTCCACCCGCAGGTCCCACAGGCGGCCGGGGCCGGCCGCCGGGGCGGCGTGGACGCGCAGCGCGTCGTGGCGGTCCAGCAGGGCCTGGAGCGCGTCGCGCACGTCGTCGGGTGCGGCGTCCGGCGGGGAGGCGAGGACGACCGACTGGTTGTATCCGTGGACCGGCCCGCCGGCCGCGAGGGTCTCGACGACGACGGGGAGCGGTGGCAGCGGTCCGACGGCGAGGGCGGGGTCCTCGTCGCGTGCGGCGTCGGTCCGGCGGGCGGCCGTGGCCAGGGCCGCAGGGGTCCGCAGCTCGAAGACCTGCCGGACGGTGAACTCCAGGCCGGCCCGGCGCGCGCTGCCGACCAGTTGGATGGAGAGGATACTGTCGCCGCCCCGGCCGAAGAAGTCGTCGTCCATGCCGACGCTCCCGGCGCCGAGGACGTCCGCGAACAGCGCGCACAGCTCCCGTTCCAGGGCGGTGCGCGGGCGCCGGCCGGCGGGGAAGTCCGCGGGGTCGGGGGCCGGGAGCGCGGCCCGGTCCAGTTTGCCGCTGGCGTTGACGGGGAGTTCGCCGATGCGCACCAACGCGGACGGCACCAGGTGGTCGGGCAGCCGGTCGCGCAGGCGGGCCAGCACCTCGGCGGGCCGGAGCAGGTCGTCGTCGGCGTCGGGGGCCCCGACGACGTACCCCACGAGTCTGCGGGTTCCGGGGGTGTCCTCGCGGACGGCCACGGCGGCGCTCGCGACGCCCTCCAGCTCCCGCAGGGCGGCCTCCACCTCGCCGGGCTCGATGCGGAACCCGCGGATCTTGACCTGTTCGTCGCCGCGTCCGACGCAGACCAGGTGGCCGTCGGGGAGCCACCGCGCCAGGTCGCCGGTGCGGTACATCCGCTGCCCGGGTCCTCCGAACGGGCAGGCCACGAACCGCTCGGCGGTCAGGGCGTGCTGCCCCAGGTAGCCGCGGGCGACTCCGGGCCCGGCGATGTACAGCTCGCCCAGCACGCCGGGCGGGACCGGCTGGAGTCCGGCGTCGAGGACGTAAGCCCGCCAGCGGGGCACGGGCCGGCCGATCGTGCCCGGCGGCAGGTCGCCCAGTGCGGTCACTACGCCGTCGACGGCGGTCTCGGTGGGGCCGTAGGTGTTCATCGCGGTCACGCGGGGGGCGGCCGCCCGCAGCCGCTCCCACAGCTCGCCGTCCATCGGCTCGCCGCCCAGGGCGATCAGCGACGGGCAGGGGGCTGCCTCCTCCAGCAGCCCGGCGTCGAGCAGACTGCGGAAGTAGGTGGGGGTCAGGTCGACGTAGTCGATGCGGCGGTCGCGGAAGTAGGCCACCACTCCCGGCGGGTCGAACCGCAGGTCCTCGTCGATCATGTGCAGTTCGTGGCCGGCGACCATCGCGAGCAGCGGGTCCCACGAGGCGTCGAAGGAGAAGGAGGAGACGTGGGCGGCGCGGCCGGGGCCGCCGCCGGAGGGGCGGATGCGGGAGAAGGTGACCCGGCGGTGTGCCTGGAGCAGCCTCGTCAGGCCCCGGTGGTCCACCACGACCCCCTTGGGCCGGCCGGTGGAGCCCGAGGTGTGGATGACGTACGCCGCGTGGCCGGGCAGGAGGGGCGCGGTGCGGTCGGCGTCGGTGACCGGGCCCGGTTCCTGGGCGCCGATCGCGGCCTGGGTGCTCGGGTCGTCCAGGACGAGGACGGGGGCGGCCAGTTTGGCGACCGCCGCCTCGGTGGCGCGCTCGGCGAGGACGAGGAGGGGGGCGACGTCGCGTTCGACGGCGGCCAGTCGCTCGTGCGGGGAGCGCGGGTCCAACGGTACGTAGACCGCGCCGCTGCGCAGCACCGCCAGCACCGTCACGGGCCACAGGGCGCCGCGGTCCAGGCAGACGGCGACGCGGACCTCGGGGCCGGCGCCCCGGGAGATCAGCAGCCGGGCCAGCCGGGAGACGCGGGCGTCGGCCTCGGCGAAGGTGAGCGCGACCGGGCCGCCGACGACGGCCAGGGCCTCGGGGGTGGCGGCCGCCTGGCGGGCGAAGGTGTCGCAGACCGCCTCCAGCTCCTCGTCGGCCGCGCCGGCCGGGGGCTCGGCGGCTGCTGAATCCGTGGCTTCGGGCTCGGCGGCGAACTCCTCCAGCAAGCGCCGCCGTTCGTCGGCGGAGAGCAGGTCGATCGAGAGCAGTCGCGCCGCGGGATCGGCCGTCCCGGCCTCCAGGAGGCGGACGAGGCGTTCCCCGAGCCCGCGGACGGTGGCGGCGTCGAACACGTCGGTGGAGTACTCGACGGTGCCAGAGATGCCGTCCGGGCGGCCGTCGGGGCCGCGCTTCTCCAGGAGGTCCAAGGACAGGTCGAACTTGGCCGCCCGCCACCCCGTGTCCAGGGGGGCGATCTCCAGACCGTCCAGGAGGGCCGTGTGCGCGGTGGCGTGCTGGAGGCTCAGGCTCACCTGGAAGAGCGGGTGGCGGGCCAGGGAGCGCTCGGGGGCGAGCGTCTCCACCAGCCGCTCGAACGGCACGTCCTGGTGGGCGTAGGCGTCCAGGGCGCATTCGCGGGCCCGCTCGACCAGTTCGTCGAAGGTCGGGTTCCCCGAGGTGTCGGTGCGCAGCACCAGGGTGTTGACGAAGAAGCCGATCAGCCCCTCCAGCGCCGCGTCGGTGCGTCCGGCCACCGGGGTGCCCAGGGGGATGTCCGTGCCGCCGCCGAGCCGGGACAGCAGGCCGGCCAGGGCCGCCTGCACCACCATGAAGGTGCTCGCGCCGTGGCGGGCGGCGAGCTCGGCGATCCGCTCGTGGGTCCGGGGCGGGAGGATGAAGGGCACGGTGTCGCCGCGGTGGCCGGCGATCGGCGGGCGGGGACGGTCCAGGGGCAGCTCGATGGCGTCCGGCAGGCCCGCGAGGCGCCGCTTCCAGTGCGCCGTCTGGCGGCTGAGCAGGCTCTCGGGGTCGTCCTCGGCGCCGAGTAGTTCACGCTGCCAGAGGGTGTAGTCGCCGTACTGGACGGGAAGTTCCTCCCACCCTGGGGCGTGCCCGGCATTGCGGGCGGCGTAGGCGGTGGCGAGGTCGCGTGCGAGCGGGGTGCGCGACCAGCCGTCGCTGGCGATGTGGTGGATCACCAGGCAGAGCACGTGCTCCCGCTCGCCGAGCGTGAACAGCTTCGCCCTGAGCGGGGCTTCGCGGGCCAGGTCGAAGGCGTGGCCGGCCTCGTGGGCCAGGGCGGCGGGCAGCTCGTCCTCGGTGGACCGGGTGACGGCGAGCTCGACCCCGGTTCCCGAGGCCGGCAGGACGTGCTGCCGGGCGCCGTCACCGGTGTCGGGGAAGACGGTGCGGAGCGTCTCATGGCGCCGTACGACGTCGCGCAGGGCTTCGCGCAGCGCGGCGACGTCCAGCGCGCCGGTCATCCGCAGCGCCGTGGGGATGTTGTACGTGGAGCTGGGGCCGTCCATCTTGTGGAGGAACCACAGACGCTGCTGGGCGAGGGAGAGGGGAAGCATCACAGGTCCTCCGACCGCGACATCCGTCGCAACGCGGGGCGGGTGTCAGGACGGCCGGTCCGCAGCCGGGCCGCCAGCGCGGCGACCGTTCGTGCTTCGAACACGGCCCGTACGTCGAGTTCTTCGGCGAGTTCGGCCCGGATGCGGTTGACCAGCCGGGTGGCGAGCAGGGAGTGGCCGCCGAGTGCGAAGAAGTCGTCCTCGGCGCCGACCTCGGGCAGGCCCAGCACGTCGGCGTAGATCCGGCACAGGGCCCGCTCGCGCTCGTCGCGCGGCGGGCGGCCGCCGCGCGACTGGTGGGCGGGGGCGGGGAGCGCGCGCCGGTCGAGCTTGCCGTGGGGCGTGGTGGGCAGTTCGTCGAGGACCACGACGGCGGAGGGCACCATGTAGTCGGGCAGGGTGCGGGCCACCGCGCCGCGCAGTTCGTCCTCGTGCGGGCGGGCTCCCGCAGCCGGGACCACGTAGCCGGTCAGCCGCCGGTCGCCCGGACGGTCCTCCCGTACGACGGCGACCGCGCGGGCGACCGACTCCTCGGCGGCCAGGGCGCGCGCCACCTCGGGGAGTTCTATCCGGAAGCCCCGCAGCTTCACCTGCTCGTCCGTTCGGCCGACGTACTCCAGTTCGCCACCGGGCAGGCGGCGGACGAGGTCGCCGGTGCGGTACATCCGCTCCCCCGGATCCCCGAACGGGCAGGCCACGAACCGCTCGGCGGTCAGGGCGCACTGCCCCAGGTAGCCGCGGGCCACTCCGGGCCCGGCGACGTACAGCTCCCCGGCCACGCCCGGGGGCGTGGGTGCCAGTCCCGTGTCGAGCACCATCGCGCGGACGCCGGCGAACGGGCTGCCGATCGGCACCGGCCCGTCCGGCACCGGGTCGCCGGGGGCGATGCGGTGCTCGGCGCAGTTGACGGTGAGCTCCGTGGGGCCGTAGGCGTTGACGACCTCGGCGTGCGGGTGGGCGGCCCGCCAGTCGCGCAGGGCCCGCCCGTCGAGCGCCTCACCGCCCAGTACCAGGGTGCCGTTCTCCCCCAGCAGTCCGGGAGACCGGTCCAGAAGCGGCAGGTGGGACGGCGTCGCCTTGACGAGGCCCACCGGGTGCTCCGCCGCCCGGTCCACCTCCCCCAGCACGACGCAGCCGCCCGAGGCGAGGGGGGTGAACAGGGCGGTGGCGCTGAGGTCGAAGGTCAGCGGCGAGTGGAGCAGTGCCGTCGCCGCCGCGTCCGGGTAGCGGTGGACGGCCCCTTCCACGTAGTGCGCCAGTGCCCGGCGCTCCACGCCCACGCCTTTGGGACGCCCGGTGGAGCCGGAGGTGTAGATGACGTACGCGAGCGAGCGCGGGTGGCTCCGCCCGGCCGGCACGGCGGGGCCGCCGGTGGCGCGGAAAGCCCGGTCCGCGAGGCCGAGGACTTCGGTGCTCGGTCCGCAGGAGGGGCCGAAGGCGGTCCGGGCGGCGCCGGTGTCCCCTGCCGCCAGGAGCAGGCGCGCCCCGGCGTCGGCGGTCACCCGCCGCCGCCGTTCGAGCGGCCACGCCTCGTCGATCGGGAGGTACGCGGCACCGGACTTGAGCACCCCGAGGAGTGCGGCCACCACGTCGGGGTCGCGCGGGGCGACGACCGCGACCACGTCCTCGGGCCCGAGGGAGCGCCCGCTGAGCACGCGGGCCACCGCGTCAGCCTTCCGGTCCAGCTCGGCGTAGGTCAGCCGGCCGCCGTCCCACCGCAGGGCGGGGGCGTCGGGGGTGGTCGCCGCCCACCTCTCGAAGCGGGCCAGCGGTTCGTCCACGCCTGCCGCTGTGTCCGGTCCGCGGCTGTGCTCCAGCTCGCGCCGCGCCTCGCCGGGCAGGAGCACGTCCACCCGGCCCACGGGGGCGGCGGGGGCGGCGAGCACCTGGTCCAGCACCCGCAGCAGTCGGTCCACGAGCCCCTGTGCGGTCGCGCGGTCGAAGAGGTCGGCGCTGTAGGTGAGGACTCCGGGCATGTCGCCGCCCTCCGGTCCACCCGGGGCCAGCACGAAGGACAGGTCGACCTTCGCGCCGTCACGCCGGGTGCGGACCGCGTCGGCGCGCAGTCCGGGCAGTCCGTCCACCGCCGCCGCCTCTTCGAGGTTCTGCAGGACGAGGGAGACCTGGAAGAGGGGGTGGCGGGCCAGGGAGCGCTCGGGGGCGAGCACCTCGACCAGCCGCTCGAAGGGCACGTCCTGGTGGGCGTAGGCGTCCAGAGCGGTGGTGCGGACCCGGCCCAGGAGTTGGGCGAAGGTGGGCGAGCCGCTCAGGTCCGTGCGCAGGACCAGGGTGTTGACGAAGAGTCCGACGACCCCCTCCACCGCGCTGTCGGTGCGCCCGGCGACCGGGGTGCCCAGGGGGATATCCGCACCCGCCCCCATGCGGTGCAGCAGGACCGCCAGCGCGGCCTGGAGGACCATGAAGGGCGTGGCGCCGGTGGTTCCCGCCAGCTCCCTGATCCGTGCGGTCACGGCAGCGGGAACCGTGAAGTCCACGTCCTCCCCCCGGTGGGAGGAGGCGGCCGGGCGCGGCCGGTCGGCCGGCAGGGCGATCTCCTGCGGCAGGGCGGCCAACTGCCGCTGCCAGTGGGCGAGCTGGTCGTCGAGCGCGCCACCACCGTCCGCGTCAGGGTCGCCGAGCACCCGGTACTGCCAGAGGGTGTGGTCGACGTAGTCGACGGGGGTCGGGGCGGGCACGAAGTCCTCGCCGCGCACGCGGGCGGCGTACGCGGCGGCCACGTCCCGCGCGATGATCCGCAGCGACCACCCGTCGGCCGCGATGTGGTGCACCACCAGCAGGAACAGGTGCTCTTCCGGCTCCTCGCCCCCGCGCGGGTCCGCGGGGTCCACGGAACGGGTGAACAGTCTGCACCGCAGGGGCGGTCCGGCCGTCAGGTCGAAGGGCTCGGCCACCGCCTCCTCCGCCGCCCGCAGCGGGTCCTCGACCGGTTCCGGGACCAGGGTGACCAGCCGGGCTGCCTCCGCGGCGTCCTGGACGACCTGGCAGGCGCCCTCGGCGTCCTCGTCGAAGACGGTGCGCAGGCTTCCGTGCCGGGCGACCGCGTCGGCGATCGCGCCGCGCAGCGCGGCCGTGTCGAGGCGTCCGGTGAGGCGGAGCGCGAGCGGGACGTGGTAGGCGGCGCTGTGGCCCTGGAGGCGGTGCAGGAACCACAGCCGCCGCTGGGCGAACGAGAGGGGGATGCGGTCGGGCCGCTCGTGGACGCGGGAGACCGGCGGCCGGGCCGCCCCGGCACGGGCGATCCTGGCGTACAGGGCGGCCACCGTGGGGTGTTCGAAGAGGTCCCGCACCGCCAGCTCGGCACCGAGGGTCGTGCGCACCCTGCTGACCAGGCGGGTGGCGAGCAGCGAGTGGCCGCCCAGGGCGAAGAAGTCGTCGTCGATGCCGGCCGGGTGTACGCCGAGCACTTCGGCGAACAGGCCGAGCAGGATCGTCTCGTGCGGGCCTCGGGGGGCGCGCGCCCCCGTGGCGTCGCTCCGGTCCGGCGGGGGCGGCAGCGCGGCGCGGTCCCGCTTGCCGTTGACGGTGAGCGGCAGCTCGTCCAGCACCACCAGCGCCGAGGGCACCATGTACGGGGGCACCTCGCGTCGCACGTGGTCCAGGACCGCGGCCGTGCCGGGCGTCGTTCCGCGGGGGACGACGTAGCCCACCAAGCGCGGTCCGGCGGGTCCGCCGTCGTGCACGGCGGCAGCCGCCTGCCGGACGTCGGGGTGGGAGGCCAGCACGGCCTCCACCTCTCCCAGCTCGACCCGGTGGCCGCGCACCTTCACCTGGCCGTCGGCGCGGCCGGCCAGGTCGATCTCCCCGTCGGGGCGGAGCCGACCGAGGTCGCCGCTGCGGTACATGCGGGCGCCCGGTGCTCCGAAGGGGTCGGCGACGTAGCGTTCGGCCGTCGTGTCCGGGCGCTGCCAGTAGCCGCGGGTGACGTGGTCCCCGGCGATGTACAGCTCCCCCACGACGCCGTCCGGCACGGGGCGGAGCCAGGGGTCGAGGATGTGGGTGCGCACGCCGGGCAGCGGGCGGCCGATGGGGGGCGCGCCGTCCTCGGTCCCGTCCAGGAACCGGGCGGTGACGAAGACGGTCGTCTCGGTCGGGCCATAGAGGTTGGCCACGCGGGCCCGCGGGAACGCGGCGCGCAGGGCTTGGGCCAGGGGGGCGGGGAAGGGTTCGCCGGCGCAGAGGAAGGTGTCGACGGCGAGCGGTTCGCCGCGCTCCAGCAGCGCCGTCAGCGCCGAGGGGACGGCGTTCAGGAGGGAGGGTTCGCCGCCGGTCCGGTCGGCGACGGCCAGGGTGTTCTCCACGATCTCGATGCGGCCCCCCGTGAGCAGCGGGACGAGGGTGTCGAAGACCGACACGTCGAAGCTCTCCGAGGTGGCGGCCACGGTCCGGTGCAGCCGGTCGGCGCCGAGGCCGGTGGCGGCCCAGGACAGCAGGGCGATCACCTGGGCGTGTTCGACCGCGACCCCCTTGGGCCGGCCGCTGGAGCCGGACGTGTGGAGGATGTAGGCGAGGTGGCCGGGCAGCAGCGGCCCGGCCCGTTCGGCGTCGGTGGGTGCGGCCGGGTCGTACGGGGCCAGGAGCGCTCCGGTCAGGACGACGCGCTCGACGCCACCCGGCGCGGCCCCGGGGCGGTCGTGCGCCTCGGGGGCGGCGCGCCGGGACCGGGCGGCCTCGGCGTCGGGATCGGTGAGCAGGCAGACCGGTGCGGTCTCGCGGAGGATGTGGGCGGCGCGCTCCTGCGGCAGCGCAGCGCCCACGGGGACGTAGCAGCCGCCCGCCTTGAGGATGCCGAGGACGGCGACGGGCAGCCAGGCGTTCCGGGAGACGGTGAGGGCGACCCGGCTCTCGGGTCCGACCCCTCGCTCCAGGAGCAGGCGCGCCAGCCGGTTCGCGCGGGCGTCGAGTTCGGCGTAGGTCAGCTCCTGGCCGCCGGCCAGGACGGCGGGGGCCGCGGGGGTCGCGCGCGCCTGCGCCTCGAACGCTTCCACGATCGTGATCGGGGGGCTCTGCGGGGCGGTGCGGTGTGCGGGCGGGCGCACCGCACGGGCCGTCACGGGGGTGGCGGCGAGCGCGGCGGTAGGAGTGGCGGGGGCGCTGTGGATGGCGGTCAGGGCGCGTTCCATCAGGTCCGCCGCGTGGCGTGCGGTGACGCCGTCCACGGCGTCGGGGCGGTGGTCCAGGCGCAGGCGGAGCGCCGGGCCGGGGAGCGCGTAGAGGGAGAGGGGAAAGTGGGTGGTGGTGCGGCCGGAGCCTCCCTCGACGCGCAGGCCCGCGTGGTCGGAGGAGCTGACCGCGGCGAGGTCGTCGGCGGGGTAGTTCTCGAACGCGGTGGAGGTGTCGAAGAGCACGGTCCGGTCGGACCAGCGCTGGATGTCGGAGAGCCTGACGTGCTGGTGCTCCATGAGCGCGGTCTGCTCGCGCTGGAGCCGGACGACGAGCTCGCCGACCGGCTCGCCCGGCCGCATCCGCACGCGCGTCGGCACGGTGTTGATGAAGAACCCGACCATCTCCTCGGCGCCGGGCAGCTCCGGCGGCCGCCCCGAGACGGTCGTCCCGAAGACGACGTCGTCGCGGCCGGTGAGGCGGCCGATCACGGTCGCCCAGGCGGCCTGCACCGCCGAGTTCACCGTCACGCCCCGGGCTCGCGCCCATGCGCTGAGAGCGCGGGTGTCCCGCTCGCCGAGCCGGGTCCACACCGACCTGGGCAGCGGACCGTTGCGGTCGGCGTCCGGCGCGATCAGGGTGGGGCCGGGCAGCCCCGCCAGCGCCTGCCGCCAGACGCGGGCGCTCTGCTCGGGCGGGCGGCGGGCCAGCCAGTCGAGGTGGTCGCGGTGCGGGCGGACGGGAGCGAGGGCGGACGGGTCGCCGCCGCTGCCGTACAGCGCGACCAGTTCCCGCATCAGGATGGGCATGGACCAGCCGTCGAGGATGAGGTGGTGGTAGGTCACGGCCAACTGGTGGCGGTCGTCGCCGGTCCTGGCCAGCAGGAAGCGCAGCAGGGGCGGTCGGCCGAGGTCGAACCCGGTGCGGTGGTGGTCGTCCAGGAGCGCCTCCAGGTGCTTGTCCGCCTCCGCCGGGCTCCCCACGGGCCGCAGGTCCAGCTCCTGCCAGGGCACCGCGGGGCGGGTGGCGACCAGTTGGAACCACTCCCCCGAGCGCCGCTGGCGGAAGGCCGAGCGCAGCGCCGGGTGGCGTGCCACCAGTGCCTGGGCGGCCCGTCGCAGCCGGTCGGCGTCCAGC
Source organism: Streptomyces sp. NPDC102283 (assembly GCF_044766265.1). Classification (NCBI taxonomy): domain Bacteria; kingdom Bacillati; phylum Actinomycetota; class Actinomycetes; order Kitasatosporales; family Streptomycetaceae; genus Streptomyces; species Streptomyces sp. NPDC102283. The sequence goes on from NZ_JBIWLQ010000021.1 coordinate 60,928, forward strand.
TCTCCGGAGAGGGCGAGGACCAGCCGGCTGACGTAGGCGTCGGGGACGTTCTCGTCGAAGACCGCGTGGAAGAGCAGCCCCTCCTGGAGCGGGGTGACCGCGAGGATCTCCTCGACCATGCGCTGCGGACCGCTCACTGCATCTCCTCCCAGTCCGCGCCGAGCTCGTCCTCGAGCTCGGCGAGTTCATCGACGCTGATGGGCCGCGGGGCGGTGGCGCCGGGGTCCGGCGGGCCGCCGGTCGGTCCGCGCTCCGGTTCCCTGCCCTCCAGGGCCGCCGCGAGCGCGGCCGCGGTGTGGTGCTCGAAGACGTCGCGGGTGGTCAGGGGCAGCCCGTGTTCGCGGGCGCGGCTGACGAGCCGGACGGACAGGACGCTGTCGCCGCCCAGGCCGAAGAAGCTGTCCTGGACTCCGACCCGGCCGAGGCCCAGCAAGTCGGCGAAGAGCGTGCAGAGCAGCGTCTCCCGGGGCGTGCGCGGCGGTCGGTTGCCGGCCGTGCCCGTCGGGTCGGGGTCGGGCAGTGCGGTGCGGTCCACCTTCCCGTTGGCGGTCAGCGGGAGGGCGTCGAGGACGACGACGGCCGAGGGGACCATGTAGTCCGGCAGCCGTTCGGCCAGGTGGGACCGGAGTCGGGCGGCCAGTTCGCGGTGGTGCGACCCGGCGGACGGGTCGTTCGTTCCCGGCCGGTCCGCGTCCGGCCCGCCGGGCCACAGCTCGGCCGGTGGCGCCACCGGCGCCGCGCCGTCCCCGCCCGCCGGGGCCAGCACCAGGTCCACGGTGTCCGGCGGGCCCTCGGCCGACCAGGTCACCCAGGCGGCGCGTCCGGCCGCGGCCGCGGCGTCGTACAGGTCCTCCGGATCCACTCCGTCGGCGGGGCCCTCCAGCAGCCGCCGCACCTCGGTGACCGGTCGCCCGTCCTCCAGGGCGGCGAGTGCGGCGGTCTCGCGCCGCACCCGGGCGTTGGGAATCGCGGTGACACGCAGCGCGCCGGGGTGCGCCGCGCAGACCCCGGCCAGCCGCGTCCCGTTGCCGACGTCCCGCGCCCAGCGCAGCTCGGTGGCCGGGGGCGCGGCGGGGGGCACGGTTCCGGCCTCCGGTTTGGCCAGCAGGACGTCGTAGCGGTAGCGCGTCAGCTCGTTGTACGGCCTTCCGCGCCGGACGCGTACGTCCAGGAGGAGCGGTTCGCCGGCCTCCCGCCGCAGCCGGGCGAAGTAGTCCGGGTCGACGACGAGTTCGTTCTCCGCGGCCGTCCTGCGGCCGGCGGCGGCCAGCAGGGCGGCGGGGGTGTCGGAGACGGCGGCGTCGCCGGTCTCCACCGAGGCGCGGAAGGCCCGCAGCAGCGCCAAGCTGCGGACGTCGCCGACGAAGAGCCTGCCGCCGTGGGCGAGCAGGTCGAGCGCGCCGCGCAGCACGCGGGTGAGGTAGTCGGCGTCGGGGAAGTACTGGACGACGGAGTTGAGCACGACGGTGTCGTAGAAGCCCCGGCGCAGGCCGCTGAAGTCGTGTGCCGGGCGGACGTGCAGCTCCACCTTCTCCTTGAGCGCGGGTTCCGCTCCGACCTGCTCGCGCAGGGTCTCGATCGCCCGTGCGGACAAGTCGGTCCCGTGGTACGCGGCGCAGTCCTCCGCCAGCTCCGACAGCAGCAGCCCGGTGCCGACCCCGATCTCCAGCAGCCGCGCGGGCCGCAGCGCCCGGATGCGGTCCACCGTGGCCGCCCGCCACTGGAGCATCTCGTCCCGGGGGATGGGCTTCCCGTCGTAACTGCTCCGCCAGATCCCGAAGTCGTGGCCGAGGGGGGCGGGTGCGGAGCCGCCGTAGAGAGTGTCGTACGCCTCCCGCCACTCGTCGAGCCGGTCCTGCTCCCGGCCGGCGTCGGGGGCGGCGCGGTGCGGCTCGGGGACCACGTAGGCCACCAGTCGGCGCGGGGCCGGGTCGCCGGCGTCGTCGCCCGGCCCTCGGGCCGCACCGGGGGCGGTGCGGGCGACCACGACCGCCCCGGCGACGTCCGGGTGCGCGCCGAGGGCCGTCTCGATCTCGCCGAGCTCGATGCGGAAACCCCGGACCTTGACCTGGTGGTCGGTGCGTCCGAGGAATTCCAGCTCCCCGTCCGCGCGGCGGCGGACCAGGTCGCCCGTGCGGTACATACGGCTGCCCGGCGCGCCGAAGGGGTCGGCGGTGAAGCGCTCCGCGGTCAGGTCGCTGCGCCCCAGGTAGCCGCGGGCCACGCCGGCGCCGGCGAGGTACAGCTCGCCCGGTACGCCTTCGGGGCGCGGGTCCAGCCACTCGTCCAGCACGTAGGCGCGGGTGGCGCGCAGCGCCCGGCCGATGGGCGGGGCGCTCGCGGTGACCCGGTCGAGGTGGGCGGCGGTGGACCAGATGGTGGTCTCGGTGGGCCCGTAGACGTTGACGAGTTCGCCGCCCAGGTCGCGCAGTCGGGAGGCCAGGGAGGCGGGGAGGGCCTCGCCTCCCACCAGCTTGCGCAGCCCTCGCAGGGTGTCGGGGGCGGTCTCGGCCAGCAGCTGCCAGGTGGTCGGGGTGGCCTGGAGGATGGTGGCACCGCTCGCGGTGAGCAGCGCGGCCAGCGCCTCGGGGTCCCGTGCGGCACCGCGGTCGGCCAGGACCAGTCCGGCCCCGCTGACCAGCGGGAGGAAGAGTTCCAGCGCGGCGATGTCGAAGCTGACCGTGGTGACCGCCACCAGCCGGTCGTCGGCGGTAGGACGCAGCCGGTTCCGCATGTCGGCCAGGAGGTTGGCGAGGTTGCCCCGGCTGACGACGACGCCCTTGGGGCGTCCCGTGGAGCCCGAGGTGTGCAGGACGTACGCGGCCTGGTCGGGCAGCGCGGCGGGGGTCCCGGGCACGGGTCCGGTGCCCTGGGCGGCGTCGTGTGCGGCGTCGGTCGTGAGGAGGACGGCTCCGCCGACGGCGGTCGCGGCCCCGGTGATGGCGGGGCGGCAGTCCGCGGTGGTGAGCAGCGCCGCCGGGCGGGTGTCGGCCAGGATCGCGGCGATGCGCTCGTCCGGGTACTCCGGGTCCAGCGGTACGTAGGCGGCGCCGGCCCGCAGGACGCCGAGCAGGCCGACCACCAGGTCGGGGGTGCGCGGCAGGCACACCGCGACCCGGCTCTCGGGGCCCGCGCCGTGCCCGGCGAGGGCCGCCGCGACCCGGCCGGCCCGCTCGTCGAGCTGGGCGTAGGTGAGGCTGTCCCCGCCGCTGTGGACCGCCACCGCGTGCGGCGTCTCGGCGGCGCGGGCGCGGAAGAGGTCGACCAGGTCCTCGGCCGGGCCCGCGGCGGCGGCGTCCCATTCGGCCGCGAGTCCGCCCCGTTCCGCCGCGTTGAGCACGGGCATCCGGCTGAGCCGTGTCGTGGGCTCCTCGACGGCGGCCAGGAGCAGGTCGTGGTAGCGCTCGGTCAGTCGGGCGACGGTGCGGGCGTCGAAGAGGTCGGTGGCGTACTCGACCGCGCCTTCGACGGCGGTCGCGCCGTCGTCCTCGTTCCGGGACTCGACGAGGTTGACGAAGAGGTCGTACTTGGCCGCCGCCTGGGCGGGGCGTTCGACGGTGACCTCCAGGCCCGGCATGACGGCTTCGCCGCGCTCGTTGTTCTGGAGGGCCAGGAGCACCTGGAAGACGGGGTGCCGGGAGAGGGAACGGGCGGGGTTGAGCGCCTCCACCAGTTGCTCGAACGCCAGGTCCTGGTGGGCGAAGGCGGACAGGTCGGCGTCCCTGACGCGGTCGAGCAGCTCCTCGAAGGGCGGGTCGCCGCCGAGATCGGTGCGGAGCGCCAGGGTGTTGACGAAGAAGCCGACGAGGTCGTCGGCCGCCTCGTCGACGCGGCCGGCGACCGGGGTGCCGAGGACGATGTCCCGCCCGGCCCCCAGCTTGGCGAACAGCGCGGCGAGACCGGCCTGCAGGGCCATGAAGAGGGTCGCCTGCCGGGAGTGCGCCAGGTCGCGCAGCCGGTCGCGCAGCGGGGCGGGCAGGGTGAAGCGGTGGATCGCGCCGCGGTGGCTCTCCATCGCGGGGCGCGGCCGGTCGGTGGGCAGCCCGATCTGTTCCGGCGCGCCGTCCAGCGCGGCGCGCCAGAAGGCGAGTTGGCGGGCGAAGAGGCTGTCGGGGTCGTCCGCCGCGCCGAGCAGCTCCTGCTTCCAGAGGGTGTAGTCGGCGTACTGCACCGGCAGGGGCCGCCACTGTGGGGCTCGGCCCTCCCGCCGCGCGGTGTAGGCGCTGCTCAGGTCGCGGGCGAGCGGGGCCAGCGACCAGCCGTCGCCGGCGATGTGGTGGAGGACGAGGGAGAGCACGTGGTCGGCGGGCCCGGTGCGCAGCAGGACGGCCCGCAGCGGAAGGTCCTCGGTGAGTGTGAACGCGTGTCCGCGGGCCGCGGCGAGGGCGGCGGGCAGCTCCTTCCCGGTGACGTCCACGACGTCGAGGGCGGGCGCGGCCCCTCCGGGCGCGACCACGTGCTGGTGGGGGGCGCCGTTCTCGGCCGGGAAGACGGTGCGCAGCGCCTCGTGCCGGCCCACCACGTCGGCCAGGGCCGAGCGCAGGGCGCCGACGTCGAGGGGGCCGCGCAGCCGCAGGGCGAGCGGGATGTTGTAGGTGGCGCTCGGTCCCTCCAGTTCTCCGAGGAACCACAGCCTCTGCTGGGCGGAGGAGAGCGGGAGGCGTTTGGGCCGCCGTCGCGGGAGGAGGCGGGGCCGTCCGGTCCCGGCCGTGTCCAGCCGCCGGGCCAGCGCGGCGGGCGTGGGCGCCTCGAAGAGAGTGCGGATGCCGATCTCCACACCGAGCGCCGACCTGATCCGGCTGATGAGCCGGACAGCCGACAGGGAGTGGCCGCCCAGGGCGAAGAAGTCGGCGTCGCGGCTGACCTCCTGGACGCCGAGGACGTCGGCGAAGGCGGCGCAGAGCGCTTCCTCGCGCGGTCCGGCCGGGGTGCCGCCGGTGGCCCACGCCGCCCGGTCGGGGGCGGGCAGCGCCGCTCGGTCCAGTTTGCCGTTGGGGGTCAGCGGCAGGGCGGGCAGCAGCACCACGGCGGCGGGGACCATGTAGCCGGGCAGGGCGTCGGCCAGGTGGGCGCGCACCTCGTGCGCGTCGGGGTCGGCGTCCGCCGCCGGCACCGCGTAGCAGACCAGGTACCGGTCGTCCGGTCCCTCGCCGTGCACGGCGGCCGCCGCCTGGGCGATGCCCGGGTGGCGGCTGGCGGCGGCCTCGATCTCGCCGGGCTCGATGCGGTAGCCGCGCAGTTTGACCTGGGAGTCGGACCGGCCGACGTAGTGGAGGCCGCCGTCCTGGGTGCGCCGGACGAGGTCGCCGGTGCGGTACATCCGGCCGCCGGCGTCGAACGGGTCGGCGACGAAGCGGGTGGCGGTCAGGCCGGGGCGGCGGCGGTATCCGCGGGCCAGGCCGGGGCCGGCGACGTACAGCTCGCCCACGACGCCGGGCGGCACGGGGAGCAGCCCCTGGTCGAGCACATGGGCGCGCAGGTCGTTCAGGGGCGTGCCGATCGGGCTGCCGCCGCGCGCCACGGCGGCGTCGTCCAGCTCCAGGTGGGTGACGTGGACGGTCGTCTCGGTGATCCCGTACATGTTGACGAGGCGGACCGGGCGGCCCCGCCAGGGGGCGAGTTGGGCGGTGTCCAGCGCTTCCCCGCCGAAGACGACGTACCGCAGCGCGGCGGTGGTCCGCGGCGGGACGCGCAGCTCGGACTCCGCCCGCAGGAGCTGGAGGAAGGCGGAGGGCGTCTGGCTGAGCACCGTGACGCGCTCGCGGCCCAGCAGTTCCAGGAGGTCGCCGGGGGATCTGGCCACGTCGGGCGGGACGACGACCAGCCGGCCGCCGTGTGCCAGGGGCCCCCACATCTCCCACACCGAGAAGTCGAAGGCGCTGGAGTGGAAGAGCGTCCAGACGTCGTCGGGCCCGAAGTCAACGGCCGCGCGGCAGGCGGCCAACAGCCGTGAGACGTTGGCGTGGCTGACGACCACACCCTTGGGCCGCCCGGTCGAGCCTGAGGTGTAGATGGTGTAGGCCGGGTGGTCGGGGAGCAGCGGGAACCGGCGGTCGCCGTCGGTGACCGGCGCGGCCGAGAGGCCGGCCGCCGCGCCGCCGGCCACAAGCGCGTCGAGCAGCAGCCACGGCACCTCGCCGACCGCCTCGCCCACCGTGCCGTGCAGGGCCTCGCGGACGGCGGTCGTGGAGAGCACGGCGACCGGCCCGCAGTCGTGGAGGATGTACGAGGTGCGCTCGGCCGGGTGGTCGGGGTCGACGGCGAGGTAGGCGGCGCCCGACTTCAGCACGGCGAGCACGGCCACCACCAGGTCCGCCGAGCGGGGCACCGCCAGGGCGACGAAGTCCTCCGGTCCCACGCCGAGTCCGAGCAGGGCGCGGGCCAGGCGGTTGGACCGGGCGTCGAGTTCCGCGTAGTCCAGGGTGGCCCGTCCGTCGGTGAGGGCAGGGGCTGAGGGCACGCGACCGGCGGAGGCGGCGAACAGGGCGGGCAGGTCGTCGACGGCGGTGGCGGCCCGCGCCCGTGCGGCGGCGTCGGCCTCGGCCAGCCGCCGGCGCTCGTCGGCGGTGGTGACGTCGAGCTGCCCGAGCCGCAGGCCGGGCTCGCGCGTCACGGTGCGCAGCAGCGCCACGAACCGCTCCGCCAGAGCCCGCGCGGTCGTGCGGTCGAACAGGTCGGGACGGTAGCGCAGGGACGCGTCGAGTCCGGTCCCGTCCGCGGGGGCGGTGGTTTCGGTGAAGGTCAGTTCGACGTCGGTGTGGGCGGTGCCCTCGGCGGTCGGCAGCAGCTCCGCGCGCACACCCGGCAGGTCCAGGAGGTGGTCGAGCGCTCCCTGGGCCGCGTTGTCGAAGGTGAGCATCGTCTGCACGAGCGGGTGCCTGCTGGGCGAGCGGGCGGGGTTGACCGCCTCCACCAGCCGCTCGAACGGCACGTCCTGGTGGGTGTAGGCCCGCAGGTCGATCTCGCGCACCCGGTCCAGCAGCTCGGCGAAGGCCGGGTCCCCGGAGGTGTCCGTGCGCAGGACCAGGGTGTTGACCAGGAACCCGACGAGGTCGGCGGTCTCGGGCCGGTCGCGGCCGGCCGACGGGGTGCCCACGGGGATGTCGGGGCCGGCGCCGAGCCGGTGCCACAGGGCGGCCAGGGCGGCGTGGAGGACCATGAATGGGGTGGCCCGGTGACGGGCCGCCAGCGCCCGCACGTCCCCGTACAGTCCGGCGTCGACGCGGAAGGCGACCCGCTCGGCGTAGCGAGGGGGCGTCGTCGGCCGGGGCCGGTCGTAGGGCAGCGCGAGTTCGTCGGGCAGTCCGCGCAGCTCCTCGGCCCAGTGGGCGACGCGGCGGCCCACCGCGTCGACCGCGTCGTCCCCGGCGTCGCGGTGCTGTCCGAGCAGGTGGTCGGCGGGGCTGGGGGCCCGGCCGGGCCAGCGGGGCGCTCGGCCGGCGGCGCGGGCGCGGTAGGCGGTGGCCAGGTCCCGGGCCAGCGGCCCCATCGACCAGCCGTCGGCGGCGATGTGGTGGATGACCAGGAGCAGGACGTGCTCGCCTTCGGCGAGCGTGAACAGGGTGTGGCGCAGGGGGGTGTCGTCGGCCAGGTCGAAGGGGCGGCGGACGGCCTCGCGCACCAGGGCGTCGAGTTGGTGGGCGGCGGCGGGGACGATGGCCGGAGCGGACGGGACCTCTGAGGCCAGGACAACCTGGTGCGGCCCCTGGTCGTCCTCGCGGAAGACGGTGCGCAGGCTCTCGTGCCGGGCGGTCAGATCGCCGAGTGCCGCGTGCAGGGCGTCGACGTCGAGGCCGCCGGTCAGCCGCAGCGCGACGCTGATGTGGTAGCCGCCGGCCTCCCTGTCGTAGCGGTTGAGGAACCACAGCCTGCGCTGGGCGGGCGACAGCGGCAGCCGCTCGGGCCGCACCCGCGGGTCACGGTCCGGGGCGGGCTGCGCCGGGACCGGCGTGGCCGGGGCCTCGCCGCGGGTGAGCTGTGCGGCGAGCTGCGGATCGGCGAGGAGGTCCGCGACGGTGCGGTGGTCGAAGATCGTCCGGATGTCGAGCCGCAGTCCGAGTTCGGCCCGGATGCGGCCGGCGAGCCGGACGGCGAGCAGGGAGTGGCCGCCCAGGGCGAAGAAGTCGTCGTCCAGGGTGGTCTCGGGCACGCCGAGCACTTCGGCGAACAGGGCGCACAGGGCGGTCTCGGCGGCGATGCGCGGCGCCCGCCCGGCGGAGGCCGTGCCGTACTCGGGCGCGGGCAGCGACCTGCGGTCGAGCTTGCCGTTCTCGGTACGCGGCAGCTCGGGCAGGACCACGATCGCGGCCGGGACCATGTACGGCGGCAGGGTCGCGGCGAGGTCGCGCAGCGCGGCCGCCGGGTCGAAGCCCGCGTCCGGTCCGCCCTCGGGGACGACGTATCCCGTCAGTCGCCTGTCCCCCGGCTCGTCCTCGCGCACGACGACGGTGGCGCGGGCGACGTCGGCGCGGGCCGCGAGCGCGGCTTCCACCTCGCCCAGCTCCACCCGGAAGCCGCGCACCTTGACCTGGTCGTCGGTGCGGCCCAGGCACTCCATCATCCCGTCGGGCCGCCAGCGCCCCAGGTCCCCGGTGCGGTACATCCGGGCGCCCGGCGCGTCGAACGGGCAGGGCAGGAAGCGCGCGGCTGTCAGGCCGGGCCGCCCGTGGTAGCCACGGGCCACGCCGACGCCTGAGACGTAGATCTCCCCGACGACGCCGACGGGCACGGGCTGGAGCAGGTGGTCGAGGACGAACATGTGGTTGCCGGGCAGCGGGCGACCGATCGGGAGCAGGCCGTCCGGCACCTCGTCACCGGGTTCGAAGAGCAGGTCGGAGCAGTTGACGCTGGTCTCCGACGGCCCGTAGTCGTTGAAGACCCTGGCTCGCGGGTGGCGTGCGCGCCAGCGCTCCAGCATCTCTCCGGTGAGCGGTTCACCGCCCAGCACGAGCGTGCCGGGGCGCTCGCCGGTGGGGTCGAGGACGCCGGGCAGCTCGTCCAGGAGGGCGACGTGGGAGGGCGTGCCCTTGACGAAGGTGACGCCGGAGCCCTGGGCGTGTTCGTCCAGCTCCGCGAGGAGGAGGGTCCCGCCGGAGATCAGGGTGGTGAACAGGGCGGTCACCGTCAGGTCGAACGCGACCGGGGAGTGCAGCAGCGACACCCCGGCCGCGTCCGGGTAGCGGTCGCGGGAGCGGACGGCGTGCGCGGCCAGCGAACCCCTGCTGACCGCCACGCCCTTGGGGCGGCCGGTGGAGCCGGAGGTGTAGAGGACGTAGGCGAGGGCGTCGGCTCCGACCGGGCGCGGCCGCTCCCGGTCGGCCACCCTCCCCTCCGGGGCGCGGGCCAGTTCGTGCACGGGGCCGGGCAGGTCGACGCAGAGGATCTGCCGCCCCGGCGCCTCGGGCACCAGGTGGGCGTGGGCGGAGGTGGTCAGGACGACGGCGGGGTCCCCGTCTCCGATGAGCAGCCCGATCCGTTCGGCCGGGTAGTCCACGTCCACCGGCAGGTAGGCCGCACCGGCCTTGAGCGCCCCCCACACTCCGGTGAGCAGGTCGGCGCCGCGCGGGAAGACCAGGCCGACCAGGTCCTCGGCCCCGAGCCCGCGGGCGATGAGGAAGCGCGCCATGCGGTTGGCGCGGGCGTCGAACTCGGCGTAGCTCAGGCCGGCTCCGCCGTCACCGCCCTCGACCAGCGCGAGGGCGTCGGGGGTACGGTCGACCTGCTCCTCCAGCAGGGCGACGGGGCACTCCCGCGCGCTCGCCTCCTCGCCGCGCGCCCAGTCGCCCAGCAGGGTGTCGTGTTCGCGCGGCAGCAGGACGTCCAGTCGGCCCGCCGGGGTGTCGCCGGACGTCGCCATGGCGTCGAGCACCTGCTCGAACCGCGCCGCCAGGTCCTCCACCCACTGGGGTGTGAAGAGGTCGGGGCGGTGGATGAAGCGGAGTTGCAGGTCGGGGGCGGGGCCGATGGTGACGCTGAGGGGGTAGTGGTTGCCGTCGTGGCCGCGCGCCCCGTGCAGTCGGAGCCCGTCGCCGCCGTCGAGGCCGTCGGCGGGGTCCAGCGGGTAGTTCTCGAAGACGAGCGTGGTGTCGAAGAGGTCGCCCACCCCGAGACGCTGCTGCAACTGCGCCAGGGGGAGGAACTGGTGGTCCATGAGGGCGGCCTGCTCCCGCTGCACGCGCCGGACGAGTGCTTCCAGCGGTTCGGCGGGGTCCAGGACGACGCGCACCGGCACGGTGTTCATCAGCAGGCCGACGATCTCCCCCGCGCCGGGCAGGTCGGTGGGACGGCCGGAGGCGGCGATGCCGAAACTCACGTCGTCCCGGCCGGTGAGCCGGCCCAGGAGGAGTCCCCACGCGGTCTCGACCACCGAGTTCAGCGTGACGCCCAGGCGGCGGGCCCAGGCGGTGAGGCGGGAGACGACGTCGGGGTCCATGGTGCGGTAGTGCGGGAGCGGGGCCGCGCCGTCGCGGGGGGCGTCCGGGGCGATCAGTGAGGGCTGGAGCCCGGCGAGCGCCTGTTCCCACGCGGCGCGGGCCGCGTCGGCGTCCTGCCCGGCGAGCCAGGCGAGGTAGTCGCGGTACGGGCGTACGCCGGGCAGGGCGGCGCCGTCCGCCCCGTACAGGGCCATGAGATCGCGCACCACCAGCGGCAGCGACCAGCCGTCCAGTACCAGGTGGTGGTTGGTCAGGGAAAGCACGTACCGGTCGGCCGCCATCCGTACGAGCAGGAAGCGCACCAGCGGCGGCCGTGCGAGGTCGAACCGGCGGGTGCGCTGCCCGGCCAGCAGCGCGTCCAGCCGCCGCTGCCGCTCCTCACCGGCCGGGGCGGACAGGTCGTGCTCCTCCCAGGGCACCGGCGTCCGGGCGGCGATCGCCTGGCTCCACTCGCCGGAGCGGCGCTGGAGGAAGGCCGCGCGCAGCACGTCGTGCCGGTCGAGAACCTGTTGGGCGGCCTCCCGCATCCGGGCGCTCGACAGCTCTCCGTGGAACTCCAGCGCCAGCTGGCCGACGTAGACGTCCTCCGCCGCGTCGTCGAAGGTGCTGTGGAAGAGCAGCCCCTCCTGGGCGGGCGCGAGTGCGAGCAGGTCGGCGATCTCGAAGTCCGCCGCCGCCTCACACTCCTCGATCCCGTCCTGGTCCAGGTCGCCCGCGCCGATCTCCGAGGGGATCAGGCCGGCGCTCCCGGCGGCGCCGGCCAGGGCGGTCAGCTCGTGCAGCGCCTTCTCCCACTCCTGTGCCAGCGCGGTCAGCCGCGCCTCGGACAGGCATCGGGCGGAGGCGTTCCAGCGCACCGCGAGGACCGGTCCCCGCGGGCCGTCCTCCAGGACGACGGTCAGCTCCACCTCGTGAGCGAGCGGCAGTTCGGGCGGCTGCGCGGCGACGCTGTGGCCCACGAACGTCCAGGCCCCGGCGGGTTCCGTGCCCCCGTCGACGAGGGCTTCGGCCACGGCGACCCGGCCGAGGTAGTTGAAACCGAACTGCGGGCGGGGCGGCTCCCGACCGTCCTCCCCCAGGCAGGCCACCGCTCCGCCGCGGCGGAGCAGATCGTGGCCCAGCCCGGCCTCCGGCACGGTGCGCAGCCGTTCCTTGGTCTCCTTCAGCAGCCGTGCGGCCCCGGCTCCGGGCCGCAGGCGCACGGGGTGGACCGAGGTGAACCAGCCCACGGTGCGGGACAGGTCGATGCCGGGCAGGAGCGCGTCCTGACGGCCGTGGCTCTCGGTCTCGGCCACGAACACGGGCCCCTCGCCCAGGACCCGCGACGCGGCCAGCGCGTAGGCGGCCAGCAGCAGTTCGCCGGTGTCCGCACGGAGCGCCGTGGGCACGATGCGGACGAGCGCGTCGGTCAGGCCGGGCGGCAGGTTGTGCGCGTGCTCCCGCGCCGTGCCGTGGGTGTCGGCGTCGGGATCGAGCCGCGTCTCCAGGGCGACCACGTCGCCGTCCGGATCCTCCGGCCCCGCGAGGGTCGCGCGCCGGTGCGGGAGCCGGCCGGTCGCGGCGGGCTCGGTGGCGCGTCGGGCGATCCGGGTGGCCCACTCCCGCAGGGAGGCGCCCTCCGGCGGCAGGGGCGCCGTCGTGGCGGGGGCGGCGGCCGCGGTCCATGCCTGGCGGAGGTCGTCCGCCAGGATGCGCCAGGAGACGCCGTCCACGCTGAGGTGGTGGGCCACCAGGACCAGCAGGCCGCTCCGGTCCGTCCCCCGGTCCAGCCAGGCCGCGCGCAGTACGGATCCGGTGCTCGGGTCGAGGGCGTCGCGTGCGTGCTCGGCCTCCCGCTCCACCGCCTCCCGCAGCGCCGCGCCTTCGAGTCCGGCGGCGTCGCGGAAGCGCAGCAGGTCGGCGGCGGCGACCGTCCCCGGTTCGGCCACCATCAGGCCGTCCGGCGATCCGTCCCGGTCCGCGGCGGCCCGCAGGCGCAGCGCCCCGTGGTGGTCGATCAGCGTCTGGAGCACGCGCCGGACCTCGTCGGCCGCCGCGTTCGCGGGGGTGGTGAGGACCACCGACTGGTGGAAGCGGTCGGCGCCGCGGGCGCGCAACGAACCGGTCCGGGCGACGAGCCGTGCCGCGGCCGGGACGTAGGGCAGCGGCCCGCTCGGGGCGAGCGCCTCCGGCGCGGGACGGTCCGCGTCCCCGTCCCGTCCGGCGGACCGGGCGACGGCGGCCAGCCCGGCGGCCGTGGGGTGCTCGAAGACGTCGCGGACGGTGAAGTGCAGTCCGGCCCTGCGGGCGCGGCCGACGAGCTGGATGCTGACGATGCTGTCGCCTCCCAGCGTGAAGAAGCCGTCGTCCGCGCCGACTTCGGGCACTCCCAACACGTCGGCGAAGAGCGCGCAGAGCAGTTCTTCCTTCGGCCCGTCCGGGGCGCGGCGGCCCGCGTGGCGGCCGAAGTCGGGCGCGGGCAGGGCGCGGCGGTCGAGCTTGCCGTTCGGGGTGAGCGGCAGGGCGTCCAGTTCCACGAGGGCGGCGGGCACCATGTGGTCGGGCAACCGGACGCGCAGCGGCTCCAGGAGGGCGGCTACGTCGCCGGTGGCGCCGACGACGTAGCCGACCAGGCGGGCGGGGGTGGCCGCCCGCTCGGGCGTCCCGTCCGGCCCTTCGACGAGGGTGACGGCAGCCTCCCGGACGCCGGGGAGGTCCAGCAGGGCGGCCTCGACCTCGCCGGGCTCGACCCGGAAGCCGCGCACCTTCACCTGGGCGTCGGCCCGGCCCTCGTAGACCAGTTCGCCGTCCGCGGTCCAGCGCATCAGGTCGCCGGTGCGGTACATACGCTCCCCCGGCCGCCCTTGCGGGCAGGCGACGAACCGCTCGGCGGTGGCGCCCGGCCTGCCGCGGTAGCCGCGGGCGACGCCGGGTCCGCAGACGTACAGTTCGCCCGTCACGCCCGGAGCGACCTGGCGCAGGCGGGCGTCGAGGAGCAACACCCGTACGCCCGTCACCGGTCGGCCCACCGGCACGGGTCCCGGGGGCACGTCGGCGTCCGGGGCGATCCTGTGCTCCAGGCAGTTGACGGTGGTCTCGGTGGGCCCGTAGCTGTTGAGGACGACGGTGGCGCCGTGGCGGCTCCGCCAGCGGTCCAGCCGTGCGCCGATGAGTTGCTCGCCCGCCAGGACAACCGTTCCGGGTGCTTGGGAGCCGCCGAACTCCTCCAGCAGCGCGAGGTGGGAGGGCGTGGCCTTGACGAAGGACGGGCACTCCCGCTCCCACTGGGCGATCCCGGACTCGTCGAGGTCCCCGACCTGGACGCGCCCGCCCCCGGCCAGCGGCCCGTAGAGGGAGACGACCGTGAGGTCGAAGGCGACCGGGGAGTGCAGGGGGACCGCGCCGCTCAGCGCGTCGCCGTAGGTGTCCAGGGCGCGTTCGACGAACGCGTCCAGCGCATCCCGCGTCACGACGACGGCCTTGGGGCGGCCCGTCGAACCGGAGGTGTGGATCGTGTACGCGGCGTTGCCCCCGGCCACCGGGCGTACGAGGCCGGCGCCGTCCTTCGGGAGGGGGGCGCGGTCCGCCAGTTCCCTCTCGGTGTCCTCCTCGCCCAGGATCAGCGCGGCGCACCCGGTCGCCCCCGGGAGCGTACGCAGCCGCTCGGCGTCGGTCACCAGAAGTGCGGGGGCGGAGTCGGAGAGGGCCCAGCGGTTGCGGTCGGCGGGGTGTCCGGCGTCGAGCGGGAGGTAGGCGGCGCCGGCCCGCAGGGTCCCCAGCAGGGTGGCGACCAGGTCCGCGCCGCGGGGCAGGAGCACGGCGACGAGGTCCTCGGCGCCGACGCCGCGTGCGGCCAGGGCCGCGGCCACCCGGTCGGCGCGGGCGTCGAGTTCGGCGTAGCTCCAGACGCGTCCGGGCTCGACCACCGCGGGCGCGTCCGGTGTGCGGGCGGCTCGGCCGGCGATCCTCGCGGCGACCGGTTCGGGGCGGCTGCCACGGGTGCGGGACGTGCCGGTCCCCCACGCGCGCAGGAGGCGGTGCTCGGCGGCGCTGAGGACATCGAGGGTCCCTACGGGCCGGGCGGGGTCGTCGGCCATCGCGGTCAGGATGTCGAGCAGGCGCTCGGTGAGCCGGTGCGCGGTGCCGGCGTCGAACAGGTCGGCGGCGTGGACGAGGGCTCCCTCCAGCGCCCGGTCCGGCCCGTCGCGGTGGGTGAAGTGCCAGGAGAGGTCGAACTTGGTCTCCCCCGACTCCACCGCCTCGACGCGGTCGGTCAGTCGGGGGAACCGCGCCCGGCCTCGGTCCTGCTCGGGGCCGTTGAGGATGAGCATGACCTGGAAGAGGGGGTGCCGTGCGGTGGAGCGGACGGGGTTGACCGCGTCCACGACCCGGTCGAAGGGCACGTCCTGGTGGGCGAAGGCTTCCAGGTCGCCCTCGCGCGTCCGGGCCAGCAGTTCGGTCGTGGTCGGGTTGCCCGAGACGTCGGTGCGCAGGACGACGGTGTTGACGAAGCAGCCGACGAGTCCGTCGAGCGCCTCGTCCGGGCGGCCGGCGACCGGCGTGCCCAGGGGGATGTCCGATCCGGCCCCCATCCGGCTCAGCAGGACGGCTATCGCGGTCTGGAGCACCATGAACGGGGTGGCGCCGGCGCTCCCCGCCAGCTCCGCCAGCCTGCCGTACAGGGCGGGCGGCACCTCGAAACGAGCGACCCCGCCCCGGCGGACCGGCTCCTGCGAGCGGGGACGGTCGGCGGGGAGCCGGATGTGGTCCGGCAGCCCGGCCAGGGCCCGGTGCCAGTAGCCGATCCCCTCGGCCTGCGCGGCGGCGCGCTCCCGGCTCCCCTGCTCCCACAGCGCGAAGTCGGCGTACGTCACCTCGGGCGGCGGGAGGACGGGCGCGCGCCCCGCGAGCCGGGCCGTGTAGGCGGTGGCCAGGTCGCCGATCAGGGGTCCCATCGACGCGCCGTCGGCGGCGATGTGGTGGACCAGCAGCAGCAGTGCGTGCTCCTGCTCGCCGGTGCGGTAGAGCGTGGCGCGCACCGGAAGGTCCCGCGCGAGGTCGAAGACGTGGCCCGCGGCGGCGCGCAGCTCCCCGGCGAGCGCTTCGGGGGTGACGTCGAGCACCGGCAGCGGGAGCCGCCGGCCGCCGGGGGGCGAGATGTGCTGTTCGGGTGCGGCCGCCACGGCGGCGTCGTCCGCCGCGGGCCGCAGGGTGGTGCGGAGCGTATCGTGCCGGTCCACCACGTCGCCCAGCGCGGCGTGCAGCGCGGGCACGTCCAGCGGTCCGTCCAGGCGCAGGACGGTCGGGATGTTGTACGCGGCCGACGCGCCGTTGAGTTCGTCGATGAACCACAGCCGGCGCTGCGCGGACGAGAGCGGCACCCGCTCCGGGCGGGGCAGGACCGGGCGGACGCAGTCGTCGGTCACCGCCCTGTCGCCCAGCTCCTCCGCGAGGCGGGCGACGGTGGGGGACCGGAAGACCTCCCGTACGGTGACCGCCTTGCCCAACCGGCCGCGGATGCGGCTCGCCAGCCGGGCGGCCAGCAGGGAATCTCCGCCCAGGGCGAAGAAGTCGTGGTCGGCGCCGACCTCTTGGACGCCCAGCACCTCGGCGAAGAGTGCGCACAGGGCCTCCTCGCGGGCGTCGCGCGGCGCCCGCCCGGCGGTCTGGGGCCGGGTCACGGGTGCCGGCAGCGCCGCGCGGTCCACCTTGCCGTTGGCGGTGCGCGGGATCTCCGCCAGTTCCACGAAGGCGGAGGGGACGAGATGGGCGGGGAGCCGGTCGGCGAGCACCCCGCGCAGGCGGCCGACGTCCAGTCCTCCCCGGTGCTCGGGGTCGGGCACCAGGTAGCCGACGAGCCTGCGGTCGCCCGGCCGTTCCTCGTGCACCGTCACCAGGGCCCGGTCGACGCCGTCGAGTTCGGCGAGGGCCGCCTCGACCTCGCCCGGCTCCACCCGGAAGCCCCGGATCTTCACCTGGTCGTCCGCCCGGCCGACGAACCGCAGCACGGTGCGTCCGTCACCGGGCACCCGGCGCACCAGGTCGCCGGTCCTGTACATCCGACGGCCCGTCCCGGAGTGCGGGTCGGCGACGAACCGGGCGGCGGTGAGGCCGGGGCGGCCCAGGTAGCCGCGGGCCAGGCCCCTGCCGCGCAGGTAGAGCTCTCCCGTCACCCCGTCGGGCACGGGCCGCAGCGCGGCGTCCAGAACGTAGGCGTCCACCCCGGCCTCGGGGTTGCCGATGTCCGGCGACCGGTCGCCGCCGGGCGCGCACCGCCCGGAGGTGGCCTGGACGGTCGCCTCGGTCGGCCCGTAGACGTTGAACATCCGCCGGCCGGGCGCCCAGCGGTCGATGAGCGAGGGCGGGGGCTGCTCGCCACCTGTGACCAGGTCGGTCAGGTCGGGGAGGTCGCCGGGGGGCAGGGTGGCCAGTACGGCGGCCGGGGCGAGGGCCGTGGTGACGCGCCGCTCGCGCAGGAACGCGGCCAGCTCGTCGCCGGCGAGGCCGTGCGGCGGGAGGACGAGGCAGCTCCCCGACGTCAGCGCCATCACGAGTTCGGCGACCGCGACGTCGAATCCGAGGGCCGCGAGCTGCGCCACCCTGGAGCCGGGGCCCAGTCGGTAGCGTTCGATCTGCTCGGCCGCCAGGGCGGCGATGCCCGCGTGGGTGACCACGACCCCCTTGGGCCGCCCGGTCGAGCCGGAGGTGTGGACGACGTACGCCGGGAGGTCCACCGGGAGGGTTCCGGGGGCGGGCACGTCGGCCTCGGCGCACGACGCCCCGGCGTCGAGGAGGTCCTTGGCAGGTACGCGCGGGCAGTCGGCGGAGGGGGGATCTGTCCCGGCCCCGCCGACCAGCAGGGCGGGGCGGGCGTCGCGCAGCAGGAAACCTACGCGTTCCGCCGGGTACTCCGGGTCGATGGGGAGGTAGGCCCCTCCGGCCCGCTGGACCCCGAGGATCAGCGCCGCCAGCTCGACGCCCCGCGGCACCGCGAGGGCGACGATGCTCTCCGGCCCCACGCCACGCGCGGCCAGCCGCCGGGCCACCCTCTCGGCGTGGGCGTCGAGTTGAGCGTACGTCCAGGTGGCGCTGTCCGAGGAGACCGCCGGAGCGTCGGGGGTGCGGGCGACCTGCCGGGCGAAGAGTTCGGGCAGGGTCCGGGCGCGCAAATCGCGTCGGGGGCTGCTCCCCGCGGCCGAGGCCTCGGCCTCCTCCTCCGCGCCGAGCAGGCGGGTCCTGCCGATGGGGGCCTCGGGATCCTGCCCCGTGCGCGTCAGGAACTCCGCGAGCCGCGCGGCCAGCGAGGCCACCGCGTCCGCCGAGTGGAGCAGGGGGTTGGCGGCGAGAGTGATCTCCAGCTCGCGGCCGTCCCCCGGAGTGCCGAGCAGGTTGACGACCAGGTCCTCGACCGGTCCGGCCGAGAGCTGGTGCACCGGTGCCCGGTAGTCGCCGAAGTCGAGCACCGGGGCGAACGCCATGACGTTGACGAGCGTGGTGGCCGGCGGTGCGCCGTGGAGTCCGAGCGACCGGCCGATGTCCTCGGTGCGGTGGCGCTGGTGGCGCAGGGTGGTGCTGATCGCGGCCGCGGTCAGCTCCAGCAGCGCGGTCATCGACATGCCCTGGCGCACGGGCAGGCGAAGCGGTACGACGTTGGCGAGCATTCCCGGTGTGCGCACCGCGGCGGGGGTGACCCTGGCGGCGACGGGGAGGCCGACGACGACCTCCTCCCCCGGCGCGAGACGGCTCAGGAAGGCGGCCACCGCGGCCGTGGCGTACACGGGCCAGGGGTGGCCGCTCCGGTCGGCCGCGCGGCGCAGCGCGGCGGACCGGGCGTCGGGCAGGCGCACCGTGTGGCGCAGCTCGTCGTGCGCTGCGGGCGCGGTGGCGTCGGCGAGGCTGGTGGGGCGCGGGAGGTCCGCGAAGCGGTCGCGCCAGTGGTCGGCGTCCGCGCGGTGGCGGGCGGAGGCGCGGTAGGCGTGGTCCTCCTCGACGAGGCGGGCCAGCGGCGCGAACGCGCAGGGGGGCGGTTCCTGGCCGGCGCGCAGCGCGCGGTAGACCGCCGCGAGCCGGTCCAGGTAGAGCGCGGCGCCGTACCCGTCCAGAGCGAGGTGGTGGTAGCGCAGGTGCAGGAGGGCGCGGTCGCCGCCGAGCGGGATCAGGGTGTGGCGGCAGGTGTCGCCCGCGGCGAGGTCCCAGGGTTGCGCCCGCTGCCGGTCCATCCATTCCAGGGCCGCGGGGCGGGAGGGGGCGTCGCCGCTCGGGTCGGCGTGGAAGAGGCGGGTCTGCGTGCTCGGCGGCCGGGCGAGGACGTGCTGCTCCAGTGCGCCGTCCGCGTCCTCCTGGAAGGCGGTGCGCAGCGCCTCGGTGTCGGTGACGGCGCGGCGGATCGCCTCGCTCAGCACCTCCTCCACCACATGGTCGAGTTCGAGGTAGAGGCCGCAGGCGTAGAGCCTGTCGTCCGCGCGCAGACGCTGTGCCGTCCAGATCCCGGACTGGGCCGAGGTGGCGGCCACACGGTGTGCCGGGGACTCCAACATGCTTCTCCCGCTCTCGGACTGAAGGGGTGTCGGCGCGCCAGGACGCGCGGTGGCGTCCGCACGCACGAGTGCCTGGGCATGTGCGTGTGCATGTGCGTGGTGGAGACCGTCTGCCGTCAGCGCACGGTGCGCAGGGCCAGCCGGGAGGTGAGCCTGTCGATCGTCGGCTCCTGCCAGAGCAGTGCCAGGTCGCATTCGACGGCCAGGTGCTCCTCCACCACGCCGCACAGGGCGATGCCGGTGACGGAGGTCATCCCGTAGTCGGTGAGGGGGACGTCCGTGGCGAGGGAGGCCGCGGGGACGCCGAGGCAGTCGGCGCACTGTTCGCGCAGCCACTGCCGCAGGGCGTCGGGGTCTCGGGGAGCAGGCGGGGACGGGGACATGCGGGGAGGACCTCTGTCTTCGGTGAAGGCACGGTGGACTCGGTGGGCGCACGGTCGGTCTTCGGGGCGGCGTCCCGGTCGGCCCGCGTGCGGGCGGGCCGGGGCCTCGGGGGGCGTTGCCATGGCGTCGGGGAGCGGCCCGCCGCCGGGAAACGGGTCAGGGCCGGGGGGCGGTCATCTCGGGGGTGGGGGCACGGCGTCGCGGTCGTCCGCCTCCCGGAGCCTCGCCAGGAGGCGGTGGGCGCCGGGGTCGGCGTGGACCTGGGCGAGTTCCCCGGTGCTGAAGAGCCGGGCGGTCAGGCGGCGTTGCACCTTGCCGCTGCTGGTGCGCGGGATGCGGCCGCGTCTCACCAGCACCACTCCGGCCGGGGCGAGGCCGAATTCCCGCGCGAGCGTCGCCCGCAGGGCCGTCCCCAGCTCGGGGCCGTGCTCGGGCCGTACGGACGGGCCCACCTCGTGGGTGACGACCACGGCCTCGCCCTCCTCGGTGGGGAGGGCGAAGGCCGCCCCGACCGTGCCGAGTTCGGGGTGGCGGGCGCGCAGTTCGTGCTCGATGTCGTGGGGGTAGATGTTGCGGCCGTGCACGATGAGGAGTTCCTTGATGCGGCCGGTGACGTACAGCTCGCCCTCATACAGGGCGCCGAGGTCTCCGGTGCGCAGCCAGGGCCCGGAGCCGTCCGCGTCCATGACGAACGTCTCGGCGGTCGCTTCCGGATTCTGCCAGTAGCCCCTGGCGGTGCTCGCGCCGCGCACTCTGATCTCGCCCACTCCGTCGCGCGTGACGGGCTTGCCGTTCGCGGGGTCGACGACGCGGATCTCCAGGGCCGGGGACCGGCCGCAGGAGACGACCTCGCGGGAGGGGCGTCCCGCGGCCGCCTCGACGAAGCGGTGGTTCTCCAGTTCCGCGACGTCCACCCGCCGGGTGCGCAGCTCCCCCGCGCTCAGGGACACCAGCAGGGTCGCCTCTGCCAGTCCGTAGCAGGGGGTCGTGGCGTTCGGGTGGAGTCCGGCCGGGGCGAACTCCTTGGTGAAGGCGCGCAGCGTCTCGGCCCGGATGGGCTCGGAGCCGTTGGCCGCCCAGCGCCAGCGCGACAGGTCGAGGCGGTCCATCTCCTCGGGCTTCACCCGCCGTGCGCAGTAGTCGTAGGCGAAGTCGGGCGCCGCGGAGAAGACGAGGCCGAAGCGGTCGATGAGCGTCAGCCACTGGGACGGTCGGCGCAGGAAGGCGCTGCCGCTCATCAGCACGACGGTTCCGCCGCTGAACAGTGCCGGGCTCAGCAGGCCGAACAGCCCCATGTCGTGGTACATCGGCAGCCAGCCGCCCAGCCGGGCGCCGGCTCCCAGCTCGAAGCCGGTGAGCAGGCTGCGGACGTTGTCGGCGAGCGCGCCGTGGGTGACGACGACGCCCTTGGGGCTGCCCGTGGAGCCGGAGGTGTACTGGAGGACCGCCACGGTGTCGGCCCGGATCTCCGGTTCCCGCCACGTGTCGGGGCCGGCGTCGCCGGGCAGTTCGTCGACGGAGTGGAGGGGCAGTGCGCCCAGGCCGGTGCGGGCCGCCCACTGTCGGACGTCAGCCTCGGTCCCGGAGACGGTGAGGACGGCGCCCGCCTCGGCGTCCCTCGCGATGCCGACGACGCGTGCGGCCTCCAGGGAGGTCCCGGTGGGCAGGGGGGCGGGGACGGCGACCATGCCCGCGTAGAGGCACCCGGCGTAGGCCGCCGCGAACTCCGCGGACTGCGGGAAGAGCAGCAGCACGCGCGCACCGGTGCCGAGCCCGGACGCGCGGAGGAGGACGGCGACGCGGCGGGCGGTGGCGTCGAGCCAGGCGTAGCTGCGCAGCGCCTCCTCGCCCTCGTGCTCCGGATGCCGGACGAAGCCGACTGCCTTGCGCTCGGGGTCGGCCGCGGCCGTAGCGGAGATCGCGGCCACGAGGTGGGGACCTGCCAGCGGGTGGGAGCCCGCCGGCGGGTGCGGGCCGGCCAGCGGGTCTGCGGAAGGACTGCTCACAGCAGCGGCCCTCGTCTCCCGCCGGGGCGCGGCCTGGGGCCCGCGGCCGGCTCGCACGGCGTGTTCCCGTGCCTTCGGGCCACCGGGCGGGCGGGGTCGCCGCTGCGGACGACTCGGGTCCCCGGCGGCACGGAGGACAATTCCCGGCACACCGACCGGACGGCTAAGCGGTGCGGATCTTCGTGGTCGTACACCCTCTGCTGACCTCCCCCGTAAAGCGGCGGATTTACCGGCGGTGCGCACGTGCTGATCCTGACGAAAAACCATGAGACCCGATTCACCCATGCGGGGAATCGGAACCCTCGGCACACCATACAGGGCTGATCCTCTTTGAGACAGGATCGCTCTCATTTACTCGGAGTCTTCTGCGAAACGAATGGAAGAGCTGTCCTACCCAGCAAAACCGCACACCACCTGCGTGCGATACGACGGCGACTGCACCGAAGACAACGGTAACCGCCCCTTTGTCTGCTTTCCTTCTTTCATGCCGCCCCGAGGTACGCGCCGGGAAACGGTATACATAGCTTCGATCTCGCGACAAGAGCCGGCCGAAGAAAGGCGCTCTTGACAAAGAGCCGCACCTCCTCCACCGGCACAGTGCGCAGATTTGGCTGGCAATCGGGACATTCGGGACATCGCGCAGCAAGCCTTGCGGAGCGGCCGCCTGGATTCTGCACCAAGGGTTTCCGGATTACTTCACCGGCAGGAAATATTCAGTTCAACGCGGACCTGTTAGCTCTTCTCATCCTGATCGTCAGGTGACCTCGACGGCGTGTAGGGCGGCGACGGTGCGCCCGATGCGGTTGGTGCTGCGCCGGGCCTTGCGGAAGATCCGCCCTTGCTTGAGGCGGGCGAAGGCCCGCTCGCCCGGCGATCACGGGCGGGTATGTTCCCTGTTGCACTGCTCCGGCAGTTCTCTCGCCCCTGGCAGGGAAGCGGACGGTGGCATGCGCGCCTTGGTACGCCGTGGGCCAGGACGAGAAGCTGGCGGGTCAGACACGCCGGGACGATGCCGTGGGTGCGGGCCGCTGCCAGGTCGTGGGTGCGGCCGGGCAGTGCCAGGGAAAACTTATCGAGCCGCCCAGATAGGGCATTGCTGTTCGTGAATTGTGGTGATGATGACCGTACTACCGGCCCAGCCGCGGACTTTTTTCACCGCACAGCAGTCAAATACCCGCTGCGCCGGTACAGGCGCGGCCGACGCTTGCTTCACCGGTAGGTGTACCCCGGCCGCGACCAGTTCGGCCGGAATCCTGAACCTCCGCCTGCGTACCCGACCCATCACAACTCCCCTGTTCTCTCGGACGTGCCGACCACCATCCATCACGAACCGACCACACACCTGGCATGACAGACGCGGACACGCCGGACCCGAGCCACCCGGCGGTGCCGGCCCGTGTCGGCACGCGCACGGGAGCATGGGCCGCCACAGGTGGTCGCGGGCGGTGTGGCGGAGGGCGGCTGCGATGTTGGTGTGGCCGTCTTGGCGGTGGATGCCGATGGCGAGGTTGCGCAGGCCGGCCATGACGCGGGGCAGGTGGCGGGTGCGGATCTTTGAGGCGTCCTCGTGGAAGGTGCGGTCGCGGACGTGGTGCAGGTGGTTCTCGATGCGCCAGTGGCCGCGGATCCAGGCCGCGAGTTCGCTGCCGTCGGCTGCGTCGGGCGGCAGGCTCGTGACCAGGTAGATCCGCTCGATCGTCAGCTTGCCCGTGCCCAGATCGCGTCTCCAGCGCACGACTTGGAGGGCCTGGCGGGCGTGCGGGTAGTCGATGTGGGCGAACGCGACGGTCTTCAATCGGCGGAGCTCGTCGCGGTGATGGGCTCGGGTGCGCTCGACGTGGTCCAGGCGGATCTCTCGCCAGGGCAGGCGTCGGAGGCGCTCATGCAGTCCGGGATGGTTCCGCTTCACGACGGCCGGGTAGTGAGCCCCGCGTTCGTGCAGGTAGGCGGCGTGGTCGTGCTGGGTGTGCAGGGCGTCGGCCGTGATGACGGCACCGGTCAGGTCGATGCAGTCCAGGAGCGGGGCGAAGGCCAGGATCTCGTTGCTCTTGCTGTCGATCTGCCGTTGCGTGAGGACCTCGCCGCTGTGGGTCATCGCGGCGATCAGGGCGGTGGCTGTCCGCCCGGCGGCGCGGGAACCGCGGAGTGTCTTGCCGTCGACGGCGATGACCTTCCGTTCCGGGGCCGGGGCCTTGCGTGCCTGGAGGAAGTCACCGATGGCGCGGTCGAGAGCGTCACCGTCCGCGGCGGCCAGGACGAGGCGGACGGTCGTGGCATGGGGCGGGCGGATCAGTCCGGTCAGCGGGTCGGGGCGGAACCCGAGCAGGGACAGGACACGCTGCGGGGCGTCGGCGACCCACTCGCCGATCGCCGTGACCGAGGCGGCGCCGGCCAGAACAGCGGCAGCCGCAGCGGTGAGCAGGGCCGTCCAGGGATAGCGGATGCCGCGACGGGCCCATGGATCAGGCACCGCGGCCAGAAAACTTCGCAGGTCAGCGACTGTCTCCAGCGGGATTGGGTCGGAGGCGTCCCCCAGTTTCCGGAGGTATGAGGGCATGCGGGAAGACGGGTGCGCAGGCATGGACTCGCTCGGTGCTCATACGGACTCGACACCCACATGATCACCAGCGGCCATGCCTGTTCTGCGTCCAGGGTCACCTCCGACAGAAGTCGACAAGCCGTCACATCCAGGGCTCAGCGGGCGAACCGCCCTACCTCGGCACTTCTCAAAGACCCTGCCCCCCGCCCGGCGTGCGGCGCGCGCCGACGTGCGACCCGCACCCCTCAGGGCATGAGGCTCTCGCTTTTCTTTTTATGCTTCATCCGGGCCCTACTGAAAGTGCTGTTGCCGAGAGCCAGTGCTCTCCTGAGCGCTTCATCCGTGTAGAGCAGCTCCTTCTCAAGGGCGAAGAGCTGCTGCCACTGCTCATCGGTGATGCGACTGGAGGCACCCCGAACCGATTGGTTAAGTTGCTCCCAGACCGCGCCCCCGATGATGGCCTTGATCCTGAGCTTGTGCTCTTCGGTGAAGTCGGGGCTGGTCTCGCCGGCTTTGTAACGCGCCCCTACCCCTCCCGTCTTCTGCTTCTTCACGGTATCCGCGGGCTTCCAGGTGTCCGGGATGACCAGACCCTGTGCGTTGCGGAGCGGCACCTCGTTGAGGTCTTCGGAGTCGTAGCCGCTCGAAGCCGTCTCGAACGTGCGTGTTTCCTTTTCATCGATGACTGACACATGGCCCGCGCTGCTCTTCAGCTGTTCGAGCATCTGTGCGTGCCAGGTGTCCTGGGACACGTCCGTCGGTTCGTGATCCAGATCCATCGCATCGGAGTGATCCCACGGCTGGCCCAGTGAGTACGCTTCGACGGCGCGTAGCGCGTTCATGAAATAGGCGCCCGAGTTCCGGTTGACAGAGAGACGCCCCCCGAACAAGTTGTCACTCACGTGTCGTAGAAGGGCACCGCACGCCAGGCAAGGACGCTTGGTGCCGCGGACCAGGAAGTTCCCCGTCTTGATGTCACTCGGTGTGATGCGGGCCGCCTTGAGCGCGGCAATCAGCTTCTGCTCAGCGTGAATCATCACCGAGTTGTCACCGGTCACAATGTCATTGGCGGTCTTGATGAGGATGATCATGTTCTTGTGCTCATCGCTCGTGAGAAGCTGGCGCAGCCCCTCGTCCATCTCGGTGTTCGCGAGGTCCACCTCCGCTACCGCGAACTTCTCCTTCGGAGCCGCTTTTCCTTCGTCGGCCGACGGACGCGTGGCGCGCACCAGGACCTCGCCCGTCGCGTTGCGCGCCGGCTCGGGTGCTTTACCGGCGCTCGGCCGTTCGTCGTCCGCCTCGTATGCCTCGTCGTCGAGGGGGGTTTTGAGGACACGGCCAATTCCCGCTCTGGCCGCGCGGCGCCGCTTGTTGATCAGCGGGGCTTCCTTGTGGCCGCTGGCCGCGAGGCCGGTGAGCGGGGTCTCCATACCGAGCATGTCCCGGAACGGTGTGGCGTTCTGCCCGTGCAGCGCCTCCAGGAGATCTATGGATGCGTTGATGTTCGAACTCAGGACGATGCGGTCATTGATGAGCATCCCCTGGAACTCGGCTTCGGCAGGGGGTTTCTTGTCGTTCGGTGTGATCGCCCTGAGGTGCTGGACACCGGTAAGCAGACGAATCGCGATGTGGCGCATCGTCTGTTCTGGCCGTTCCCCTTGGAAAGTGCGGGCACCATGCTGGACCTGCTCATCCGTCGTGAGCGCGCCGAGCTGATCGGGGCCGGAGCGGGCGAACCGCCGCGCGTGTTCCGGCGTGGCCTCCCACGCTTTTACCAGTTCGTTGTACGGCGTGTCCCGCTTTCTCTTGCCCTTCGCCTTCTCTGACGGGCCCTCCTCGGTGCCGACGCGCTGGATCGCAGTGGCACGGGTCGTGGCAGCGCCGACCGTGGTCATGGCCGGGCCTTCGGACCCCGGGGCGGAGCCGGGACCTGCCATCGCTTGTTGTGCGTTGGCTTCGGCTTCGCGTTCGAAGCGGTCGGAAGGGTTGGAGACGGACAGGCCGTTGCCGTTGTCCGTGCCTGCGACGGGGCCTTGGCGCTGTTGGATGACGTGGGTGAGTTCATGGGCGAGTGTGTGTTTGTCCGTGCCGCCGTCGCCGATGACGACGTGGTGACCGGAGGTGTAGGCGCGGGCGCCGACTTCCGCCGCTGAGGCTTGCGCGGTCGTGTCCGTGTGGATGCGGACGTCCGAGAAGTCCGCGCCGAGTCGGCCTTCCATCTCGGTGCGCGTGTTGTCGTCGAGGCGGCATCCCGGGGAGCGCAGGACGTCGGGGACGGTGGAGCGCTGTACGGGTTGCCCGGTCTGCCGGTGGCTGCAGTCTGCGGTGTGCCGGTGCTCGTTCTGGGCCCAGGGATGTCCGGCCTGGCGGAGCATCTGGACGACTGCCGCGTTGCCGACGTTGCGCTGGAGGGCTGAGAGCGGGGTAAGCGACGTCGTGGCGCGGCCGGTAGGTGTGACGGCCGATGACTGGCTGTTCCGCGTCTCTTTGTCCCTCGCGCTGTCGTTCGCGCGCATGGTCTTCCTCCCGTGTCATATCCATCGGCGCCGATGCTCGCCCCTATCCCTGTCTTTGCCGCGAATCACCGCCCCCGCAGGGGAGATGGCGCCGACTGAGGAGATCATGTTCAGCGAGGGGGTCGGCGCCATGCCCCTTGACGGGACGTTAGAACATTCCGCAGTCCATCACCGTGGAACGGGTCTCCTCGGCCCAATCTCGACCTTGCGTGACGTTGCTGCCGCAGTAGATGCCGGATTTGCTGCGACGGAACCCGTAAGACCGTGTCCTGTGTGGTGAGTCGTCCGAGGCGTTTGTAGCAGCAGAGTGCGGCGGCGAGGCCGAGAAAGGCCAGGCGGTTGGAGGGTTGGCGTTCGTAGCGTGGGCTGAGCCGGCGGTAGCCCGACAGCCAGGACACGGTGCGCTCGATGACCCACCTGCGTCGGCCCAGTCGTTCGCTGGATTCGATGCCTTTGCGGGCGATGCGGACTCCGATGTGCTTGCCCCATAACCATTTCCGCAGGTGAGGCACGTCGTAGGCTTTGTCCGCGTGGAGGCGCTGGGGTTTGAAGTAACGGCCGCGGTGGGGGTCGTGTCGCGTTGGTGACCGGCGATCATGGGCTTCAGCGCGAGGCTGTCGTGGACGTTTGCGGCGGAGAGGCCGACGACCAGGGGCAGTCCGTTCGCGTCCGACAGGATGTGCATCTTGGAACCCGGTTTGCCCCGGTCCACGGGGCTCGGACCTGTGTGTTCGCCCCCTTTTCTGCCCGCACGTGCGCGGAGTCGAGCACCACACGGGAGACGTCGATGAGGCGGGCATCGTCGAGGCGGTGCACCACCGCTTCATGGAGCCGGCCCCAGATACCGGCTCTCGACCAGATCATGAACCGACGGTGCACCGTCGACTTCGACACCCCGAAACACGGCGGCAAAGCCCGCCAGGAACAACCGCTGACCAGCACATACACGATCGCCGCGAACAAAGTCTCATCAGGCGTGCCCTGTGTCCCGCCGCCCTGCGGCCGCACCTTCGACGGGGGGGATGAGAGGCTGCGCAATCTCCCACAACCCGTCCGGAACGGACCAACTCCACGTCCCCTGAACCATGTTGAAGCCCTACCCAGACTCACCACATAGGACACGGTCTAAACAGACCAACTCCTCGAAGACCTGGCCGCGAACGACGACTGCCTCATCAAGCCCATCGAACCCGGCCCACACGCAGTGAATTGAACATCGCGGGTGGACACCGCCC
Organism: Streptomyces sp. NPDC102283; assembly: GCF_044766265.1. Classification (NCBI taxonomy): domain Bacteria; kingdom Bacillati; phylum Actinomycetota; class Actinomycetes; order Kitasatosporales; family Streptomycetaceae; genus Streptomyces; species Streptomyces sp. NPDC102283. Next base: position 88,557 of record NZ_JBIWLQ010000021.1, read on the forward strand.
GCAAGTCCGGCAAGATCCCGCGCACACAAGAGCTCTACGCATACCGCACCCATCGCGGCTACGAAATCAAACTCGTCGACATCCCCGCCTGGCGCCTCGCCGAACTCACCCCGCTCCCCGTTCCGGCCAGACTCACCAGACCCCACTCCCTTGTGGCCGCCCTCCAACAACGACCACAGCCCGTGGGGCTCACCAAATCCATCCAAGGCCGAGCCCTGCGGATCATCCAGGCCCTCATCATCGCCACCGAATCACAAGGCCACAAGACAGCACTCGGAACCACGCAAGGCGCTCCCCCACCCCACCGTCGCCGCAGCGCACCACCGCACTTCACCATCACCGCCCAAGGCGAAAGCGTCGGATTCCTCGTCCTTCAAGAACAGGACCGCGGCGAACACATCCCCACCGACAAGGAACTCGCCGACGCCAAAACGTGCGTCAACCGTGCGTCAGAAGGGCCCAACGTGCGTCGAATATGCGTTGAGACATCGCCCCTAACGCCCACAGCGCACATAACGCACACTCGGCGAAGCCGCAGGTCAGACGCCCTTTGCGGCGGGCTCAAGGATCGCGACGCACTCGGCATGGTGGGGCATCGGGAACAGGTGGACGGCCGTAGTCCACCTGTATCCGAACGACTTTGTCAGCGGAGGGCGGGGATGACGGTGGAGCCGTAGGCGTCGATGGTGCCCTCGCGGTTGTCGTGCATGTCGTAGAGGGCGAACTGGTCCACGCCGAGGTCGCGCAGGTGCTGGAGCTTCCCGACATGAGCCTCGGCGGTGCCCAGGAGGCAAAAGCGGTCGACGATTTCGTCGGGGACGAAGGTGGTATCGGGGTTGTCGGCGCGGCCGTGGTGGCCGTAGTCGTAGCCCTGGCGGTCCTTGATGTAGGCCGTCAGCTCCTCGGGGACCATTCCCGAGTGTTCGCCGTACTTCTCCACCAGGTCGGCGACGTGGTTGCCGACCATGCCACCGAACCAGCGGCACTGATCGCGGGCATGGGCCAACGCCTGCGGGGAGTTGTCCGCGGTGACGTACGCCGGGGCGGCGACGCAGATGGTGAGGGCATCGGGGTCGCGGCCCGCGTCGGTGGCAGCCTGCCGCACCGCTTTGATCATCCACTCTGTCAGGAAGGGGTCGGCGAGCTGGAGGATGAACCCGTCCGCCTTCTGCCCGGCCAGCGCGAGCGCCCTGGGGCCGTACGCGGCCATCCAGACCGGCAGCTTCCCGTTCCTCACCCACGGGATCCGGATCGGGTTGCCGTCGACCTCGGCCTCGCGGCCCTCCGCCAGGTCGCGGATGACCTCGATGGCCTCGCCGAGACGGGCCAGGGTGTTGGGCTTGCGGCCGGCGACGCGCATGGCGGAGTCGCCGCGGCCGATGCCGCAGACGGTGCGGTTGCCGTACATGTCGTTGAGGGTGGCGAAGGTGGAGGCGGTCACCTCCCAGGTGCGGGTGCCGGGGTTGGTGACCATGGGCCCGACGTGCAGCTTGGTGGTGTGTTCGAGGATCTGGCTGTAGATGACGAAGGGTTCCTGCCACAGCACCGCCGAGTCGAAGGTCCAGCCGTAGCGGAAACCGTTGCGCTCCGCCCGACGCATCAGCCCGACAACCTGCGAGGCGGGAGGGTCGGTCTGCAGGACAAGTCCGAAGTCCACGCGGAACCTCCAAAGTTTTGAGTCGACAGGGAACGAAACCCGGGTCGCTCAGCCCAGGTACTGGCAAAGACCACGTGGCAGGAACGCCCCGTGCCCCGCGTGACCCACGTACTTCCGCTGATCCACCACCACCTCACCCCGTGAAAGGACGGTCTCGACCTGGCCGGTCACCCTCCTCCCCTCATACGCCGAGTAGTCCACGTGCATGTGGTGGGTCTCGGCCGACAGCACCTGCGTGGCATGCGGGTCGTAGATGACGATGTCCGCGTCCGCACCGGGGCTGATCGTGCCCTTCCGCGGGTAGAGGCCGAACATCCGGGCCGGGGACGCGCACGCGATCTCGATCCAGCGACGGCGGGAAATGTGCCCGTCCACCACCGCCTGATGGAGAAGGTCCATCCGGTTCTCCACTCCCGGCAACCCATTGGGGATCTTCGAGAAGTCGCCCCGGCCCAGGTCTTTCTGACCGGTGAAGCAGAACGGGCAGTGATCGGTGGAGACCACCTGAAGGTCATTCGTGCGCAGGCCCCGCCACAACGCCGCCTGGTGCTCCTTCGGCCGCAGCGGCGTCGAACACACATACTTCGCGCCCCCGAAGTCCCGCTCCGCAAGGTTGTCCGTCGACAGGAACAGGTACTGCGGGCAGGTCTCACCGAAGACCGGCAGGCCCATGTCCCTCGCCGCCGCCAATTCCGCCACCGCCTCCTCCGCGGACACGTGCACGACATACAGGGGACTGCCCGCGACCCGGGCCAGCTGGATCGCCCGGTGCGTCGCCTCCGCCTCCAGCAACGCCTTACGGACCTCCCCGTGATACCGGGGATCGGTCTCACCCCGGGCCAGAGCCTGTTCCACCAGGACATCGATCGCGATGCCGTTCTCCGCGTGCATCATGATCAGCCCGCCCGTGTCGCCGGCCACCTGCATGGCCCGGAGAATCTGGCCGTCGTCCGAATAGAAGACACCCGGATACGCCATAAACAATTTGAACGAGGAGACACCGATCTCGACCAGCTTCGGCATCTCCCGCAGCGTCGACTCGTTGACGTCCGACATGATCATGTGGAACGCGTAATCGATCGCGCAGTTCCCGTCCGCCTTCTCCATCCAGGCATCCAGACCAGCCCGCAGCGCCTGCCCCTTCGACTGCACCGCGAAGTCGACGATCGTCGTCGTCCCGCCCCACGCCGCCGCCCGCGTCCCCGTCTCGAACGTATCCGAAGCGAACGTGCCGCCGAACGGCAGCTCCATATGCGTGTGCGCGTCGACCCCACCCGGGATCACGTACTTCTGCGACGCGTCGATCACCCGCTCCGCCACCCACTCCTGCGAACCCGGCGCGGCCAAGGCCACCACCCGGCCATGCTCGATCAGCACATCCGCATGCACCTCGTCCGCGGCCGTGATCACAAGACCACCGGTAATCAGAGTCCGAGTCATTCTCCAACCTTCCCTTCACGCCGACCACTGACCAGCCCGCCACCGACGCGGGCCGGGGCGTGGCCCCGGCCCGTCGGCCCCCTCACGCCGCCACCTCGCACGGCACACGGCCTACTCCGCTAGAGAATCCCTGGTCACGCGACCGAACGAAACCCTTGAAGGAGGTGACCCCTTCGGAGACGAGGAGGTCCATCTCCTTGAGCGAGGAGGGGTTCACGTCCGCGAGGATCATGTGGAAGGCGTAGTCGATCGCGCAGTTGCCGTCGGCCTTGGCGTACCAGGCGTCGAGGCCTTCGCGCGGGGAGCGGCCCACGCTCTGGATCGCGAAGTCGACGATGGTGGTGGTGCCGCCCCAGGCGGCGGCCCGGGTGCCGGTCTCGAAGGTGTCGGCGGCATACGTACCGCCGAAGGGCATCTCCATGTGGGTGTGCCCGTCGACGCCACCCGGGATGACGTACTTGCCCGTCGCGTCGATCCGCCGGTCGGCGCTCCAGCTCTCGGCTGCGTCGGTTCCGTGGGCGGCGAGGGCGGCGATCCGGCCGCCCTCGACGAGCACGTCGGCGTGGATCTCGTCGGACGCGGTGATGACCAGGCCACCGTGGATGACGGTGCGGCTCATGCATGTCTCCTTAACTCGGGGCGGCCCCCTCCGGGCGTACGGCCGGGGCCGCCCCGCGCGGTTCGTAGACGTACGGGCCCCGTCGGGCGGGGTCAGCCCGCCGCGTGCAGGGCGTCCGCGAGGATCGCCGCGCCTTCCTCGGCCTCGGCGACGGTCAGGGTCAGCGGCGGGGCGATCCTGAGGACGCTGGTGCTGTGGCCGCCGCCCTTGCCGAGGAGCAGACCGCCCGCGCGGGCCGCTTCGAGCACGGCCGCCGCGGCCGCCGGGGCGGCCTCGTCGGTGCCGGGCCTCACCAGCTCGATGCCGATCATCAGGCCCCGGCCGCGCACCTCGCGCACGGCGGGCGATGCGGCGGCGATGCCCCGCAGCCGTTCGATGAGGAGCCCGCCGACGCGCCGCGCGTTGCCCTGGAGGTCGTGCTCCAGGAGGTACGAGAGGTTGGCGAGCGACGCGGCCATGGTGACCGGCGAACCGCCGAAGGTGGAGATGGAGTTGGCGTCGAGGCAGTTCATCACCTCCGCGCGGGCCACCACTCCCCCGACGGACATGCCGTTGCCGATGCCCTTGGCGAAGGTGAGGATGTCCGGCGGTCCGTGCTCGGCGTGCGCCTGCCAGCCCCAGAAGTGGTCACCGGTCCGGCCCCAGCCGGTCTGCACCTCGTCCGAGATCCACAGCACCCCGTGCCGGTCCAGCACCTCCCGGAACGCGGCGAACAGGCCGTCGGGCGGGGAGGTGAAGCCGCCGACGCCCTGGATGGGTTCGGCGATCAGGGCCGCGGGGTCGCGGGTGTGCCCGAGGAGGTCCTCCAGGTCGGCGACGCACGCCTGGATGAACCGCTCGTCGCTCAGCTCTGCGTACGGTCCCCGGGTGCGGACGCCACCGTGGACGTACAGGGTCTGGAGCGGGGACAGACTCGTGGGCGACCAGGCCTGGTTGCCGGTGATGGAGACCGTGGAGAACGAGCGGCCGTGGTAGCTGTTGCGCATCGCGAGGATCTGGTTGGAGCGGCGGTACGCGGTGGCGAGCAGCAGGGCGGTGTCGTTGGCCTCGGTGCCGGAGGTGGTGAAGAACACCCGGGCGTCGGGGATGCCGGAGAGGGTGGCGATCCGCTCGGCCATCTCCACCATGGGGCGGTTGAGGTAGAGGGTGGAGGAGTGGATGATCCGCCCGGCCTGCTCGGCGACCGCCTTGGTCACCTCGGGCAGGGCGTGGGCGGTCATCGTGGTGAGGATGCCGCCGAAGAAGTCCAGGTAGCGGTTGCCGTCCGCGTCCCAGACGTGGCGGCCCTCGCCGTGGGTGAGTTCCAGGGGGTGGCGGTAGTAGAGGGCCAGCCACTCGGGGCTGACGGCGAGGTGGCGCTCGTGCAGTCCGGTCACGGCTCCACCAGCCCGTCGTAGGCGTCGGGCCTTCGGTCGCGGTAGAAGGCCCACTGCTGCCGGACTTCCTCGATCAGGTCGAAGTCCAGGTCGCGGACGAGGAGTTCCTCCTCCTTGTCGCTGGCCACGTCCCCGACGAACTGCCCGCGCGGGTCGACGAAGTAGCTGGTGCCGTAGAAGTCGTTGTCGCCGTACTCCTCCTGGCCGACCCGGTTGATCGCGGCGACGAAGTACTCGTTGGCCACGGCGGAGGCCGGCTGCTCCAACTGCCAGAGGTGGCTGGAGAGCCCGCGCGAGGTGGCCGAAGGGTTGTAAACCAACTGGGCTCCGCCAAGTCCGAGTTGACGCCAGCCCTCGGGGAAGTGCCGGTCGTAGCAGATGTAGACGCCGACCTTGCCGACGGCGGTGTCGAAGACCGGCCAGCCGGCGTTGCCGGGCTTGAAGTAGTACTTCTCCCAGAATCCCTTGACCTGCGGGATGTGGTGCTTGCGGTACTTGCCGAGATACGAACCGTCGGCGTCGATCACGGCCGCGGTGTTGTAGTAGAAGCCGGACTGCTCGATCTCGAAGACCGGGACGACGATCACCATGCCGGTCTCGCGGGCCAGGTCCCGCATGCGCCGGACGGTCGGCCCGTCCGGGACCGGCTCGGCCCAGCGGTAGTGCTCGGGTTCCTGGACCTGGCAGAAGTAGGGGGCGTTGAACACCTCCTGGAAGCCGATGATCTTCGCGCCCTGCCGGGCGGCCTCGCGCGCGTGTTCCTCGTGCTTGGCGATCATGGATTCGGTGTCGCCGGTCCAGGTCGCCTGGACGAGTGCGGCGCGTACGACGTGGGACATGAGCTGCTCCTTCGACGCGGCGTCAGAGAGCCTCTACGTTCTCTACGCACGTAGATCGGTGCATGGATGGAGAACGTAAGCCCCTCCGTCCGGCGGGGCAAGACCATCGCCGTGAACCGGCGGAGTCGATCATGTTTCGCACTCGACCGGTCCACAACGGACACGGTCCCGGTCTCCGGTGGTGTTCACGACGCCTCCGGGGGCCTCGGAACACGCCTGAGGACCTCAGACGCCCGGCACTCCCGCCACCCGCAGCGCGTGCACCAGGTCCCACTCCCGTTCCACCGACACCTCGCGGGCCGCCGCCAGAAGGAGCGGCAGCAGCCGGGTCCCGCCGGTCCCGGCCAGCTCGGCGGCCTCCCGCGGAGCGTGTACGCGGACGAAGGCGCCGAGCAGGTCCCGCGCCTCCCGCTTCCGGCCGACGCCGTCCAGGGCGAGCACCGCCTCGGCCACCTCGGCGGCGGGCCGGGCGACGCCCTGACGCAACAGGAGCCCGCAGTCCGCCTCCCGCCCGGCGGCGGCCAGAGCGCCCGCCACGGCGGCGAATCCGGCCGGCGGCAGCGAGGACGCCTCCCAGAGCAGGGTCGTCCAGTCGGCGGCGAGGCCGGCGCGGTACAGGGCGACCGCGAGCACCGGCAGCCGGGGCGCGGGCCAGGCGGCGACCTCGCAGAGCACCCCGTGCGCCTCACCGCTGCGGCCTTCGGCACGCAGCCGGACCAGTCGGGCGACTGCCCCCGCGACGGCCTGCCCGGCGGCCGGGTCCGGCACGGCCTGCGACGCACGGTCCCGCCCGGCCGCGCCCCGGCCCTCGCGGTTCTCCTCCCCCGCGCCGCCACCGAAGCGCGCGCCGCGCGGGGCGGGCGCGCCCGAGCGCGAGGGCGCGGGCGGATTGGGCAGCGGCGAGGGGGCGTGATCGGCGGCCTCCTCCTCGTCGACCTCCAGACCGGCGAACCGGGCGCCCCGCGGCTTCCTGCGCCGGGGTGCGGGAGTGGTGCGGGCCGGGGTGTCAGGGGAAGTGCGAGTGGGGGCCGGGGCGTCAGGCCGGGTCCCCTCGACGCACCCGGGCGGCGGCCCGTAGAAGTCCTCGACCCGCGGCCGGCCCTCGGGAACCGTCACGGCGGCCAGTCGCCCCCGCAGCTCGGCGCAGCGGGCCGTGGCCCGTTCGTGGTCGTCGCGGGCCCAGGCCAGCGCTTCCGGTTCGGCCGGGTACGGGCCGCCCGGCCCGGCGTCGCGCAGGCGTTCCGCCGTCCGCCGCCGCTCGCGGACCATCAACTCCAGCCGGTGGACGAGCTCCTGGCGTCCGCCGGGCCGGCGATCGTGGGTGGCGGCGGAAGCGGAGTGGAGCGCGGCGGCCCGGACCGAGAGCTGCTCGGCGAACCGGGCGCCGTGCAGGGCGGCGAGGTCCGCGAGCAGCGACTCCACCACGTCCCAGGGCGGGACCTCGGCCCCGTCCAGGCAGGAGCGCATACCGACCGGGTCACGCCGGGCGAAGACCCCGTACCAGCCCCGCCCGGGGTCCAGTCGTGCCACCAGTTCCCGCAGGTACCCCGCGAACACGCCTACTTCGTACGCCTGCTGATGCACCGTCATCGTCGCCCTCGCCGACCGTCGACTGGAGCCTTCCAGTCCGGAGGCATTCGACCGCAGGCGTGTTACGGGACGGCTACGCGCGGCTTTCGGGCACGCTGCGGCGGGAGCACGTCGCCCGGCCCGTACGCCCCTTCGCGCTCCGGCGGCGGCCGGGATCAGAACGTGATGGCGATCCCGGTGTGCGGGCGCTTTCCGAGCCGGGCCACGGTCGCGGGCCAGTCGACGAGCCAGAACTTCCAGGTGTACTTGCGGGCCAGCAGCTTGCGCGCCGCGCGGGTGCCGTCCTCGTCGAGCAGCTTCGCCGCGCCCTCCGTGCTGGGGGCCCCTTCGGCGATCCTGCCGCGCACGTCGCAGACGGTGACGACGACCTTGCCGTTGTTGCGCAGCCGCTTGACCTTCCACGAGTCGGAGCGGGTCCAGACGTACAGCACATCACCCTCGACGGCGGCCCAGACGGGCGTGGCGACGGGTGTGCCGTTCTTCCGGTACGTGGTCAGGCTGACGTACTCGCTGCGCGCGAAGTCCTGGAGAGTCACGGCGCGACTCTACGCGCCCCGGGGGGGCGACCCGCCTGTCAGGCCCTGGCGAAAGGCATCACGCGATCAGCGGGGTGGCTGCCGGTTCGGGCGCGCAGCGGCCGAGGATCTCGTCCATGGAGAGGCCCAGCGCACCCGCGAGGGCGGCCACGGTGAAGAAGGCGGGAGTGGGTGCGCGGCCGGTCTCGATCTTCCGGAGGGTCTCCGCGGAGATTCCGGCGCTCGCGGCGACGGCGGCCATGCTGCGCTCCCCGCGCGCCGCGCGGAGCAGCGCACCGAGCCGTTCGCCGCGCAGGCGCTCTTCGGGTGTCAGAGGGGTACGGACCATGGACCCACCCTACTACGGAATGCCATTTCTATACCGTCATTACTATACCGCTTCTACCGGTATAGTAATGGGCATGGTGCACATCAAGACAGACACACACATCGCAGCGATGCGCGAGGCTGGCCGGGTCGTCGCGCAGATCCTGACCCGGGCGCGGGAGGTGGCGGCGGTCGGCGTGACCCCCCGCCACCTGGACGAGGCGGCCCGCGAGGTGCTGGCGAAAGCCGGAGCATCCTCGCCCTTCCTCGACTACAAGCCGCATTTCGCGCCCACCCCGTTCCCGGCCGTCATCTGCGTCTCGGTCAATGACGCGATCGTGCACGGCATCCCCTCGGCCGATCCGCTGCGCGACGGGGATCTGGTCAGCGTGGACGCGGGAGCTCTCCTGGGCGGCTGGGCCGGCGACTCGGCGATCAGCTTCACCGTGGGCGAGGCCCGCCCCGCCGACACCCGGCTCATCGACACCGCGAACGAGGCGCTGGCGGCCGGGATCGGCGCGGCGGTGGTCGGCAACCGCATCGGCGACATCGCCCACGCGATCGGCACGGTATGCCGGAAGGCGGGCTACGGCATCCTGGAGGGATACGGAGGCCACGGCATCGGCCGGTCCATGCACGAGGATCCGTCCGTGCCGAACGAGGGACGGCCGGGGCGCGGCATGGCGCTGCGGCACGGCATGGTCCTGGCGATCGAGCCCATGCTGATCGCCGGCGGCGGCGACGAGTTCCGCCACGACGAGGACGGCTGGACGCTGCGGACGACGGACGGCAGCCGGGCCTCGCACGCCGAGCACACGGTGGCGATCACGAACGACGGACCGCGCGTCCTCACCGCGCTGTGAGCGAGCCGCCCGTCACATGAGGCCTGCTCGCCGGGCGTTCAGTTCGGAACGGACGAGTTCGAGGAGTCGCCCGGCCCAGTTGCGTCCCCCTCCGCCGTTGTCGCCCCAGAACGGGGAGCCGGCCTCGTCGTGGACGAGGGTGGCGTCGTCGGTGGCGAGCAGGATCTCCGCGAGGTCCGGGTGCTGGGCGTACTTGGCGCGGAGCAGCGCGGCCATGACGGCGGCGCGGGCGTGCTCCCAGCCGTCGCGCCGTACGGCGGCGGCGGCCGATTCGCTCGCGGCGTGGGCCGTGTCCGCCGCCGCGACGGCGGCCCGCTCGGCGGGGTCGGCGACCGACAGGGCCCAGTAGGCGTGGGCGACGGAGGCGTAGACGGTGCCGTCGACATCGATGGGCGCGGGGTAGTCGTTGCGCAGCCCCACCTTGCCGGGGCTCTCGGTCCGCTGCCTCGGGTAGGAGTGCGGCAGGTGGAGCGCGGGCGCGTGCGAGACCGCCGGGCCGTCCGCGGGCGTCCGGGACGGCAGTTCCGCGATCAGCCGTGCGCGCTCCTCGAAGTAGGCGATGGCCTCGTCGTGGGTCTCCTGCGTGACGACTCCGTCGGGGCTGCCTTCCAGCGTGCCGCCCGGCCCGGCCACCAGCGCGCGCAGCGGCTGGTCCTTCCGGTCCATGTCCCCCAGCGCGTAGTGGCGCCGGGTCTTCGGGACGGCGAGGTAGGCGGCCCTGGCGGCGGCGCGGTTCGCCTCGGACCGGTCGGCCAGGAACGCGTCGACGGCGGCCAGGCATCTGCCGGTGGAGTCGGGGCGCCCGTTCAGCTCGTCGAGGGTGTCCCGGACCTCGGCGAGCAGCAGCTCGGGGGTGAGCCAGGTCCACGTCTCGCCGAACTTCCACGAGGCCAGCCCGTGCGCGGACGCCTCGGCCCCTTCCGGGAGGCGGGTGGCGACCCAGCCGGAGTGGAGCTTCCGCTCGAACTCCTCGACCGTGACCAGGCCCCAGCAGTCGATGAGGCCGTCCGCGTAGATGAACAGGTCGGTGAGGTAGTAACTCCCGCCGTTGTTGATGAAGGCGTGACGCCAAGTGCCCGGTATGCGGGCGCCGTCCGCCGTGCGGTGCGTGGTGCGCTTGCCGATCATGCCGTCATTGTGCCGGGCCACGCCCCGCGGAGGATCCGGCCCGGCACAATCAGCGCCCGACGAACTCCCGGGCCAGTTCCGCTCCCCGGCTCCGCGCCCGTGCGCGGCTCTCGATCGGGGAGACGCGGGAGTCCTTGAACGCGATGTAGGTGACGCCTGACTCGGCTCCTCCGGTCGAGGGGTCGGGATCGATGCCGAGGGCCTTCGCCATGGCGTACGACGCCTCCCCGATGATGCCCGTGGGGCCGGTGTCACCGATCACCCCGTACCGCACCCGGTCCCGGTACACGACCGCCACGACGCTGCCGCCGGTGAGCCCCGACTTCCGGTAGTCCCATACCTTGCTCGGGCCCGGTACGACCACATGGGGGAGCGCGGCCGAGTCCAGGGGTTCGCCGCGGGAGCTCTGGAACGCGGTCTCCGGCAGGAAGTACGGATCGGTCTTCCTGTTGCAGGCCTTCGTCTTCCTGCCGTCGCAGTCGATGTCCATGTCCGCCTTCCAGAAGACGGCTTCCTCGGTTCCGCAGACGGGCACCGTCGCCTCGGGGCTGCCGCTGTCGGTACGGTAGGCGCCTTTCGAGATCCGGGCGCAGGCGCGGACCCCGGCCAGCAGTTCGGCGGCGGTCGCGCCCCTTCCGGCGGCGCCCACTCCGGCCGTTTCCGGCCCCTGGCCGGTCCCCGAACCGTTGGCGGACGCGGGCAGCGCCGCCGCTTGGAGCAGTGCCGCGCCGCAGGCGGCTGATGTCAGGGCGAGCATGCGAGTGCGCATCGTGCGGAAGGGCCCTTCCCGTGGACGAGGGACCCGTACGGGTCCCCTGGAGCGACGCCCCTCCCCCGCCCGCCCGGCTCGACCCGGGCGGGCGCGCCAAGGCCGCGGGACCGGCACCGAGCACGGTGTCGCGCGGTACCGGCCCCGGGGCCCCTGCTTCGTCCGGCCGGCTCAGTGACCGCCGCCCGGATGCACCACCATGGCCGAGCCGCCACCCCGGCGCACCTTTTCCGCCGCCGCCAGCCAGCGTCCGTCGGCCAGCCGCTGCACCCCGGTGGCGGCCCCGATCTCCGGGTTCTGCTTGAAGGCGTGGCCGAGCTTCTCCAGCTCCGCGCGGACCGGGCTGTTCCACAGCTCCGGCTCGATCTCCGTCGTCGGCGCGTTGCGCTGGCTGGCGCGCGGCGCGGCGATCGCGTCGACCAGCGGGAGCCCCCGGTCCAGGTGTCCGGTGAGCGACTGGAGCACGGTCGTGATGATCGTGGCCCCGCCCGGCGAGCCGAGGGCGAGCACCGGCTTGCCGTGCTTCAGCACGATGGTCGGGGAGATCGACGAGCGCGGCCGCTTGCCCGGTCCCGGGAGGTTCGGGTCGTGCACGGCCGGATTGGCGGGAGCGAAGGAGAAGTCGGTCAGTTCGTTGTTGAGCAGGAAGCCGCGGCCGGGCACGGTGATGGCGCTGCCCCCGGTGGTCTCGATGGTCAGGGTGTAGGCGACGACGTTGCCCCACTTGTCGGCCGTCGTCAGGTGCGTGGTGTTCTCGCCCTCGAACGTGGTGGGCGCGGCCGTGCCGCCGCTGCCGCACCGCACGGGGTCGCGCGGGTCGCCCGGCGCCAGGGGGCTGGTCAGCGCCTTGTCGTCCCGGATCAGGCATTCCCGGGCGTCGGCGAACCGCTGGCTCAGCAGTTCCTTCGTGGGGACGTCCTCGAACGCGGGGTCGCCGACCCAGCGCCCCCGGTCGGCGAACGCGATCCGGCTCGCCTCGATCAGGCGGTGGAGGTACTGCACCCGGTCGGCACGCGAAAGGTCGGTGGAATCCAGGATGTTGAGGGCCTCGCCGACGCTGGTGCCGCCGGACGAGGAGGGGGCCATGCCGTAGACGTCCAGGCCCCGGTACTTCACCTTCGTCGGGTCCTTGCGCAGGGTCCGGTAGGCGGCGAGGTCCTCGCGGGTCAGATCGCCGGGCCGCACCACCCGGGTGGCGTCCGGGTCGACGGGCGGCTTGCGCACGGTCCGGACGATGTCGTCGGCCAACTCGCCCCGGTAGAGCTCCTCGACACCCTCGCGGCCGAGCTTGGCGTACGTACGGGCCAGGTCGGGATTCTTGAACACGGAGCCGACGACGGGGAGTTCACCGCCCGGGAGGAACAGCTCGGCGGAGGCCGGGAAGTCGGCGAACCGGGCCTGGTTGGAGGCCGTCTGCGAGCGGAAGGTGCCGTCCACGACGAAGCCGTTCCGGGCCAGGCGTTCGGCCGGTTTCAGCAGCGTACGCAGGGACTTGCTGCCCCACGCGTCCAGGGCCCGCTCCCAGGTGGCCGGGGTGCCGGGGGTGCCGACTCCGAGGCCGCTGGTCACGCCCTCCTCGAAAGGGATCGGCTTGCCGTTCTCCAGGAAGAGTGCGGCGTCCGCGCTGCGCGGTGCGGTCTCGCGGCCGTCGATCGTTCGCACGGTGCGCTTCTTCGCGTCGTAGTGGACGAAGTAGCCACCGCCGCCGATGCCCGCCGAGTACGGCTCGGTCACGCCGAGCGCGGCGGCCGTGGCCACCGCCGCGTCCACCGCGTTGCCGCCCTTGCGCAGTACCTCGATCCCGGCGGCCGACGCGTCCGGGTCGACGCTCGCCACCGCTCCCCCGTGGCCCACCGCCACCGGGGACTTGGGCGGTGCGGGAGGTGGGGCGGTGGATGGTGCCGAGGCCACCGGGGCGGCGGCTCCCAGCGACGCGACCACGGCGAGGACGGCCAACAGCGACGTGTTCCGGCCGACGGAACGGCGCATACGTACCTCCAGTCAACGGATCTCCCGCCGCAGGGTAGCCCCGGGGGTGCCGGATCGTCAGGACCGCCTCGAACGGTTACCCGGATGACCGATGCCATGCGCGCCCGTGACGGACGACGTGCGCACCGTCGTGCTGGGCGTGACAGCCACCGGGATCAGCTTCTCCGGCACTCGGGCGGAGCCCGAGCTGCTCAACTGGTCGCTGGAAGTACAGCTCAAGGACCACCCGTGTATCCGGATGGGGGTAGGGACGCGGCTTTGTCTCGCTCTCCCACTTCGACATCTGACGGACGGTGAAGGTAGGGGGCTTCGAGACCCGCCCTTCGGCAGCAAGCCGTTCCGCCAGGGTGTTGAGTTCGTCAACCGCTTTCGCCTGGGTCCGGTTTCGGCCCTCGCGTAGAGCTCTCATCGGGCTGCGGCTCACCGGATACCCCCTCTTACCGACTGGTGTCAGCTCACCGCAGCGGTCATCTCGCGGACTGCGTGAGGCGTCGTCAGCGAAAGCGCTGGTGAGACGGCAGCAGGCGTCAAAAGGGCGGGTGAAGGTCAGGCGGGAGGCGCTCACGGGTCTAGCGAAAAGACCTGTTCACCCCCCTGAGCCTTCCGCTGCACTCGGTCACGTCGGACGCACCGTGCGTGCTCATGGATCGGATATCGGCCGGGGAGGGGCTCATGGAGACCTGCACCACGACCAGCGAGCCCGAGCTCATGTCCGCATGGTTCGCCGCGTCGACTCCCTCGCCGGAGGAGTCCCTGACCGTCTGGCGCCGCACGCCCGACTTCCCTCGTCGACTGCCGACCGGCATCACCTTTGATGTCGTACTGGCGGCCCCCTGGCTGACCGGTCCGGCGAGCGTCCTCGCCGGCGCTGCCGACTTCGTCTCCCTGCCGCGGATGACCGAAGCACTCACCGACGCCACCGATACCGAATGGGAGGAAGCTCGCTCATCAGTTGCGGCGTTCTTCCTCCAGCTCCCCGTTTTCAGCCGGGCTGTCGCCGCTATGACCGGCAATAGGAACTTCGCTGGTATGGGCGGACACACCGCGCTGGACAGCGAACCCCTCATGGCCGTCCTCCTGATGGCCTTCGTCCTGGGTGCATGCGGGGCCGACTGGTTCGGCAACGTGGAGGACCTGGCTGCCTCACTGGCGCGATGGCCGACCTTGGTCGGCGAGATGAAGCAGGTGCTTGACCTGCCGCAGCCCGAACTTGACCGCAATCTCGCCGGCCTCGGCCACGAGATGCGGGCCCGCACTCAGAGGGTCATCCAAGCCCTTCTGGACGGCGAGCTGGACACCGGTCCCAAACCTGTGCGGTGACGCGTAATTCACGACGAAAAGCAGACCTTGGTCCTGATCGGCCGACAGTCTCGATCTCGCGGGAGATCGACCGCTTGGATAAGCGGGCCCGTCACCGGAACGCGTTCGAGTGCGACCGCCTCCTTCACCGCCGACACCGGTGCACGGGCGGCAACTTCCCGCGTGGCCACTGACGCGCCATTCAGGCCAGTTGTTGGCCGAAACCAGTAGAAAGAGCGCTTTCTACCTCGGGATCCGGCGCTGCCCCTGGATGCACTGCCATGATTCATCCGAAAGGTATGTGACATTTCACATTGCTCTCCAGTGAGGGCAACGAAAGTGAGGGACCCCATGAAGAGTCTTGCCGCTGTTGCGGTCGCCGCTGCGACCCTGGCTGCCCTGGCTACCGGCCAGGAAGCCGTCGCCGCGCCGAACGGGTCGGCCGGCCCCGTCATCACCTGCGGCACCCCCGGTGCGCCCGGGTTCTTGCTGACCAGAGCCTGTGTCGAGGTGAACGGCAACCAGGTGCGCTTCTACGGGGTCGCAGCCACGGCCAACTCCGGGTGGCAGCCCCAGCAGGTCGGCTTCACGGTCTCCGGCACGGTTGTCGGCGGCGCTCCGATCGCGCCCATCAACCCGACCGTGCTCGTGCAGGCGGGCGCGACCTCGGTCGGCAGTATCGTCACTACCGTGCCGTGCGGTTCGACGGTCACCGGCGGCTTCTCCGTGAACCAGTGGGGCTGGCCCCCGTCGACCGCCACCGTCTCGGCCGTGGTGTCCTGCTGACCAAAGGCTTCGCCCGGCACCTGAGCCCACACCAAGGCTGAAACGGGACCAAACCGACCCGCCGGGCTTCAGTGGCAGCCATTTCCAGGTAGAGCCTGGCGAGTAGCAGGTCCGCGCACCATGAGAAGGGCCGCCGTCCGTGAGGCACGGCGGCCCTTCGGCAGCGGCTTGCCCAGTACTGCGGTTGTAGGCGCGTTGTCGTTAGGGTGAGTCCTGTTCCGGGTGAGGCATCTACCGACGAGGCGGCTGCGGTATTGGATCTGGCGCAGGCCGTTTCGTAGTCGTTCGAGGACGCCGACGATCGCACCCGCCGAGACCTGGAACGCGTGATCCAGCAGGTGGTGTGGCCGATGCCCAACGCGTTTTTCGTCATCACCAGCCGCTCCCGCCTCTAGCTTGACTCTGTCGGGGATCTTGGAGTTTCTCAGTGCGGCAGTGTGATCAACGGGCATGCTCGGGCTGTTCCAGTAACCGATGGAATCGTCGAGGTGCCCGTTGTCGCTCCGCCCCCGTTCCGGTGAGCAAGTCCCCTCTCTGACCACACAGATCGCGCGGGCGAGCAACCCGGGTGGCACTACGGCGATGTGGGTGAGAGACCGGCTGGACGGGCTGTGGCACGACGAGGACTTCGCCGACTGGTACCCGCGTGACGGGCGCCCTGGCCTGTCGCCCTCCCAGTTGGCCACCGTCTGCGTGCTGCAGTTCCTGCTCGGACTGTCGGACCGGCAGGCCGCCGAGTCGGTCCGCTGCCGCATCGATTTCACGTACGCCATGGCCATGGAGCTGGACGGCCCCGGGTTCCACCACAGCGTGCTGGCCGACTTCCGCGACCGTCTTGCCGAAGCAGACCGTGCTGACCGCCTCCTCGACCTCGCGCTGGCCCGCCTCAAGGAAGCCGGCTTGGTGCACGAGCGCACTACCCAGCGCACCGACTCCACCCACGTCCTGGCCGCCGTGCGCGACCTGTCCCGCCTGGAGCTGATCACCGAAGCGGTCCGCGCCGCCCCGGAAGAAGTCGCCGGCACCTCCCCTCACCTGCTCGACGAGCTGGTCGACGAGGACTGGGGGCTCCGCTACGGCCGACCGGTCCGCCTGGGCAAGAACCCCACCAAACCCAAGACCAGAATCCTCGCCACCGGAAACGACGCCCTACGGCTCCTGGAACACCTCTACCGGCACGGAACAGACCACACGGCCGGGCCCCGCATCCAGGCCCTGCGCCAGATCATGGTGCAGAACTACCACCGTGACACCGCGGGACGCCTGCGCTGGCGCACCGCCGGGAAGGAAGACGGGCCCGGACTGCCGCCTTCGTCCCGGGCTGTCGTCTCTCCCTACGACACTTCGGCCCGCTACGCACGCCACGGACACATCATCAGCTGGAAAGGGCTCGCCGCGCACCTGACCGAGACCTGCGCTCCCGACGGCCCCAACGTGATCACGGACGTGGCCACCACTGCGGCCACCACCCACGACAGCCAGGTCCTGCCCGGCATCCACACCCGTCTGGGCCGCCGCGGTCTGCTGCCCGCCGAGCACCTGGTCGACGCCGAATACACCTCCCTGCCCCACCTGGCACAAGCCACCCGTGAACACGAGGTCACACCGTCACCGGACCGCTGCCGGCCAACCCCACCCGGCAGCATCGCCAGGCCAAGGGTTTCGCCCGGGACGACTTCCACATCGACTACAACCTCCAGCAGGTCACCTGCCCCCAGGGCCAGGTCAGTGCGGGCTGGCATGGCCCCTACCCGACCTCCTCGCCCACCGCGGCCCCGCTGATCGTGGCCAGGTTCACCAAGAGCCAGTGCCGCCCCTGCCCGGCCCGCACCCAGTGCACCGCCACCGCCGACAACGCCCGCACCGTGGGCTTCCCTCCTCGAGAGCTCCGCGACCTGCAACTCCACGTCCGCACCGAACAACAGACCCTCGAATGGAAAACCCGTTACGCGCTCCGCTCCGGAGTGGAGGGCACGGTCAACGAGGGCGTCGCACCCACCGAAGGTGTCGTCGATGAAGTCGGTGATGAGGCGTCGGCGTTCGTCGTCGGAGAGCTTGGCAAGCTTGTGCATGAGGTCCATTTCCTCGGGGGTGGAGTCCCGTTTGGCCACCGCTCGCAGCACCGCGCGCCGCAGTCGGAGAGTGCGGATCTGTACTTCCAGGGCGTCGGCGTGTGCAGCCGCGACCTCGGCACCGAAACCTCGCGGTCCAGCACCTGCCGGATGACAGCAAGGTCGAGCCCCAGGTCACGCAGGGTGCGCACCAGATCCAGGCGCGCCAGTGCGCCGATGTCATAGAGACGGTAGCCAACCGGGCTGCGGTCCGTCGGCGGCACGATTCCGGCGGGAGCTGGTTGGTGAGGACCAGCAGCACCAGCCAGCCGGCCGCGCGGACCGGCCGGGTCAGCCCGCTGCCGCGCCGGTCGAACCGGGGCCGCCAGCGGAACCGGGCGGCGCGCAGGGCGGGTATCAGGGCCAGGGTCTGGACGGCTATCCCGGCGGTGGTACCCCAGCCGAGGAGGTGGGCGTCGGCGTTGGAGAGGGCGCCGTCGGAGTCGGCGGCGACGCCGATGTAGAGCCCGAACACCCTAATGATCGCGATGTTGTTGAGGACCGGGGCCCACATCATCGCGCCGAACCGGCCGCGGGCGTTCAGGACCTGGCCGAGCAGCGTGAAGAGTCCGTAGAAGAGGATCTGCGGCAGGCAGTAGCGGGCGAGTGCGACGGTCAGTTCGGCCTGGCGGCCGTCGTAGTCGGTGTACACGCCGACGATGAGGGGCGCAGCCGCCACGGCGAACCCGGTGAGCGCGAGGAGGCCGACGGTGCACAGGGTGAGCAGCCGGTCGGTGTACGCGGCTCCCCCGTCGGCGTGTTCCTTGGCCGCCCGTACCAGCTCGGGGACGAACACCGCGTTGAGCGCGCCGCGGATGAGCAGGATGTACAGGATGTTGGGCACGGTGTTGGCGACCGCGTAGCCGTCGGCGGTCGGGCTGGTGCCGAGCGCGGCGACGACGACGGCCGAGCGGACGAAGCCGGTGGCGCGCGAGACGACGGAGCCGGCCGCCATCACGGCCCCGCTGCGCAGCACCGATGCGGAGCGGGCGGGGGCGCCGGTGGTGTTGTCGACGGTCGCGCTCTCTGGTGGTCTCCCGTGTTCCGAGGTGCCGGCCGACGGTGGAGCGTACTCCGGGCCCAGCAGTGA
Organism: Streptomyces sp. NPDC102283; assembly: GCF_044766265.1. Lineage (NCBI taxonomy): Bacteria > Bacillati > Actinomycetota > Actinomycetes > Kitasatosporales > Streptomycetaceae > Streptomyces > Streptomyces sp. NPDC102283. Next base: position 106,955 of record NZ_JBIWLQ010000021.1, read on the forward strand.
GGTTTCTTCGGAGAAAGGAAGGAACCCGACATGAGGGAAATGCCTCTCCTCTGGTGAGCACACCTGCCCTGGAGGTTTTTCCGTTGAGTTCCGCACGTCCGCGCATCCCCCGTTCCACCCCGGCCGGTCGGAGGGCCCGGCTCGCCCTGACCGGGCCCGCGGCCCTGCTCGCCGCCGCGCTCACCGCGTGCGCGGGCGACCCCTCGGGCTCCGCCGAGGTGGGCGGGGACGACAAGGCGCCCGACACCAGCGTCTCGGTGAACCTCGAGGGCAGGGCGGCGGCTCCGGGCGGACCGGTGAAGGTGGCGCTGGCTCACGGAAAGCTGAAGACGGTGTCGGTGACGGCGGGCAAGGACCGCGCGCTGGGCGGGAAAATATCCGCCGACGGCCGGACCTGGACATCCGATCGGGTCGCCGCGCCCGGCACCGCGTACACGGTCGAGGCCAAGGACACGGACGGTGGCAGCGACCGGGCCGCGTTCGCCACCGCCGAGGCCGAGAAGGTGAACAAGCTCTCCCTCGCCCCGGGCAAGAACACGACCGTGGGCATCGCCCAGCCGCTGTCCGTCGTCTTCGACCACCCCGTGAAGAACAAGGCGGCCGTCGAGAAGGCCCTGAAGGTCTCCACGTCCAACGACACCGAGGGCTCCTGGGGCTGGCTCCAGGACTACTCGGGCAAGGACCGCGTCGACTGGCGGCCCGAGGAGTACTGGAAGCCCGGCACGAAGGTCACCCTGGACGCACAGCTGAACGGGGTCGACACGGGTGCGGCCGGCGGCTGGTTCGTCCGCGACTACACGACGACGTTCACGATCGGCGCGGCCCAGGTGGTCAAGGTCGACCTGGACCGGTCCCGGCTCGCACTGCACCGGAACGGGAAGCAGGTGCTGGACATCCCGATGTCGGCGGGCACCCCGGGCGGCGAGAAGGCATCCTGGCGGGGCACGGCGGTGCTGATGTCGAAGGAGGGCACGATCAACATGCGCTCCGAGACGGTGGGCCTGGGCGACGCCTACGACAAGATGGTCGACTACTCGATGCGGCTGACGTGGTCCGGGATGTACGTGCACGCGGCCCCGTGGAACACGGGCTATTTCGGCCAGGCCAACCGGAGTTCGGGCTGCGTCGGGATGAGCGACGCGGACGCCGCGGCCCTGTACGGACAGGTGCGGGTGGGCGACCCGTTCGAGATGACCGGCGCGCAGGCCAAGGGCACGGTCGCCGAGGGCAACGGGTACGGCGCGTGGAACCTCTCGTGGGAGGACTGGGCGGCGAAGAGCGCCCTGAGGTGACCCGGTAGCGCCCCGTTCCGGGACCAGAACACGCCAGTGGCGCCCGCTCCGGTCCCGGAGCACTACTGACACCATGTCCAACAATCGTTACCTTCACGCAACGCACCCGGTAGTTACCAGAGGTAAACAACCAGGGTTACCGTCGGGTCACTTTGCACTGACACGCGTGAGGAGTGACCCGTGGCACGTCCGAAACCGGCACTGCGCACCACCGCTTCGATCACCACCGCCGCCGTCCTGCTCGCCGGGGCCGCGCTCGGCGCCGCCCCGGCCGCGGCGGCGGCCCCCGGCACCGTGCCCGCGGGCACGACCGCCCAGGGCCTGACGTTCCACGACATCCCCGGCTCCGGAGGCATCACCCTCAAGGGGAACGTCTTCACGCCCGCCGGGGCGGCGGCCGGAACGAAGCATCCACTGATCGTCTTCCCGACGAGCTGGGCCATGCCGCAGATCGAGTACCTGGCCCAGGCCCAGAAGCTCGCCGACTCCGGTTACGTCGTGGTGAGTTACACCTCGCGCGGATTCTGGCTCTCGGGCGGGAAGATCGAGGTGGCGGGCCCGCCGGACATCGCGGACGCCTCCGCCGTCATCGACTGGGCGCTGGAGCACACCTCCGCCGACCCGGACCGCGTCGGCATGGGCGGCGTCTCCTACGGGGCGGGCATCAGCCTGCTGGCGGCCGGGCACGATCCGCGGATCAAGGCGGTGGCCGCGCTCAGCGGCTGGGCCGATCTGATCGACTCGATCTACAGCGGACGCACCCAGCACCTCCAGGCCGCCGCTCTGCTGGGCGGCGCGGGCCTGGTCACCGGCCGCCCGAGCGACGAACTGACGCGGACGCTGCGGGACTTCCTCGGCTCCAACCTGGACAAGGAGCCGGAGATGATCGCCTGGGGGAAGAAGCGCTCCCCCGAAACGTATCTGGACCGGATCAACGCCAACGGCGCGGCGATCATGATGGGCAACGCCTGGGGCGACACCATCTTCCCGCCCAACCAGTACGCCTCGTTCTACGACAAGCTCACCGGCCCGAAGCGGCTGGAGTTCCGCCCCGGCGATCACGCCACCGCCGAGGCCACCGGTCTGCTCGGGCTGCCGAACGACACCTGGACGAGCACCCGCCGCTGGTTCGACCGCTATCTCCGGGGCGAGCGCAACGGCATCGACTCCGAGCCGCCGGTCCAGCTCAAGTCCCGTACGGACCAGGGGTACGAGGGCTACCCGGACTGGAAGTCGGTGGGTGCGGTGAAGAACCGGATACCGCTGGACGGCACCAAGAAGGTGTGGGCCAACATCGACTCGGGCGCCAACGGCGGCATCGCGATCCTGTCCAACGCGCTGGACCAGTTCCTGAAGCTGCCGCCGACGGTCTCCGTGCCCCTGCTGCCGCGCACCTTCGCGAGCGTGTGGCAGTCGGAGCGGTACGCCGCCGAGCAGCGGATCCGGGGCACGTCCGCGCTGCACACCACGGTCACAGCCACGAAGCCGAGCGGCACCCTCGTCGCGTATCTCTACGACGTGGGGCCGCTCGGCGTCGGCAAACTGGTCAGCAACGCTCCGTACACCTTCCACGGGCAGACGCCGGGCCGGCCGTTTACCGTCGACCTGGAGCTGTACTCCACGGCCTACGACGTCCCGGCCGGTCACCGGCTCGCCCTGGTGATCGACACCGTCGATCCGTTGTACATCGAGCACAACCCGACCGGCGCGCAGCTGACCTTCTCCTCGCCCGGCACGGACCCGAGTCATCTCTCGGTCCCGCTGCGCGAGAAGTGATCACCGACTGCTGCCGGGCGGGCATGACCCGGCCGGCAGCAGCGTCCCCGGCCGGCCGGTCAAGACCCGCCGGCCGGGGTCGCGACGGCGGTGACGACGAGACCGTTCCGGACCATCCACCGGCCGGTGAACATGTCCGGGCCGATGCCCCGAGCCAGCAGGGGCCCGGGCACGAAGAGCCTGGCGGAGTAGAAGCCTCGATCGGAGCTCCACTGATCGCGGACGAAGCGGACTTCGGCATCCTTGAATTCCAGCACGCGATGATGGTGGGGAAACCACGCCTTGTAGATGCTCTCCTTGGCGCTGAAGAGGAGCCGGTCCCAATGGATGGCGGGTTCCTTCCGGGTGAGCGTCCGAAGCCCGGCACGTTCCGCCGCGGTGGAGTGAACCAGGTCGAGGACACCCTCGGGGAGCGCGCCATGAGGTTCCGCGTCGATGCCGAGCGCCAGTATGTCGGCGCTGCGCGCAACGGCGGCGGCCCGATAACCGTCGCAGTGCGTGATGCTCCCCACGATGCCCTCAGGCCAGACGGGCGCCCCGTGGTCGTCCTCGGCACGCGGAATCGGAGGAGGTTCCCCGCCGCTCAGCGCGGCGAGCGCCGCCCGGGAGCAGGCCCGCCCTGCCGTGAACTCGCCACGCCGCTTGGGAAGCGCGTTACTCACCGCAGCGGCTTCTTCCCGGTGCAGAGGTGCATTATCGAGTGCGTCACCATAAACGGCGCGGGTTCTCACGGCAGCGGGTAATACACGGTCGATCACCGACTCCCGCCTTCGTGGCCGGGCTTGACGACCGGATCACATTCACCGTTCGTCGAAGAATTCGGCATGAATCTGATAATTCTCCGCACGGCCCACCCCTACTTCTTGGACGAGTTACTGTTGCCCGAAAGCGCGGACCGAGGGTCTCCCCCTCGCGCGCGGTGACGGCGAACTCGGAGGAAACAGACATGTACAGCAGAGCTGACGGGCCGGGTCACCGGTGGTTCCGCATTCTGCGGGAGTGCCCGAGTCCACGTGTTCGCCTCGTGTGCTTTCCCCATGCAGGCGGTATGGCCAGCTTCTTCCGCACCTGGCCGCAGTATGTGCCCGCCGACGTGGAGCTCCTGGCCGTCCGCTACCCAGGCCGTGAGGACCGGCACAACGACCCTCTGGTGGACACGATGGAGGAGCTGGCCGAGCCGCTCGCGCGGGCGTGCTCCGCATTCGCCGACGCTCCCCTGGCGTTCTTCGGTCACAGTATGGGCGCTTCCGTGGCGACCGAAGTCGCCTTGCGCCTGGAGGCCGGGTTCGGCCGGACACTCGCGGCTCTGTTCGTGTCCTCCCGCCCGGGCCCAGGGCGAGAAGAGCAGATCCTTTCCCGCGAAACCAGTGATGACGAACTCATCGCTCACCTGGTGCACATGGGGGGATCCGCTCCTCAACTCTTCGAACATCCCGAGCTGCGCAATCTGCTGCTCCCCCCGATTCGCGCTGATTACCGACTTCTCGGCCGGTACACGCTTCCTCTCGACAGCCCCGCACTGGACACTCCTCTTGTCGGCTATTACGGGACGGAGGACCCGCGGGTCGACGGACCGGCCATGAGTTCGTGGGCTTCCATGACCCGTACCCAGTTCGACCTCCGGGCCTTTGAAGGCGGGCATTTCTATCTGGCCGAACGCCCCCGGGAACTCATCGCCGATCTGTCCAGCAGGCTGAGCACCCCGGTCAAGTCCGGGTGAAGACCCACGCACCCATGGCACCGCCGTTTCCGCAAGCGTGCCATGGGTGCGTGAGCGGGGATTCCTCAGCGGTTCACACGACGCGTCATCCGAAACTGAGCCGCAACGACTCCAATCCGAGGTTGGCACGCACCAGCTTGGCCCGGTGCGCGGTTCCCTCCGCGATGGTGTACCGCGGGATGCGGCGGTGCCATTCCTCCAGGACGATCCGCATCTCCAGGCGCGCCAGGTGCGTACCCAGGCAGCGGTGCGCACCGAGACCGAAGCTCGTGTGCGGGTTCTCCTGACGGTGGAAGTCGATCTCGTAGGCGCGCGGCCAACAAGCTTCGTCCCGGTTCGCCGTATTCAAGTGGGCGTTGACCAGGGTACCGGCGGGTACGGGGCAGCCGCCGATCTCCACGTCCTCGGTGGTGATCCGAGGCAGGAAGGGGGCTGGTGCGTCGAGCCGCAGCAGCTCCTCGACGGCGGCGGGAACGAGAGAGGGATCGTCCACCAGCTCCTGGAACCGCTCCGGGGAGGCGGCCAGCCGCTCCATACCGAGGCTCAGGGCGTCGGTGACGGTCTCCAAGCCGGCCAGCACGAGCATCAGGCACACACCCAGCGCTTCGTCGTCGGACAGCCGGTCGTTGCCCTCGATGGCCAGGATCTCGCTGAGAATGTCGTCGTCCGGGCTGCTGCGCCGGGTCCGTATCAGCTCCGTCAAGTAGCCCCCCATGGCCATGGTCTGCTCCACCTTGGCGGCCCGTTCCTCCGTGGTGAGGGGCAGTTCACCGGCGGCGTCGGCGGTCAGTTCGAGTGCGGCGTCCTTCCAGCCGATGAACCGGTCCCGGTCATCGAGCGGCAGTCCCAGCAGTGTCAGCAGCGACTGTGCGGGGAACGGGCCGGCGATGTCGGCGACGAAGTCGCAGCTGCCGCGGCTCTTGACCGCCTCGATGAGGTCGATGGCCTGGGCGCGCAACGACTCCTCCAGCGGCCGGATCCGGCGCGGGCTGAAGAACGGCTGCAGAATCCGGCGGTAGTTGGTCTGCTCGGGTGGGTCGAAGGCCAACGGAATGAGGGGATAGCCGGTCTCCACGGCATCGAAGACCTTCTTGATGGAGAAGCGGTTCGGTTCCCTCAGCACCGCTTTGACTACGGCAAGGCTGGTCAGAGCGAGGCCGTCCGCCATCGGCACGACCTCCCCCTGGGCGCTCAGCCTCCGCCAGGCCTCGTCCCGCCGCTCGGCGACCGGGAGATCGGCGATTCTGTTCACGGTCCCGTGATCAACACTCGTCATTGCCCTGATCCGTTCTTCGTCACTCTCGCTGCCCGCACTTCACTGATCGGGGTAGGGATTCGAGGGCTCCATGACGGCCCTTCGCACCCGTTCACCCCTGCTCCCGAGGCTCACACCTCGATCGGCAGCCGGGCCGCCCCCCGCAGGCTGAGCAGGCCGTTCCACTCGACGTCGCCGGCCAGCCGCAGTGCGGGGAAGCGCCGCACCAGCTCACCGATCGCCACTCGGCCTTCGATGCGGGCCAGCGCCGCGCCCAGGCACAGGTGCATGCCCCCGCCGAAGGACACATGGCGGCGTGCGTTCTCCCGGTCCAGCCGCAACTCCTCCGCGTCGGGGCCGAAGAACGACTCGTCCCGGTTGGCCCCGGCCAGGTTGGCGAGGATGAACGAACCGGGCGGTATCTCGTAACCTCCGACTTCGTACGGTTCCAGAGTGACGCGCCTGCTGTTGTGCACGGGGGCGTCGTAGCGCAGCAGTTCCTCGACCGCGTTCTGCTCGAGTTCCGGTTTGGCTCGCAGCAGTTCCAGCTGTTCGGGGTTCCGCAGCAGCGCGAGGGCCCCACCCGATATCAGGTTCACGGTCGTCTCGTGGCCGGCGACGTACAACATGGTCACCTGGGCCACCAGTTCGTCATGGCTGAGTACGTCCCCGTTGTCCTCAGCCGTGATGAGCGCCGTGAGCTGGTCGTCGGCGAGGTTGTGCCGCTTCCAGGCGACCGCTTCGCTGACGATGCCGAACAGCTCGGCGTCTGCCGCCTCGACGGCCCTCATCACCTCGGGATCGGTCGTCGGCTCGACCGAGCGCATCAGCGTATGAGTCAGCGTGCGCATCCGCACGGTGTCGGTCGGCGGCATCCCGAGCATCCGCGAGATCACGGTGAACGGCAGGGGGAAGGCGAGCGCCTCGACCAGGTCACCCCCTCCGCCGGCGGCGATGCCGTCGAGCGCCTCGTCGACGAGGGAACGTATCTCTCCTTCCATGGCGTTGACCGCGCGCGCGGTGAACGCCATGGTGACCAGTTTGCGCAGCCGCGTGTGGTGCGGCGCGTCCCGGTCCAGCAGGGCAAGGCCCTTCAGCCGCGGCTCGTCCGTCACGCCGGCCTCCGTGTACGCGTCACGGAAGGGTCCCGGGGCGACGTGACGCTGCTCGACGGAGAGCTTGGAGCGCATCAGTGCGGCCACGTCCTCGTAGCGGGACAACATCCAGAAGCCACCCGGATGCTCGTGCACCGGCACGTGCCTGCGCAGCTCCGCGTAGTGCGGATAGGGGTCGTCCATGAAATCCGGCGTGAACGGGTTGAAGATCAAGGGCTCGCTGGGCGTCTCGGTCGGCATGGTGAACTCCTGTCACAGGGCGATTCTGTGTACGCGGCGGCCGCCGCGCACAAGTCATGAGGTGGTGGGCAGGGTTGGGAGTGGACTTCCGTGGGGCGGGCGCCAGGACAAACGCGTCGAACGGCGACGCGCGACGACGGGGGACCCCGGACTCGGGCCCGGACTCGGCTTCGAGGAACGCCGTCGGTGTTCGCGGTGCGTCCCCTGTGCCACGGTGCTGTCGCCGAACAGCGGTCACAGGGCTTGATCGCCCCGCTCCAGGAGGTCACTTGTCCGCCATCCCCCGCAGGCTCCTCAGCCGGTCGGCGATGTGGGCCGCCGCGCCCTCCAAGATGGTGTCGGCGATGGCCTCGACCGTACGGGCCCGCCAGTCACGCAGCCCGGATGCGGCGACCTCCTGGTTGAACGCGCCCATCGACGGTCCGCAGTGCACGAGGTAGTCGACCCTGGACTGTCGGTCACCCGCCAACGCCACGCGGAGGCCTCGCTCGAAGTACCGGTGGATCAGAGCCGCGAGCTCTGTCCGGGGGTCCTCATCCGAGGCCTCGGGCAGGGACACCTCGCCCCCCAGATACCGGCCGAGCACCTGTGTCCTGGTGTCGTCGTCGAGTCGGCCGACGGAAGCGTGCTGACGCCACAGCTCGTAGAGCCTTGTCGCGCGGGCGGGGAAGAACAGTCCGCGCTTGAGATAGCGTGCCCGCGCCCCGAGCTCGAACATCTCGCCCCACGGTGCGGTGTCCACATCGTATTCACGGGCCTCTTGCAGGAGATCCTTGACCGCGTCGCTGGTCGCGGCCTCCACCGAGCACTGGTTGACCGAGCCGGTCATGACGAAGTCGGCCCCGAGCAGGAACGCGGCGGCGGCCGCGGCGGGCGTTCCGATCCCGCCGGCGCATCCGATGTGGACCCGATGGCCGGGAAGGGCCGCCTCGTCGCGCAACCGGAGTACGGCCGGAAGAAGCGTCACCAGGTCGGCCGTACTGCTCAGCCAGCCACCGTCCGCCTCGGCGCAGAGGTCATCGGCCATCGGCAGGCCTGCCGCGGCATCCGCCTCGGACTCGGTCACCGCCCCTGCCGCGAGCAACCGCTCGACGATGCCCTGCGGCGGCGGCGCGAGAAACTCCGCGGCGACGTCGGTCCTGGAGACCTTGGCCAGGATCTTGCCGCCCTTGAGCCGGAAGCGGACCAGTCCCTCGGTCACCATGGGGAATCCGGAGGCCTCGATCAGATCGACACCGTGCCGCAGAAGCCGATCGACCGACGCCACCTCCTGTTCCGGTGCTCCGTGCCGATAGAGCAGATTGACGCCGAAGGCGCCGCCGAGGCCCAGATCATCGGTCAGGACGCGCAGTTGCCGCTCCGTCTCGTCCGGAGTCAGTCCCCCGACGCCCAGGAATCCGAGCATGCCCGCCTTGGCTGCCGACCTCAGCATCTCCGGCCCGGACACTCCGCCGTACATCGAACCCATCACATAGGCGCGACGCAGTCCGTACCGTTCGCGGAACGTGCGGGCGCCGAGTGACTCCGCGTCGATCGCGGAGACGAGGTGTCCCCTCGCGGCCCCTCCTGACGGCGGAGCCGAGGCGGACACGGCCGGTAGGGTCGGTGGGGTCGGCTCGGCAGCTTCCCTGATGCGGGTGACCAGCTTGGTGAGAACCTTGCCGGGCCCGAGTTCGACGAATGTGAAGTCGCCCTGCCCCATCAGCCTGCGTACGGTCTCGGTCCAGCGGACCGGCGAGGCGATCTGCGCCGCCAGCCGCTCCTTCAGGGTGTCGGGTGTGTACGGCAGCGCGTCGACGTTGGCGAGCACCGGGATCACCGGCGAACGCAGGGTGAAGCCGTCGAGGAAACGCGCGAACTCATCGGCCGCCCCACGCATGTACCGGGAGTGCAGCGGGGCGCTGACGCGCAGCCGGACCGTCCGCGCGCCGACCGCCTCGAACGCCGTGCAGGCCGCCGCGAGTTGCTCGTCCGGTCCGGAGATGACGAACTGGTCCACGGCATTGTGGTTGGCCAGGTCCAGCCCGTGGAAGGTGGGATCGGCGAGCATGCGGGTGACGGCGGCCTCATCGACCCCGACCACGGCGGCCATGGCACCACCGGACGCGGCGGCCATCAACTGGCCCCGCCGCTGCACCAGGCGCAGCCCGGCCTCGAAGTCGAAGACCTCGGCGGCGAAGAGCGCCACGTACTCACCGAGGCTGTGCCCGACAAGAAAGTCCGGCGGCACCGGATCCTTCTCGACGCGGTCGAGATAGGAGAGCGCGCCCACTACGTAGAGAGCGGCCTGCGTGTACTCGGTCCTGCCGAGTCGGCGTCGAGAATCGGTGAGGCAGAGTTCCTCGATCGAGTAGCCCAGCACACGGTCGGCGATCGCGGTCTGTACGGGGAAGCGCTCGAACAGCCCCTCACCCATCCTCCGCCGTTGCGCGCCTTGCCCTGGAAACCCATAGACCTTCATGCTCTGTGCCTTCCTCGATGGGGTCGCGCCGGCGCGGCTCCGGGCTTTCTCCAGAAGGTCGATGTCGCTGCCGAAGGGGCTGAGCAGGGGCATCGACCCGGATCGTGCACCGGTCGGCAGGTTGCCGCGCACGAAGGCATGCAGGGTGCCGGAGGGGCCGAGGTCGAGATAGCGGAAGTCGCCCCGGTCCCGCATGCGTGTCATGGTGCGCTCGAACTCGATGGGCTCCCGGGCGACCCTCCAGAAGTGGTCGGCCGTCACCCTCTCCACCAGCTCGCCGTCCACGCAGGAGACCCACGGGATGCGCGGCGGTGCGAGGGGCACCTCGGCGAAGGCTCCCCGGCTCCGGTCGATCACGCCGGCCATGAGGCGGGAGTGGAAGCCGTATTCGACCGGCACCCGCTGGTGCAGCACATCGGCGGCGCGCAACTCCGACTCGGCCCGCGCCAGGACGTCTTCCGCGCCCGCGACCACGAAATGGCCCGGGGCGTTGCGGGCGGCCACATCGCACTCACGCAGTGCCGGCACCTGGTCCAGCACCTCGGGTCCGGCGAGAACGGCGAGCATGCCGCCGCGCGGGCATGCTCGCATGATGTCGGCCTGGCGTACCAGCAGCCGCAGGCAGTCGAACTCGTCAAGGCTGCCCGCGACGACGGCGGCCGCGTACTCGCCCAGGCTGGAGCCGAGCAGGTAGTCGGGTTCCACACCCGCCTCGCGCAGCGTCCGAGCCAGCGCGAGTTCGAGCATGACGATTCCGGGGTGGGTGATGCGGGTGTCGATGAGCTGGTCGGCCTTGCTCTTCGCCGGATCGTGGATCCGCGCGATCACCGACTCCCCCAGCTCCTCCGCGACCACGGCGTCGTAGCGTTGCAGCGTCGTGCGGAACACCTCGTTGCGGGCGAACAGTTCCTGGCCCATGTGGTAGTACTGCGAGCCTTGTCCGGAGAACATGAAGACGACAGGCAGGGCTTCGGCCCGGTCGGTGTCGTGACGCACCGTCGGGCTCACCGGAAGGTGTCCCAGAAGAGGCCCCCGGCACGTGCCGCGGACTTTGTGGGCGTTTCGGCTCCCCTGATGACGATCCTCCGGTTGAGTACGGGTTCCGGCAGTGGTTGCCTGGTGCCGTGCCGTCCCGCGGGAGAGGGGGCGAGCACCACGTGGGCGTTGGTGCCGCCGTCCGCGAAGCAGTTGATGGCAGCGAGCTCGGCGGCCTGCGGCCACGGCCGCCGCGTCCCCCTGGGGAAGTACAGCGGCGAGGCGGCCAGGTCGAAGTGTTCCAACGGCTCCTGCCCGGAAGCGAAAGGCACCTGCTCCCTGTGGTGCAGCATCAGGACGACCTTGATGAAGGCGGCCATGCCTTCCGCGGCCAGTGGGTGGCCGATGTTCGGCTTGACGGACCCGAGGGCGACCGGCCGGGTGGCTCCGGCTCCGTAGACCGCCTCGATCGCCTTGAGTTCCAGCAGATCGGTGACGGTCGTCCCGGAGCCGTTGGCCTCGATCCAACCGACGTCCTGCGGACCGTGACCGCTGCGGGCCAGCGCCTCGGCCATCACTTCCTTCTGCGCGTCCAGGTTCGGGGTGGCCGGGCCCGCGGTTCGACCGTCGTTGTTGACGGCGATGCCGTTGAGGACCGCGAGCACCCGGTCCCCGTCGGCCTCCGCCTGGTCCAGCCGCTTGAGGATGACCGCGCCGACGCCCTCACCGAGGATCAGCCCGGCCGCTCTGCGATCGAACATGTGGAACTCGGCGCCCGCGTTGAGGAGGCGGCGCTGCCCGAACACCTGGTATGGCCGGTCGTCGGCGAGCAGGCTCACTCCGGCGACCACGGCCGACTCGATGTCGGATGCGCGCAGGGCCCGCACGGCCGTGTCCATCGCCACCAAAGCGGACGAGCAGGCGGTGTCGACCACCACGCCGGGGCCACGGAAGTCGAAGAACTGCGAGATGTTGGCGGAGAGGTAGTTCTGCCCCGTGACCACCACCGGGTTCTTCGCCCGCTCCAGTCGCGCGCCGTCCGGCATGTGAGCCGCCCGACCTCCGACATACACGCCGATCCGGCGGCCCTTGAGGTCGGCGGGTTCGTATCCAGCGTGGTACACAGCGCTGTTCACCTCCTCCAGCAGCAACAGCGCCTGCGGGTCCATGGCCGCGACGTCCTCCTCGGACAGCAGGAACGACTCGGGGTCGAAGCGCAGTACGTCGTCCAGCAGCCCCGCGTGGTACTCGACCGGCCGGCCGAAGCGCTGCTCGGGGACGGGCCGCAGCTCGGACCGGCCTTGCCGCAGCAGCTCCCAGTACTCGCTTGCGGACCCGGCGCCCGGGAATCTGCACGACAGACCGATCACCGCGATGTCGTCCCCGCCTCTCGCCGGACCGCCCGCGAACGCCTCGGGACGGGGGGCCGCGCCGACGCCCGCCACCGCTGCCGCCGCGTGCGCGGGAACGGTGGATCCGGACTGGCCGAAAGTTGCGACGAGCGCATCGCCGTGCTCCTCGGCGAGGTAGGCCGCGAACCCCTCGGCAGTCGGGTGTTCCAGGAACGCCGAGGGGTCGATGGAGACGTCGAGCCGCTTGCCGAGCTCCTGTACGAGTTGGGTGACGAGGATCGAATCGATGCCGTAGTCGTGCATCGGGACGTCACCGCTCAGCCGGTCGCGGTCGAAACGCAGTTCGGCGGCGAACCGGTCGAGAAGCCACAAGGTCACCGCGTCGACCGCGCCGTGATCCGCGGCGGTGGACACCGGGCGTGAGATCGGCGCCGGGGCCTCGGCCGATGCCGCGACGGCCGCCGCGGCGGATGTGGACGGTTCCGCAGGTCCTGCCGGAGGCCCCGGCCGCGTGGGCGGCTCCAGGCGGCGGTTCGTCAGCTGGTCGGGGCGCCAGTCGGCGTCCGGGCTCACCATCGCGGGCAGGACCACGCGGGCCCCGCTCGTGATCGCTCGGTCCAGCAGGGCCAGTCCCTGCTGGTCCGAGAGGGAAGCCAGCCCCGACGCCTGGTAGGCGGCGCTGCGTGCTTCCCCCATGCCGGTGTCCTTCCAGCTCGGCCACTCCACGCTGACCAGGGGAAGGCCGTACGGGCGGGCCTCGGCGACCGCGTCCAGGTATCCGTTGGCCATGGCGTAGTCGCTCTGCCCGACGGCCAGCGCCGGAACGGCGGCGGCGACCGAGGAGTACAGCACGAACAGACTCAGCGGCTCGTCACGGAAGCACTCGACGAGCGTGTCGAGCCCGAAGATCTTCGGGCTGATCACCCTCTCGACGGCGCTCCGCGGCTTCCGTACGAACGCGGGATTCTCGGCGTCGGTGAACCCTGCGCTGTGCACGACTCCGCCGATGGGCCCGAGCTTGAGCCTCACGTCCGCGAGCGCCTTGGCGGTCGACTCGTGTTCGTCGAGCGGTACGGCGAGCACTTCCAGCTCCACTCCCCGGTCCGCCAGTTCCGCAAGCGGGCGCAGCTTGCGCGCCAGGGCGCTGTCGGTGCTGATGTGCGCAGCCCACTCGGCCCTGGGCGGCAGCTCTTCCCGCCCGGTGAGGACGAGCTTGCGGACGCCGTGCCGGGCGACGAAGTGCTGCGCTGTCAGCAGTCCGATGCCGCGCGTACCACCGGTCACCCACAGCACATGCCCTTCGGGGAACCTGAGCTCCTGCCCGTCTTCCGCGGGCAGCTCGCGCAGTTGTGCCCGGTGCCGGACGCCGTCGCGATAGGCGATGTCGGCGGGTGAGTCGGCGATGCGGAGTTCGTCGGCCACCCACTGGCACAGTTGCTCCTCCATCGTCTGCCCCATGTGCACATGGCGGGAGCGCAGATGGCGGTACTCGCTCTGGAGCATCCGGTAGAGCCCTGCCCGTGCCGCACCGACAGGCGCGTCCGGCGTTCCCCTGGAGACCAGCAGGACGGTCAGCTCGCGCTTCCCCTCGTCGACCAGGCGTTGCAGCCAGCTCAGCCAGGGGAACAGCGACGGATGGTCGGTGGGCCTGCCCGGCTCGGCGCAGCCCGCGAGGTCGACCACCGCGTCGAAGCGGTCCCATCGGGCACCGGTGACGAGGTCGGTGGTGAGCTGTTCGGTGGTGAGCACCTCGGCGGACGGCAGCGCGGCGGCGAGCCGGTCGGCCAGCTGACCGGCACCCGGTGCGGTCAGGATCGCGGTCCGGCCGGGCAGGGAGGTACGTGCCGTGGGCTCGGCGGGCACCCAGTGACGGGTCAGCAGAACTCCGCCGTCTGCGGGGCCGGCGGCATCGAGCGCCGCCAGTTCGGCGTCCGCCGCCGCCAGCCACACGCGTCCGCCGCCGAAGGGGTATCCGGGAAGCGCCACCCGGGCAGGGCGTGCGCCGTGGTGCAGAGCTGCCCAGTCGACCTGCCGCCCGGCGGTCCAGGCCACGGCGTACCGAGCGGGGTCGGCGGAAAGCAGGTCGCTCTCCTCGCTTCCGCGCGGGTCCACCACCCCGGTCCAGCTGCCGGCGGATTCGCCACCGGCGACGAACTCGTCCAGGCGCGCGGCCAGCTGGGGCAGGTCGTCGAACCTCACCGCCAGCCGGTGCGCCATGGCCTCGCGCCCTGTCTGGAGGGTCCAGGCAACCTCGCGCGGCGCCAGCTCCGCGCCCTCGGCGCGCAGATGCGCGGCGAGGCGGCGCGCCTGTTCGGCCAAGCGGTCGGCCTCACGTGCGGAGAGCACGGCCAGCTGCGGCCCGGCCGGGCCGGCCGGCTGCCCGGGTCGGCCGATGAACTCCTGGATGATCACGTGGGCGTTGGTGCCGCCCGCGCCGAAGGAGCTCACTCCTGCGGTTCTGGGTCGCTCCGTGCCGTCGGCGAGGACCCGGCGCGGCCACGGGGCCAGTTCGCGCTGGACCCGGAACGGGGTCTCCGCGAAATCGATGTGGGGGTTGAGCTGGTCCGAGTGGAGCGAGGGGACCAGTTCACCGTGGCGCATCTGAAGCAGTACCTTCGTCACCGCCGCGACGCCGGCGGCCGACTCGGCGTGACCGATGTTGGACTTGACCGAGCCGATCGGAAGCCGCTCCGGCGCATCGCCCTGGAAGGCCCGCGTCAGCCCGGTGATCTCCACCGGATCTCCGAGCGCGGTGCCCGTGCCGTGTGCCTCGATGTAGTCCAGGTCCGACGGACGCAGTTCGGCACGGTCGAGCGCGGTCCTGATGAGTTCGCCCTGCACCCTGGGGTTGGGCACGTTGAATCCCCGCCCCGTACCCCCATGGTTGACCGAGGAGGACTTGACGATACCCAGGATCCGGTCACCGTCGGCAAGCGCCGCGTCGAGGCGCTTGAGCAGGACCGCGCCGGAACCCTCGGCCGGGACGTATCCCGTGCCTCCGGCGCCGAAGCTGCGGCAGCGGCCGTCCTCGGCGAGGAAGCCACGCCACGCCAGTTGCAGGTACTTCGCCGGATGGCTGGTGATGTTGACACCACCGGCGACCGCAACGTCGCAGTCGCCGCCGCGGATGGCCTGGCATGCCTGGTGGATGGTGACGAGCGCGGAGGAGCACATCGTGTCCAGGGCGACGCTGGGGCCGGTGAAGTCGAAGAAGTACGACACCCGGTTGGCGACCGAGGCGAAGGACGAGTGGGGCGGGAGTCCTTCGCCCCGCAGGGCGTCCTGGACACCGTAGAGCTGGTACTGGCCGTACATCATGCCCACGAACACACCGGTGCGGGAGCCACGCAGCTGCTCGCGGGTGTATCCGGCATCCTCCAGCAGGTGCCAGACGGACTCCAGGAACACCCGTTCCTGGGGATCGGTGAGCTCGGCCTCGATCTGTGACATGCGGAAGAACAGCGGGTCGAAGCTGTCGGCGTCGCGGATGAAGCCACCCCATTTGCCGTACGTCTTTCCGGGTACCGACTTGTCCGTGGTGTAGAACCGGTCGTGGTTCCACCGGTCGGCAGGAATCTCCTCGATGGAGTCCCGGCCTGCGCGCAGATTGCGCCAGAACTCGTCCACGTCGTCGGCTTCCGGGTAGCGGCCCGCTACACCGATGATCGCGATGTCGTCGGAGCGGCCCCCGGACCGGCTGGAACCGGCGTCCTCCCGTACGTGGCCGGCCTCCGTGGCGGCGGGCGTGGCGGCGGGTTTGGCTTGTTCGGGCCCGGACGGAGCGGGGGCGGGCTCGGCGGGCTCGGTGAACGCTTCGGGGTGCGCGGTGGCCAGGTGGCCGGCCAGCTCGCGGACCGTCACGTACTCGAAGAGAAGGGTCTTCGACAGCGGGCCGAAGCGATCCTCGAGCCGGCGGGTCAGGCTCAGCGTGATCAGCGAGTCGACACCGTAGTGGTCGAAGGGCTCCGTAGCGGCTATCTCCTCCGCGGGAAGTTTGAGCTCCTCCGCCATGAGCCGGAGTACGAACCGCTCCGCCCGGGCGGAGACGTCGGCCCGGGCGCGTCCGTCGACCTGGTTCCGTGGTGCGGCCAAGGCCGTCCGCGGGCGGGGCTCCGTCGCGTTGAGGGCCGCGAGGATTTTCGCCTCGTCGCCCGCGGCGAGCAGTATGCGCGGGGCGGTGGCGGCCAGGGCACGGTCCAGCGCGGCCAGTGCCGGTCCGGTGCGCAAGGGGCGCAGACCGGTCTCCCGTGCCATGTACTCCTCACCGGCGGCGTCGATCCGCATTCCACCGTCGGCCCAGACCGGCCAGGCCGCGGCCAGGGTGCGGCCCCGCCGTACTCCCCGGCGGCGGCGTCGCTCCCGCTCCTCGGCGAAGTGGTCGAGAAAGCCGTTGGCGTACGAGTAGTCGGTCTGGCCGACGTTCCCGAACACCGCGGCCGCGGAGGAGAAGGCAACGAAGTAGTCCAGTGGTTCGTCCTGCGTCGCCTCGTCGAGGAGTACCGTCCCGTGCACCTTGGCGGCCAGAACCGCGTCCGCGTCGGTCCGGTCCTTGTGCTCCAGCAGACCGTCCCTGAGCACCCCGGCGGCGTGCAGGACGCCGCTCACCGATCCGTGGAGACGGCGGGCCTCGTCGACCAGGGCACGCACCGCTGCTTCGTCGGCGACATCAGCCAGTACCACGCGCGCCCCGACGGCCTCGATCCTGGCCCTGGCCGCAGCACCGGGCGCCGTGCGCGCCACGAGCACGATCCCGCCGCCCGGAGTTCCGGCGGCGCGCCGCTCGGCGGCGACGTGCTCGGCGAGCAGCAGCCCCAGCGCACCGGTGCCACCGGTGATCAGATGGGCTCCGGAACCGGTGAAGGCCGATGCGGTGGCGGTGGGCAGGCTCACCCGGCGCCAGCCGCGGCGGGCCCGGGCCCCTGCCTCGACGCGTACCTCGGGCTCGCCTTCGACGGCGAGTTCGGCGACCACCGCGTCGGCCGGCGAGTCGTCCGCGACAACCAGCACGCCGAAGTCGACCGCGGGGTGTTCCCGGCGCACGGATCGGGCGAACGCGGCCATCGCCGGATGGGCGGGCGAGGCTGCCGGTTCACGGTAGGCGTAGAGGTAGCGCAGCGCGCCTCGCCGCTCCCGCTGCCACGCCTGGAGGAACCTCATGGCCGTGTGGAAACCGTGCTCCACCGCATCGGCGGGGCCGGGGAGTTCGCCGGCCAGGTGCACGATGGCGACGGGCCCGGGCAGTGCCGCGCGGACGGCGGCGTCGGCGTCGAATCCGGCGCCCAGCGAGATCAGCCGGGCGTCCGCACCCGCCGCCGTCAGGGCCGCGCTCACGGAGCGTCCCTGCGAACCGGCGTCCAGCACCAGCACCGTTCCGCTCGGCTCCGCTGAAGTGTGCGGCGCCGGTTCCCACACCGGCTCGAACGCGGTCAGCGCATCCCGCGTGGGCACCGCGCGGAGGGTGAACGTGTCGATCACGACGACCGCGTCGCCGTTCCGGTCGAGCAGCGCGACGTCGAAGGCGAGCGATCCGGCCGGGGCCGGGCGCCTCGACGGGGTGGCGTGGGCGTACAGCTCGTCGGGAAGTTCGGCGTAGCGGCGAACCGCGCCCAGGGAGAAGGGCAGGTACGGCAACGGGGTCGCCCCGTCGTCGGCGCCGGGTGCGAGCCTGCTCGCCGTCTGCAAGGCAGCGTCGAGCAGCGAGGGGTGGAAGACGTACGCGTCCGCGTCGACGGTGCGCGCCGCGGGCAGCCGCAGGGTCGCCAACACTTCGTCCTCGCCCACGGCGAGTTCCTCGATCACCTGGAAGCTCGGGCCGTAGTCGAAGCCGAAGCGGGAGAACGTGTCGTAGCAGCTGGTGCCTGTGTGGACGCGCCGACAGCGCGAGCGCACGTCGGTGAGATCGGTGCGGGCCGGGCGGGTTCCTGCCTCGCCGAAGCGCAGCCTGCCGTGCGCGTGCACCGGGGATCCGTCCTCAGCGGTCCGCACCTCGAAGGACGCGCCGGTGCTGTCGCCGGTGACACGTACCGCGATCCGGTGCCCGCCGGCTCCGGGGGCGAGCCGGACCGGAGCGGCCCACACCAGGTCGTCCACGCCGCACACCCGGCTGTCGGTGGCGAGTTCACCGGCCAGCCTGCCCATCTCCAGGTAGGCCACGCCGGGGAGCATGCGCTCGCCACCGACGATGTGGTCCCGCAGAAAGAATTCCTCGCCGGTGAGCGTCTTGGCGAACGCCCGGCCACCACCGGGGGCGGACGCGTCGATGTCCAGCAGGGTCGGGTGCAGCCGCGCGGTGGGCGGCTCGGGTGCCGCGGTCGGTGCCGCGCCGGAGGCGAACCAGTGCCGATTTCCGGCGAACGGGTAGGCGGGCAGATGGACCCGGCGCCGGTCCACCCCGTGGTGGAGGTCCGCCCAGTCGACGTCAGCGCCCGCCAGCCAGTCGCGGGCGATGGCGTCCAGGTCCCGGCCTACGGTGGTCCCCTGCGGAGCAGGGCGTCGCTCGGCCTGCCCGGTACGCACCGCCGACGCACGGCCGCCGAGATACTCGGCCAGTGCGGCCCGCAGCCCGGCGCTGTCGTCGGCGACCACGGCCAGCCGGTGGGTCATCGGCTCACGCCCCAACTGCAGGGTGTAGGCGAGATCTCCGGACGGCACCTCGTGATCCGTCAGGTGGTCCGTCAGCCTCCGGGCGGATTGGTCCAGCGCTTCGGCGGTACGGGCGGAGAGCACGAACAACTGCTGCGTCGTCCGTTCTTCGCGAGTGTCCGGCATGGGTGATTCCTCCAGCACGATGTGCGCGTTGGCTCCGCCGAAACCGAAGGAGCTGACGCCGCCGCGGCGCGGCAGTTCGCGTCCGGCGGCATCGCGTCGGCGTGGCCAGGGCCGGGCGGTGGCGGCTACCTCGAACGGTCCGCCGTCGAGCTCCAGATAGGGGTTCGCTTCCTTGAAGTGCAGAGAGGCCGGAATGGTGCCGTGCCCCAGCGCGAGCACGGTCTTGAACACCCCGGCGATACCGGCGGCGGCTTCCAGGTGGCCGATGTTGGTCTTCACCGACCCGATGGCACAACCCGGCATCGCGGTCGTCCCGCGCTCGGCACGCAACCGTCGGAAGGCGATGCTGAGACCGGCCGTCTCGATGGGGTCGCCGAGCGCCGTGCCGGTGCCGTGCGCCTCGATGTAGCCGATGGATTCCACGGGTACGTCCGCAGCGCGGTACGCCTCGGCCAGCACATCTGCCTGGGCCTCCGGGTTGGGGGCGGTGAGCGATGTCGAGCGACCACCGTGGTTGGCGGCGACCGCCTTCATCACCGCGTGTACGGCGTCACCGTCACGCCGGGCCAGGTCGCCCGGCTTGAGCAGCACCGCGCCGACGCCCTCGCCGCGCACGTAGCCGTCCGCGCGGCTGTCGAAGGCCTTGCAGCGGCCGTCGGGGCTGAGCATCTCGCCCTGGCTCAGGACCTCGTACACGCTCGGCGTGAGAATGAGGTTGACCCCGCCCGCGATGGCCAGATCGCAGGTTCCGTCGCGGAGCGCGGCCCACGCCTGGTGGACGGCGGTGAGCGACCCGGAGCAGGCGGTGTCGACGGCGATGCTGGGTCCACGCAGATCCAGCAGGTAGGAGACCCGGTTGGGGATGACCGAGAGCGCCGCGCCGGTGGCCGTGTGGCCCCGGGGCTCCATGCCCGCCGCCCGCTGGGCCTCCAGGTAGTCGGCGTTGGCAACGCCGATGAACACCCCGACGCGCCGTCCGGCCAGATCGGAAGGCCGGTAGCCGGCGTCCTCGATGGCCTCCCAAGCCACCTCCAGCATCAGCCGCTGCTGCGGGTCCATCAGTTCCGCTTCACGTGGGGAGATGCCGAAGAACGCCGCGTCGAAGCGCCCCACATCGGGGAGGAATCCGCCCCGGTGGGCGTGCGGGCGCGGGCGGTCGTCCCACTCCCAGCGGTCCGGTGGCACCTCCCCCACCAGATCGTGCCCCGCTGCGAGGTGGTCCCAGAACTCCTTGAGGCTGTTCGAGCCGGGCAGCCGGCCGGCCATGCCGATGATCGCGACGTCGTCACCGCGACCGCGCTCCCCCGCGGCCCCGGCGGGGCGCGGAGCGGTGGAAGCCGCGGCGGCGGGCGCCGGGGCGGTGACCGCGAAGCGTGTGGACAGCTCGGTGGGGTGCTCCTCCCACAGGTACTGCGCCAGCGCGGAGAGCGTGCCCCGGCGGTAGAACACGGTCGGGTAGACCTCGATGCCGTAGGCCTTGCGCAGTTCGGTGCTGAGGGCGGTGAAGCGGATCGAGTTCATGCCCGCCTCTCCGAGCGGGGTGTGCGCACCGATGTCCTGGGGAGGAAGCCCCGTCAGGCGGCCGGCCATCCGGGCCAGCTCCGCCACCAGCGCCTCGAGACGGCTTCCCGGCTCCGCGGGAGCCGGCGGGTGCTCACTTCCGGCGGCACCGAAGCGGGCCCGCATTTCGGACAGCGGCAGTGTGGCCAGCGTGGCCCGGTCGACCTTCTCGTTGAGGGTGTACGGGAAGCCGTTCACGCGGACCAGCGTGTCCGGGATCATATGGGCCGGCAGCCAGGCCGCCAGCTGGTCCCGCGACGGCTCGGCGGCCCCGTCGTCGAGCACGTAACAGGCCAGCAGCAGGCGGTCGCCGTCCTCCTCGCCCCGGGCCACCACCACCGCGTCCCGGACACCGGCCAGCCGCCGCAGCGTCGACTCGATCTCCTCCAGTTCGATCCGGAACCCGCGCACCTTCACCTGGGAGTCGATGCGGCCCAGGTAGGCGATCCGCCCGTCGGCCAGTTGGCGGACGAGGTCGCCGGTGCGGTACATCCGCGCGTCGGGGGCGGGGGCGAACGGGTCGGGGAGGAAGCGCTCGGCGGTGAGTTCGGGGCGGCTCAGGTACCCGTCGGCGACGCCGTGACCACCGATGTACAGCTCACCGGCCACACCGGTCGGGACGGGCCTGCTCGCCTTGTCGAGAACGTACAGCGAAGTGTTGGCGATCGGTGTGCCGATGGTGACGCGGTCGCCACGCTCCAGGCGGCTCACCGCGGACCAGATAGTGGTCTCGGTGGGGCCGTAGAGGTTCCACACCTCACGGTTGGCCGCGAGCAGCGCCTGCGCCGTGGCGGCCGGCAGCGCCTCCCCTCCGCAGACCACGGTGAGCTCGGGATTCCCCTGCCAGCCCGCTGCGAGCAGCATGTTCCAGGTCGCCGGGGTCGCTTGGACGACGGTGGCAGGGCTGCGCTCGATCACCTCGCGCAGCCGCAGTCCGTCCTGGGCGACCTCGGTCGGCACGATCTCCACGGTGCCACCGCTGATCAGCGGCAGGTAGAGCTCCAGACCGGAGATGTCGAAACAGACCGTGGTCAGGGCGAGCAGCGTGTCCCGAGGCCCGAATCCGGGCTCCCGCGCCATCGACCAGCAGAAGTTGGTCAGCGCGCGGTGCGGGACGCGGACACCCTTGGGCCGGCCGGTGGAGCCGGAGGTGTAGATGATGTACGCGGTGTCCAGCGGTCCGGCGGCTCCGGGCGAGGGGGCCGCGGGCGGCTGCCGGTCCTCGTCGATGAGCAGCCGGGGCACAGCGCTTCCGCTCGCGGACTCGACGGTGGAGTGTGTGAGCAGCAGATGCAGTCCGGCGTCCTCGGCCATGAAGGCGAGCCGCTGTTGCGGGTAGGCCGGGTCGAGAGGGACGTACGTGCCGCCGGCGGCCTGCACGGCGAGCAGGGCTACCGGCAGGTCGGCGTCGCGCGGCAGCAGAACGCCCACGGTACGGCCACGGCCGACGCCGGCGGAGGTGAGACGGGCCGCAAGGGCTTGCACCCGCTCGGTGAGCCGGCGGTAGCTCAGTACGGTGTCCTCGTAGCGGACCGCCACTGCCTGAGGGCGTGCCTCGGCCTGGCGCAGCACCAGGTCCCATACGAGGCTGTCTGCCGGATAGTCGGCGTCCATGGGCGGGGTGAGCCGAGCGCGCTCGCCGTCCGTCAGCAGGTCCAGCTCCCCGACCGGAGTGGCGGGAGCGCCGACCGCGGATGCCAGCAAGGTGACGAAATGGTTCCCGAGGCGTTCCACTGTTACGGCGTCGAACAGGTCGGGGTTGTACTTGAGCGTGTACCGGCAGCCTTCGGCCTCCTCGACCAGATCGAGGGTCAGGTCGAACTCGCCCTCCTGGTGGACCCCTTCGACCTGGCCTCGGATGACACCGTCGTGGGAGAGGTCGCGTGCCCAGTTGTGGAAATAGTAGGCGACGTTGAACAGCGGGCCCGAAGTGCCGGGTCCCTCCTTCTCCAGTTCCTCGGCAAGGGTGATCAGCGGGTAGTCGCTGTGCTCCAGCGCGCCCAGGACCATCCGGTGGACACGACGGGTCAGGGCACGGAAGGGTTCGTCGTCGTCCACCGTCTCCGCCAGAACGACCATGTTCATGAAGTAGCCGAGCACGTCGTCGTAGCCCTCGGCCGGGCGGCCCGCCGTCGGTGTGCCGACCGCGATGTCGGTCTGGCCGCTGTAGCGGTGGAGCAGGGAGAAGAACGTCGCCAGCATGACGCTGGACAGCGAGGTGCGCTCCGCCGCGGCAAGGGCACGTGCCCGGTCCGCCACGGCCGACGGTACGCGTCCCTCCAGGCTCGCGCCCCGGAAGCTGGGCAGGGACGGGCGTGGCCTGTCGAACGTCAGCGGTGTGCTGGTCTGCCTGCCGCGCAGCCGCTCGACCCAGTAGGCGCGCAGTCTCTCCGCATCGGGTCCGGCGAGCAGGTCGCGCTGCCAGGCCACGTAGTCGGCGAAGGTGCGGGCAGGCCGCCCGGCGGGGAGGGGGCGGCCTTCCCGGAGCGCACGGTAGCCGCGTTCCACCTCGGCCACCAGCAACGGGATGGACACCCCGTCGATCACCAGGTGGTGCACGCTCAGTACCAGTGCCTGCCGGCCATCGCCGAGGGTGTACAGCGTCGCCCGCGCCAGCGGGCCGCCGGCCAGGTCGAACGGGCGCCGCGCGTCGGTCCGTATCCGGTCACGAAGGTCGCTGTCCGTGGCCGAGTTGAGGAACACCTGTTGGAAGGCCAGTTCCGGTTCGGCGGCGATCCGGATGAACGGCCCGTCCTCACCGGTCCGGACGGCAGCGCGCAGTTCCTCGTGCCGGTCCAGCACATCCTGGAGAACCACACGCAGGGCGAGCATGTCGGTGTCACGGTCGAGCCAGAAGGCGAGCGGCAGGTTGTAGGCGTGGTTGCCGGGGGCGATCTGTTCGATCACCCACAGTGCTCGCTGCCCCTCCGACAGCCGATGGGTGCTCAGCTCCGCGTCACGGCGGGGCCGCAGGACCCCTTGCGCTGCGGACAGAACGCCCGGCGTGGCGGGCGCGACGAGGGCGGACCCGTCTCCGACGGGTGCCGCGACGGTGGCCCGGTCGGGCTCCTCCGCAGGGGGTGCGGTGGAGCCGGCCGTGGTCGGCTCCGTGGTTCCGGCCACGGTCTCTGCCAGCCAGCCGGAGGCCAGATGCGCGGCGAGTTCCCGCAGCGTCGCGCTCTCGAAGAACTCCTCCAGAGGGATGCTGACGCCGAAGGAGTCGTCCACAGCTGCCACGATCTTCATCCCGCTGAGCGAGTCGAAGCCGTAGTCGGCCAGAGCCCGGTCGGGGTCGATCCGCACGTCGAGCTTCAGCACCCGCTCCAGCAGTTCCCGCAGGCGGTCGCCCAGCGCGTCGGCCACGGCCGGCTGTGCTTCGGTCGTCGCCGTCCCGGGTGCGGCCGGTGCCCCGGGCTTCGCGTCCCGCTCCGCGCCGAGGCTCTCCGCGATCAGCACGTGCTGGCCCAGATCGGCGCCGTCGGCACTGATGGCCCGCGTCTGCGCGTATCCCTCCTCGGCCAGCAGCCGCAGCCAGCTGTCCGGCGCGGCCAACGGTGAGTCGGGGATGCGCGTCTCCTCGTCCTGGAAGGCCCACCACCCCTCCATCACGCCGCCGCCGACCGTGAGGTACGGGCGGATGGCGGTCAGCTCGTTGAGCACCAGCAGGCCGCCGGGCTTGAGCAGCGCCTTGGCCTTGCGCAGCGTGGCTCGCAGATTCCTGGTCGCGTGCACCACGTTGGTGGCCAGAACCAGGTCGACCGAGCCCGGAGCGAAATTCTGCTCGGACAGGCCGCGCTCCAGGTTGAGCAGCTGGAACCGCATGAACGGGTGGTGGGCGGCGAAACGTTCACGGCCGTGTTCCAGGAACCGGGGCGAGATGTCGGTGAAGGTGTAGTTGACGCGGCCCGGATGGCCGGCCAGCACAGGCAGCACCCGTTCGCTGGTGGCGCCGGTACCCGCGCCCAGCTCCAGCACCTCGACCGTCTCTCGGTCCGCGAGCCTCGGCAGCCGGGTGGCGAGGTACTGGCGGACGGCCTCCGCCAGCAGGTCGTTGAAGAAGTCGGTGAGCGGGTTGCCCTTGTAGAGGTTCTCCACCAACTGCATCGAGGTGCCGGGGAACATGACCTCGGTACCCACCAGCTCCCCGCGCAGAAGTGGCGGATAGACCCGTAGGAATTCGCGGTTGAGGGTCACCGTGGGCTCGATGTCCGGGTACTGGACTGATACCCGGTCGAGTTCGGCCTCCCATCGGTCCGCGGCAGCGGTGCCGTCCGCGTCGCCGACCGCGGTGGTGGTGATGACGTGGTCGCCCTCGCGGGTCAGGTAGCCGGCCGTGACGAGGAGGCCCAGCAGGGCTTCGTGGAGCCGCTGGAACTTGTTCCGGATGCGCAAGGCACTGCGCAGTTCACCGCTGTGGTGCCTCTCGCCCGGCCGCTGGAAGACCCCCATGCGCTGGTAGACGGTGAACACTCCGTGCACCGATGCCTCGTCCAGCCGAGCGAACCCCGCGAGCACCTGGGTGACGGCCCGACTGACATCCGTACCGGCGCCGGTAGCCGCGGCACGGTCCTCGGGCCGAGACATCCGGCCGTCAGCCACCTCGGCTTCGGACGCACGTCCTGTTCCGGGCGCATGTCCTGTTCCGGGCGCATGTCCTACTCCTACGGCGGCCGGCCGGCCGATCCACAGGCGCTTGCGTGCGAACGGATAGCCGGGCAGTTCAACCCTGTGGGCGGCCGGAGAGGTGATCCGGGACCAGTCGATCCCGGCCCCCGACACCCAGCGTTCACCGACGACCGCGAGGTCACGCCGGGAGAGGGCCTGCTCCAGGGCGACGGCCTCCTCGGCGGAGAGCGCCACCGGGTTGCGGTCGACGAGACCGGTGCTGATCCGGTCGTCGGTCCCGCCCTCCGCGTAGCTCTGCAGCAGGCGGGCCGCCTCGGCCACCGTAAGGGCGGGCAGGGCCAGGCGGAACTCATGAGCGGTACGGCCCGATTGCAGCGTGTGGGCGACGTCGGGGAGCCTCAGTGGGGTCTGCTCGACGTCCCGGACGCTCTCGCTGCTCTGTGGGCTCTCGCCGTCCCGCGTGCCGGTGCCGATGCCGGCGACCGCCCGGGCCACGTCGCCGAGGGTCTCGGCCATGGTGGCGGCCGGAGGCAGTGCCGTGCCCAGCTCCGACGCCAGCAGCGAGTAGTAGTGGGCGCGTTCGGCCACACCGAAGCCCAGGTCGACCAGGTCGGTGGCGAGATCGACGGACTCGGACTCCACTCCGGCCAGCTCGGCGGCCAGCCGCAGGCAGCGGCGCCGTGCGTCCGCCAGTGGGTCCTCGGTCACGGCCCGCGCTGACGTGCCCCGGCGCAGAAACGCCGCCAGGTCCCCTGCCAAGGCCCGCAGCCGGTCTTCGCTCCTGGCGGAGAGCACCAGCAGCTGGTCCGTTCCGTCGTCGACCGGCTGCGGCGAATCGACGGGCAGGTGCTCCTCCACGACCACGCAGGCGTTGGCGCCGCCCGCGCCGAACGAACTGACGACGGCACGCAGCGGCAGCACGCCGGATGCGCCCTCCGGATCGGAGTCGGACTGTTCGAGCCTCTGCCAGGGACGCAAGGTCTGCTGCACCTCGAAAGGCGTGGTGGTGAAGTCGATTTCCGGGTTGAGGCGCACCGAGTTCAGCGACGGTGCCAGCATCCGGTGCCGGAACTGCAGCAGCACCTTGGTCAGCCCCGCGATGCCTGCTGCCGACTCGAGGTGGCCGATGTTCGTCTTGACCGAGCCGATCGCGACGGTCGGCCGCTGCGCACGATGGGCCGGATCGATCCTTCCTCCGAAGGCGTCGACCAGCCCGACGATCTCGATCGGGTCGCCGAGCAAGGTGCCGGTGCCATGCGCCTCCACATAGCCGATGCTGTCCGCACCCACTCGGGCGCGGTCCAGCGCCGTGCGCATCACACCGCTCTGTGCGACGGGGTTCGGGACCGTGTACCCTCCCGCGTTTCCGCCGGAGTTGACGGCCGAACCCCGGATCACGCCGAGGACACGGTCGCCGTCCACGAGTGCGGCCGAGAGCGGCTTGAGCAGGACGGCGCCCACGCCCTCGCCATCGACGAATCCGTCCGCGTCCGCGCCGAACGCCTTGAGCCGGTCGTCGTGCGAGAGCATCCCCGCCTGCGCCAGAGCGCGCAGGTGTTTCGGGTGGAGGATCAGGTTGACTCCGCCGGCGATGGCGGCGGTGCACTCACCGGACCTGATGCTCTGGCAGGCCAGGTGGATGGCGGTCAGCGAGGCGGAGCACGCGGTGTCCACCGCCAGGCTCGGCCCGGCGAAATCAAAGGAGTACGACACCCGGTTGGCCACCGACCAGTGACGTGAATGGGCTTCGGTGGGCACGCCCAGGGCGTTCGCCTCACCGGCCATCCATTCGTAGTCGCTGTTCATCACACCGACGAACACGCCGACCGGTCCTTGCGCCGCGAGCGTGGCCGCCGGATAGCCGGCGTCGTCCAGGGTGGCGGCAGCTGTTTCGAGGAACAGGCGTTCCTGCGGGTCCATGGCCTCCGCGTCGGCGGGTGAGATGTGGAAGAACAACGGGTCGAACATGTCGACCCCGTCGATGAATCCGGCCCATTTGCTGTAGGAGCCGCGAGCGCCTGTACGGTCATGGTGCGCGTCGGCGTCCCAGCGATCAGCAGGCACCTCACTGATGCAGTGCCGGCCCTCGGCCAGGTTGTCCCACAGCTCGGAGACCGTCCCGGCCAGCGGGTAACGTCCAGCAACGCCGATGACGGCGATGCGATCGTCATCGCGCTCCTCGGCCCCGGTCCCACCAGGAGCGGCGACGCGTGCCTTCCCCTCCCCTCCCGACAGCTTCCCGGCCAGGAAACCGGCCAGCGCGCGCGGCGTGCGGTACTCGAAGACCAGGGTCGCGGGCAGCCGCAGCCCGGTGCGCACGCTGAGCTTGTTCCGCAGCTCCAGGGCCGCCAGCGAAGTGAACCCCAGGCGCTGGAACTCGGCGTCGGGAGCGATGTCGGCGGCCGATTCGTGCTTGAGCACCGCGGCGACCTCTCGGCGGACGAGCTCGCCGACCAGGCGCTCACGATCGGCCTCGGGCATGCCCCGGAAGTCGGAGCCGTCGCTGTCGACGGCGGGACCCCCAGAGGAAGCGACGGGCGGACTCGCGGGGACGGCGCGCCGTCGCGGCGGGGGCGACGGGGCCAGGGCACGCAGGAGCGGCGGCAGCGTGCCCGCCGTGGAGTCGAGCGCCGTGAGGTCCAGCCGGACCGGCAGCAGGTGCGCCCGGTCCGTGCCCAACGCCGCGTCGAGGAGCCCCAGCCCCTCCTCGGTGCCCAACTGGCCTACCCCTGCCCCGGACAGACGGGCCAGGTCGGCATCGTCCAGTTGACCGGTCAGGCCACTGCGCTCCGCCCACAGGCCCCAGCCGAGCGAGTGAGCCGGGAGACCAATGCCACGCCGGTGGTGCGCGAGTGCGTCGAGGAAGGCGTTGGCCGCGGCGTAGTTGCCCTGGCCCGCGGTGCCCAGCGTCGCGGCTATCGAGGAGAACATCACGAAGGCCGACAGGTCCAGGTCCAGGGTCAGCTCGTGCAGGTGCCAGGCGGCATCGGCCTTCGCTGCCAGGACCGCGCTCAGTCGCTGCGGTGTCAGCGAGCCGATCACTCCGTCGTCCAGCACACCCGCCGCGTGCACCACGCCGCGCAGCGGCCGGTCCTGCGGAATGGCGGTCAGCAGTCCGGCGAGCGCCTCGCGATCGCTGACGTCGCAGACGGCCGACGTGGCCGAGGCGCCCAGCGCGGTCAGCTCGTCGGCGAGCGCGGACGATCCCCGGCGGCTCACCAGCAGCAGGTGGCGTACGCCGTGCTCGGCCACCAGATGCCGGGCCACCAGTCCGCCGAGCGTTCCCGATGCCCCGGTGACCAGCACCGTGCCGTCCGTGCTGAAGGGGGATGTCGCAGGCGTTCCGGGTGGCGTGAAGCGCTCCAGCGCGGGCACGCGGATCCGGCCGTCACGTACCAGCAACTGCGGTTCACCGGCGGCCAGTACCGCGGGCAGCAGCTGTGGCAGGACTTCCGGATCGTCTGTGTCGACGAGCACGATGCGGCCCGGATTCTCCGTCTGCGCCGACCGGACCAGGCCCCACACGGCGGCGGCGGCCGGATCCACCTGTGCGGCGGTTCCGGCGTCGTCCGCCACGGCATGTCGAGTCACCACCACCAGAGGGGCGTCGCCGGTCTCCGTCTCCGCGAGCCGGTCGTGCAGCTCGTCCAGCACCACCGAGGTCATCGTGCGGACGCGGGTGGGCAGTTCTCCCTGCACGTCCGGGCAGCGGAGCAGTGCGACACCCGCGGCGTCGGCGCCGGAGCGGTCAGCGTCCGTCGGCAGCGGATGCCAGGCCATCTCGAACAGTGCGCCGCGCCCCGCCGTGTCGAAACTCATGCTCTCGAGCGGACGCAGTGACAGCCCGCCGACCGACAGTACGCCGTGGCCGGTTCCGTCAGCGACGTGCAGCGCCACCGAACCGTCTTCCTGCGGGGTCAGTCGCACTCTCACGCGGGAGATCTCCGCAGCGGCGTACTGGTCGAGCCGACGCACGTCTCTCCAGGAGAACGGCAGCGCGGGCGTGGTCCTCAGGTCAAGGGCGTGCAGGGCGGCGTCGAGCAGCGCGGGACGGACGGCCGAATCCAGTGACGCCTCGGCGAAGAGCTCGTCGCCGTGCCGCCACAGCGCCCGGAGGCCGCGGAAGCCGGGCCCGTACTCCAGCCCCTGTGCGGCCAGATCGTCGTACCAGGAGCTGAGGTCCACCCTCCGCGCGCCGGCGGGAGGCCACTGGGCAGGGTTCGGTGCCTCTTCACGCGGCCCACCGCTCTCGGTGAGCGTGCCGGAGGCGTGGAGCCGCCAGTCGCTCCCCGGGCCTCTGGCATACAACCGCAGGGGCAGGTAGCCGTCGTCGTCAGCGGTTCCCACGAGCGCCTGTATCTCGACCTCGCCCTGTTCGGGCACCACCACGGGTGCTTGCAGGGTGAGTTCATCGATGGCGTATCCGGTCTGCAGCGCCATCTCCAGCAGCGCGGTACCCGGTACCACGGCCCGGCCGTGCACCCGGTGGTCGGTGAGCCAGGGGTACGAGCCCAGCGACAGCCGGCCGGTCATCAGTGTCTGTCCGCCCTCCGCGAGCACGGTGGCCGTGTTCAGCAGCGGCTTCGGAGCCCGCAGCCAGTAGGGCTTGGACCGGAAGGCGTACGTGGGCAGCCCCACGGTGCGCGCACCGGTGCCCGTGAAGACCTGCGGCCAGTCCACGACGACACCCCGGGTGTGCAGCTCGGCGACGGACCGCAGCAGCTGGCGGGTCGTGTCCTCGTCCCGACGCAGCGAACCGACCACCAGTGCGGAGTGGTCCGCGTTCTGCGCGGTCTCCTCGATGCCGACCGCCAGCACGGGGTGCGGACTGCACTCGACGAACGTCCGGTGTCCTTCGTTCAGCAGACCGTCGACCACGGCCTCGAAGCGGACGGTGTTACGGAGGTTCTCGTACCAGTACGCGGCATCGAGCCGGTCCGTGTCGAGGAGGCCGCCGGTCAGGGTCGAGTGGAAGGGAATGGAGCCGGAGCGCGGGCTGACGCCCGCCAGGTCGTCGAGGATCCTGTCGCGGATCCGTTCTACCTGCGCGGAGTGCGAGGCGTAGTCCACGGGGATCCGGCGGGCACGGATCTCTTCGCGCTCGCAGTGGTCCAGCAGTTCTTCCAGCGCGTCCGCCGTGCCTGAAACCACGGTCGAGTGCGGCCCGTTGAGCGCGGCGACCGAGACCCGCCCGTCCCATGGTTCCAGCAGGGCCGCGGTGTCGTCCGGTGACAGGGCCAAGGACACCATTCCGCCAGCCCCGGCGATCTCCAGCAGCGCGCGCGAGCGCAGGACTACCACGCGTGCGCCGTCCTCCAAGGACAGCCCGCCCGCCGCACAGGCCGCGGCGATCTCTCCCTGGGAGTGGCCCACCACAGCGGACGGCTCCAGCCCGAGCGACCGCCACAGTGCGGCCAGCGACACCATCACCGCCCACAGCACGGGCTGTACCACGTCAACGCGCTTCAGTGCCTCCTCGTCGTCGAGGACCTCGCTCAGCGACCAGTCGACCAGTCCGCTCAGCGCCCGCTCGCACTCCTCCATCCGCGCGGCGAACGCCGGGAACGACTCGCCCAGCCCGCCGGCCATCCCGGCCCACTGCGACCCCTGGCCCGGGAAGACCCACACCACACCGGACTCCGGGGTGACGGAGCCTTCCACCACACCGTCCGCCGACTCCCCCGTCGACAGGGCGGCGAGCCCTGCCAGCAGTTCGTCGCGGTCCCCCGCGACGACCACGCCGCGGTGGTCGAGCGCGGACCGGGTGGTCACGGTGGAGAACCCGACGTCCACGGGGTTCAGTTCCTCGTGGGACTCCACCCACTGCCGCAGCCGCGCCGCCTGGGTGCGCAGAGCTGTTCCGGTCACGCCGGACACCACCACCGGTGCCGGCGTCCGAGCCGTGGGCCCGGTGTCGTCCGCCTCGGCCGTCGGCGCCTGCTCGATGATCACGTGCGCGTTGGTGCCGCTGACGCCGAACGCCGACACGCCCGCCCGGCGTGGCCGGCCCGCTTCCGGCCAGGCACGCTGCTCGGCCAGCAGCTCGACCGCGCCCGACGACCACTCCACATGACGCGAAGGGATGTCCGCGTGGAGCGTGCGCGGCAGTACGCCTTCGCGCATGGCCAACACCATCTTGATCACCCCCGCGACGCCCGCGGCCGCCTGGGTGTGGCCGATGTTCGACTTCAGGGATCCCAGCCGGAGCGGCTCCGCGCGGTCCTGGCCGTAGGTCGCCAGTAGCGCCTGCGCCTCGATCGGATCGCCGAGAGTCGTGCCGGTCCCGTGCGCCTCGACGGCGTCCACGTCAGCGGTCGAGAGCCCGGCCGAGGCGAGGGCCTGCCGAATCACACGCTCCTGCGAGGGCCCGTTCGGGGCAGTCAGCCCGCTGGAGGCACCGTCCTGGTTGACCGCGGAGCCGCGTACCAGGGCCAGTACGGGGTGCCCGTTGCGCCGCGCGTCCGACAGCCGCTCCAGCACCAGTACGCCCACGCCCTCGGCCCAGCCCGTGCCGTCGGCGGAATCGGAGAACGGCTTGCACCGGCCGTCCGCCGACAAGGCGCGCTGGCGGGAGAACTCCACGAAGGTGCGCGGTGTGGACATCACCGTCACGCCGCCCGCCAGCGCCAGCGAACACTCCCCCGCCCGGAGTGACTGCGCCGCCAGGTGCAGCGAGACCAGCGACGACGAACACGCCGTGTCCACGGTCACCGCCGGGCCCTCCAGCCCGAAGGTGTACGCGATTCGGCCGGACGCCACGCTCGGCAGGCTGCCGGTGAACAGGTGGCCCTCCAAGCCGCCGGTGTCCTGGCCCGTCAAGGAGGCGTAGTCGCTGTACATCACGCCGGCGAAGACCCCGGTCCGGCTCCCGTGCAGCGAGGAGGGAGCTATACGGGCGTTCTCCATCGCCTCCCAGCACGATTGCAGCAGCAGGCGCTGCTGCGGATCGGTCGTCAGCGCCTCCTTCGGCGACATCCCGAAGGGGCCCGCGTCGAACTCGGCCGCGTCGTGGAGGAATCCACCGTGGCGCGTATAGCTCCTGCCGGTCCGACCGGGGTCGGGGTCGTACAGACCGTCGAGGTCCCAACCGCGGTTCGCGGGGAAACCGGAAACCGCGTCCACACCGTCGACGGTGAGCTGGAACAGCTCCTCGGGCGACGAGACGCCGCCGGGGTAGCGACAGGCCATGCCCACGATCGCGATGGGATCGTCATCCGGTCCCGGGCCGGCCGACTCCACCTCGGCCAGCTTGCGGCGGGTCTGACGCAGTTCGGTGGTGACCCGCTTCAGGTAGTCGAGCAGCTTCTGGTCACTCATCGTCAGGGCCTTCCCAGCTCATCGTCGATCAAGGCAAAGAGTTCGTCCGCGCTCGCCGCGGCGACCTCGTGGTCCGGCTCTGTCTCCGTCGTGCGGTCCCCGGCGGTCACCGCCTCCATCAGCTGCCACAGCCGGGCGGTGACGGCCGAGCGCAGCTCACCGTCGACGGCGGTCACACTCGCCTCCAGCCGCTCCAGCTCGGCGAGTACCGGTGGCGCGGCCGCCGGCCGGTCCGGGGCGAGCCGCTCCAGCAGGTGGCGTGCCAGCTTCGACGGGGTCGGGTGATCGAAGATCACGGTGGCGTTCAGGGTGATCCCGGCAAGGGTGCCGAGCCGGTTGCGTAGTTCCAAGGCGGTGAGCGAGTCGAACCCCAGGTCTCCGAAGCCCCGGTCGGACGGCACGTCGCCCGGCCCGGAGCGGCCCAGCACGGACGCCACCTCGGCCTGTACCAACCGCCGCACCGCCGGCGCCCGGTCGGTGTCGGGCAGGGTCAGCAACCGGTCGCGCAGCGGCCCGGAGTCCTTTCGCGTCCGGCCGCTCGGCGCGGCCGGAGTGCGGGCCAGGCCGCGCAGCATCGGGGGCACCTCGGTATCGCCCAGCCCTGACAGGTCGAGCCAGGCGGGGACCAGATGCGGCCGGTCGGCGTCGAGTGCGAGGTCGAACAGAGCCAGTCCCGCGTCGGTGGGCAGAGGCCGCAGCCCCAGACGGAGCATGCGCTGCCGGTCCGTGCCACCGAGACGGCGGGTGAGGCCGGTGTCCTGTTCCCACAGCCCCCACCCGAGGGAGACCGCGGGCAGTCCGAGCGTGTGACGGTGGTGGGCCAGCGCGTCGAGAAACGCGTTGCCCGCCGCGTAGTTCGCCTGTCCGGCAAAGCCGAGGGTGGCCGAGACGGAGGAGAAGAGCACGAAGCCCGTGAGGTCGAGCTCGTGGGTCAGCTCGTGCAGGTTCCATGCCGCGTCCGCCTTCGCCGACAGGACCGCGTGCAGTTGCCCCGGCGTCAGCGACATGGCGGCTGCGTCGTCCAGGACTCCCGCCGCATGCACCACGGTGCGCAGCGGTGCCGACGCGGGGACAGCCGCGAGGACGTCGGCCAGCGCGGCCCGGTCGGCCACGTCGCAGGCGGCCACGGATACGTGCGCGCCGGCCGCGGTCAGCTCCGCCACCAGGGCGTCCACGCCATCGGCGGCGGCCCCGCTGCGGCTGACCAGGAGCAGGTCGCGTACTCCGTGACGGTCCACCAGGTGGCGCGCCACGGCGCCACCGAGCCCACCGGTTCCGCCGGTGATCAGCGTGGTGCTCCCCGGAGGGACGCTCCGCCCCTCCGAGTCGGGGACGGGGACGGAGCCGCGTGCGAGCCTGGGTGCGAGCATGCGGCCCGATCGGAGCGCGATCTGTGGCTCGCCGGTTGCCAGGGCGCGGCCCAGCTCGTCGGCCGTCAGCTCTTCGTCACCGTCCGAGTCCACGAGCACGATCCGGCCGGGGTGTTCCGTCTGAGCGGACCGCAGCAGCCCCCACACGGTGGCCGCTGCGAGGTCACCGGGGCTGTCCGGCGCCACGGCCACGCCCCGGCGGGTGGTGACCACCAGCGGGGACGGCATCTCGGCGGGCTCCGCCAGCCTTCGCTGAACATCACGAAGCACCGACTCCGCGGTCGCATGGGCGGCCTCGGGCGCCCGCGCCTTTGTCGGCGACACCGTCAGGACGTCGGTCGGGTTGTCCGGCTCGGCCTTCCCGGCGTCGGTGACCTCGCGCCATTCGATCTGGAAGAGCTTGGGGTCGAACCGCCGTGCGTCCAGCGGTCGCAGGGTGAGGGACTCGACCGTCAGAACCTCGGTCCCGCTGCCGTCCGCGACGGTCAGCGAGGCCCGGTGCTCCCCGGCCGGGACGACGCGGACCCGCAGCCCGGACGCTCCCGCCCGCGAGAGCCGCACACCGGCCCACG
The DNA here is from genome assembly GCF_044766265.1 of Streptomyces sp. NPDC102283. Lineage (NCBI taxonomy): Bacteria > Bacillati > Actinomycetota > Actinomycetes > Kitasatosporales > Streptomycetaceae > Streptomyces > Streptomyces sp. NPDC102283. The sequence continues at coordinate 141,354 of NZ_JBIWLQ010000021.1, forward strand.
AGAACGGCACCACGAGACCGGGGCCGTGCTCCAGCACCACGGGATGAAGCACCGCGTCCAGCAGCGCCGGATGCACGGTGAAGGGGCCGGCCCCGTCCGGCAGGGCCGCTTCGACCAGGAGGTCGTCGCCGTGCCGCCACACGCCGCGCAGGTTGCGGAACTGCGGACCGTACTCCAGTCCGCGCCGGGCGAGTTCGTCGTAGGTCTCCGTGAGATCCATCGGTGTCGCGCCGGACGGTGGCCATTCCGCCAGGGCGGCCGCCGCACCGGTGTGCCCGGCGGAGCTCACCAGGCCGGTGGCGTGCAACTGCCACGCAGCGTCGGTGCGGCTGTGGATGCGGATGAGGCGTCGGCCGCTGTCGTCCGGCGCCGCCGCCGTCAACTGCACCTCGACGTCACCGTGCTCCGGCACCACCACGGGCGTATGCATGGTGAGTTCGTCCACCACATCACCGACCCTCAGGGCCATCTCCAGCAGTGCGGTGCCCGGCACGACGGCTTGGCCCAGCACCCGGTGGCCGGCCAGCCACGGCCTGGTCCGCAGCGAGAGCCGCTCCGTCAGGACCGTGCCGTCGCCGTCCGCCAGTTGCAGCGCCTGCCCCAGCAGCGGCTGGTCAGCCGTGACGTCCACGCGGTAGCTCTGGTGCTGGAAGGCGTACGTCGGCAGCTCGACAGGGGGTGTGTCGGCGCGGGAGAAGGCTCGCTCCCACTCGACCGCGACACCGCGCGTCCACACCCCGGCAACCGAGGTGAGGAACCGCTCCAGTCCCCCTTCGTCCCGCCGCAGCGAACCCGAGACGGCCTCAGCCGCCTGCTCCGTACGGCGCTCCAGTATCTCCTGGATACCGACGGTGAGCACCGGGTGGGCGCTGACCTCGATGAACATGTCATGACCCTGCTCAGCCAGTGTTTCCACGGCGGACTGGAAGTGCACCGTCTGCCGCAGGTTGCGGTACCAGTACTCGGCGTCCACAGGCCGTTCCTTGAGCCAGTCCCGCTCGACGGTCGAGAAGAACGGCACCTGGGCGACAGCCGGCCGTACGTCCGCGAGCAGTTGTGCCAGTTCGTCCTCGATGCCTTCCACATGGGAGGTGTGCGAGGCGTAGTCCACCGCGATCCTGCGCGCCCTGATGCCCTGCGCGGCGCATTCGACGCGCAGCTCTTCGAGCGCCTGCGCGTCACCGGCGACCACCGTGACGGACGGACCGTTGAGCGCCGCCACCTCCAGACCGCCCTGCCATCTCGCGATCCGGGACTCCGCCTCTGCCGGCGGGAGGGCCAGCGTCATCATCCCGCCGAGGCCGGCCAGGCCCTTGGAGATGGCCTGCGAGCGCAGCGCGACCACCCGTGCCCCATCCCGCAGCGGCAGCGCACCGGCCACGCAGGCCGCTGCTATCTCGCCCTGCGAATGGCCGACGACGGCGGACGGCTCGACACCGTAGGAGCGCCACAGAGCCGCCAGCGACACCATCACCGCCCACGACACCGGCTGCACCACATCCACCCGCTCCAGCGTCGGTTCACCCGGCACCTGCCGCAGCACTCCGTCCAGGTCCCAGTCCACGAACCCGGCGAGCGCGGCGGCACATTCACGGACGCTCTCGGCGAACACCGGTGAGGAGTCGAGCAACTCCCGCGCCATGCCGGTCCACTGGGTGCCCTGTCCCGGGAAGACGAAGACCACGCCGCGGCGGGCGCGCTCCGCCACCCCTTCGACCGATGCGGGTGCCCGCTCACCCTGTGACAGCGCCGCCAGTTCTTCGATCAGCGTCTCCCGGTCCGCGGCCACGACGACGGCGCGCCGCTCGAACCGGGTACGCGAGGTCGCCAGCGACCGTCCGACTTCGGCCAGGGACAGATCGGGCTCGGACTCCACCCGCCGCCGCAGCCGCTCGGCCTGAGCGCGCAGAGCGGCCTCGGTCCTGCCGGAGAGTACGAGTGGCACCGGGAGGGAAGACGCCGCCCGGCCGTCGACCGGCTCCGCTCCCGTGGACCCGGTCGCCGTGGGCGGCTGATCGGGGTGCTCCAGGATCACGTGCGCGTTGGTGCCGCTGATACCGAACGACGACACCCCGGCCCGCCGGGGCCGGCCGGTCTGCGGCCAGGAGCGCTGCTCGGTCAGTAGTTCGACCGCGCCCGATGCCCACTCCACATGCCGTGACGGCTCGGACGAGTGGAGCGTGCGCGGCAGCACGCCGTGCCGCATGGCCAGCACCATCTTGATCACACCGCCGACACCGGCCGCCGCCTGGGTGTGCCCGATGTTCGACTTCAGGGACCCCAGCCGGAGCGGCTCCGCGCGCTCCTGACCGTACGTCGCCAGCAGCGCCTGCGCCTCGATCGGATCCCCCAGTGCCGTGCCGGTGCCGTGCGCCTCCACGGCGTCGACGTCCGCCGCGGACAGGCCGGCGCGTGCCAGGGCGTCGCGGATGACGCGCTCCTGGGACGGACCGTTGGGGGCGCTCAGCCCGTTGGAGGCTCCGTCCTGGTTGATCGCGGAGCCACGCACCACTGCCAGCACCTGGTGCCCGTTCCGCCGCGCGTCCGACAGCCGCTCCAGCGCCACGACGCCGACGCCCTCGGCCCAGCCCGTGCCGTCGGCGGAATCGGAGAACGCCTTGCACCGGCCGTCGGGCGACAGGCCGCCCTGCCGGGAGAACTCCGCGAACATCCCGGGCGTCGACATCACCGTCGCCCCTCCGGCAAGGGCCAGCGAACACTCCCCGGCCCGCAAGGACTGTGCCGCCAGGTGCAGAGAGACCAGCGACGAGGAGCATGCCGTGTCCACGGTCACCGCGGGGCCCTCAAGGCCGAGGGCGAAGGCGATGCGGCCCGAGGCCACACTCGTCGCACCGCCCGTCAGGGCGTATCCGCCGAAGCTCTCCGACGTCTCGTGCAGCCGTGGGACGTAATCCTGGTCCATGACGCCCATGAAGGCGGCCGTCCGGCTGCCCCGCAGGGACGCGGGATCGATTCCGGCGCGCTCCAGCGCCTCCCAGGACACTTCCAGCAGCAGTCGCTGCTGCGGGTCCATGGCCCGCGCCTCCCGGGGGCTGATCCGGAAGAAGTCGGCGTCGAAGCCGAAGGCGTCCTTGAGGAAACCGCCTGAACGGACGTGTCCCGTGTCCGCTGCCGCGAGGTTCCAGCCGCGGTCCTCGGGGAAGGCGGAGATCGCGTCCACTCCCTCGGAGACCAGGCGCCACAGTTCCTCGGGGGAGGACACATCGCCCGGCAACCGACACCCCATGCCCACGATCGCGATCAGGTCGTCGTCGGGGCGGCCCGCCACGGACGGAGCGGAGTTCGGGACGGGCCGGGCCAGCAGCTCGCGGAGGCGCCGTTCGAGCGCGGTGGGGCTGGGATGGTCGAAGAGCAGCGTGGCAGGCAGCCGGAGTCCGGTGGCACGGCTCAACAGCCGGCTGAGCTCCACCGCCGTGACCGAGTCGAACCCGAGTTCCTTGAACGAGCGGTCGACGTCGACGGCGTCCGCTCCGTCGTGGCCGAGCACGGCCGCTGCCCGGGAACGGATCAGTGCCGACAGGTCGAGTTCCCGGGCGACTTTCGAGCCGGCCGTGGAGAGCTCGGTGGCGGTCTCCGTCCTCGGTGCCGTCTCCGGCCGTGGCGCGGGCAGCGCGCCGGCGGCTCCGGTGATCCAGTGGGGGCGCCGCTGGAAGGCATAGCCGGGCAGATCCACCGTGCGGGCGCCGAAGCCCTCGAACATCGGCCGCCAGTCCACCGTGACGCCCTGGGCATGCAGTGCGGCCATCGACAGCAGGAGCCGGCGCAACCCGCCCTCGTCCCGGCGCAGCGTGCCCTGCACGACGGCCTCGACGTCGGCGCTGTCCACGGTGCCCTGGATCGCCGTGGTCAGCACGGGGTGGGGGCTCGCCTCGATGAACACCCGATGTCCGTCGGCGACCGCTGCCCGGACGCCCTCTTCCAGGCGCACCTGCTCCCGCAGGTTCCGGTACCAGTACCCGGCATCGAGGCGGTCGGCGTCCAGGCGGCCACCGGTGACCGTGGAGTAGAACGCCACGCCGCTGTCGCGCGCGGAAACCCCTGCGGCGGCCAGCAGGACCTCTTCGCGGATCTCCTCCACCTGCGGCGAGTGCGAGGCGTAGTCGATCGGGACCGTCCAGGCCCGTATCCCCTTGGCCTTGCAGGCGGCCACCGTCTCCCTGATGGCATCGACGGGGCCGGACACGACGACGGAGTCGGGTCCGTTGACCGCGCCGATCGACACCCTGCCGAGGTCGACCTCCTCGGCCGGCATGGCTAACAGAGCCATCCCCCCGCGCCCGGACAGCCGCTCGGTGATGACCCGGCTGCGTTCGACCATCAGTCGCAGGGCGTCGGCCAGCGGCACGCTCCCCGCCGCGCAGGCCGCGGTGATCTCGCCCTGGGAATGGCCGACCACGGCGGCCGGTGCCAGCCCGACGGCCCGCCAGACCTCAGCCAGCGACACCTGGACCGCGAACAGCGCGGGCTGCATCACGTCCATGCGCTTCAACGCGGCGTCGTCGGCGAGCACTTCCCGCAGCGACCAGTCGGCCATGCCGTCGAGGAGGCCGGCGCACTCGTCCATGCGTTCGGCGAAGACCCCTGAGGACTCCCACAGGTCCAGGGCCATCCCGGCCCATTGCGGCCCCTGCCCGGGAAAGACCCACACCACTCCCGACGCGGAACCTGCCACCCCCTCGACGACGTGGGGCGACGGATCGCCCACCGACAGGGCCGCCAGCCCTGCCAGCAGCTCGGCGCGGTCCGCGGCCACGACCACCCCTCGGTGCTCCATCGCGGTACGGGTCGTCAACATGGAGTAGCCCACGTCGCCCAGGCGCAGGTCGGGGTCGGATTCCACCCGCTCCAGAAGGCGCTCCGCCTGGGCGCGCAAGGCGGCCTCGGTCCTGCCCGATACCACCACCGGAACCGGGGCCGGTGCGGCCGGAAGCGTCTCGGCACGGTCGTCCGCCGCCACGGCGGGGGCGTCGGCGACGACCACGTGGCAGTTGGTGCCGCCGACGCCGAACGAGCTGACGCCCGCGAGCCGGGAGCCCGGCGGCCACGGTCCGGTGCTGCCGTTCACCTGGAGCCTCAGCCGCTCCATGGGGATGGCCGGATGCGGCTCGGCGAAGTTGAGGCTCGCCGGGATTTTCCCACGCTTGAGGGAGAGGGCGACCTTGATCAGTCCGACGACGCCCGCGGCGCCGTCGAGGTGGCCGATGTTGGTCTTCACCGATCCCACCAGCAGCGGCTTCCCGACCGGACGGTCCAGGCCCAGGACCGCGCCGAGAGCCTGCGCCTCGACCGGGTCGCCCGCCCTGGTCCCGGTGCCGTGCAGTTCGACGTACTGGACCTGCGCCGGCTCCACTCCCGCGCGGACGTAGGCATCGTGCAGCAACTCCCGCTGCGCCTCCGCGTCGGGGACGGTGAGCCCCTGGCCGCCGCCGTCATTGTTCACGGCGCTGCCGAGCAGGACGCAGTGGACCGGGTCACCGTCCGCGACGGCGTCCGACAGGCGTTTGAGGACCACCATGCCCCCGCCTTCGCCCCGCACGGTTCCGTTGGCGCGCGAGTCGAAGGTGTAGCAGCGTCCGTCCGGTGACAGGGCGCCCGCCCGCGCGAAGGCGAACGTGCTGTCCGGGGCCAGGTTCAGGTGGACACCACCGGCCAGGGCCAGTTCGGTGGCGCCCGACAGCAGGGTCTCGCAGGCCATGTGGACAGCGACCAGGGAGGATGACTGTGCCGCGTCCACGGTCAGGCTGGGCCCGCGGAGGCCCAGTTGGTAGGAGACGCGGTTGGCGATGACGCCTCTGCTCAGCCCTGCCATCGAGTGGTGGGACACGGCATCGCCGCCGTGGCGGTGGACGAGCGCGGCGTAGTCGTCGCCGGTGGCTCCGAGGAAGACCGCCGCGCCGCCGTCGCGCAGGCTCTGCGGCAGGATCCTGGCGTCTTCCAACGCCGTCCAGCTCAGTTCGAGAGCCAGCCGCTGCCGCGGGTCCATCGCCTCGGCCTCGCGCGGCGAGATGCCGAAGAAGTCACCGTCGAAGTCCGCCACCTCACCGAGGAAGCCGCCTCGCCGCAGACCCGCCGATTCGAGGCCCTCCGGAACCGCGTCGAGGTCCCACCTGCCTGCCGGTACCTCCGTGATCGCGTCCACGCCGTCGTTCAGCAGCCGCCAGAAGGCGTCGGCGTCCTCAGCTCCCGGGACCCTGCAGGACATGCCTACGACTGCGACAGCGCGCTCGTCGGAATGGCTGGTGGGCATGGCTGGCTCCTTCTTGTGCTGGCCCTGTCGCTGCCGCGGGTGCTGTGAGTGGTCCGGCGGATGGTTCGTCATGCGGCGCCGTGCGACCGCGCCCGCAACCGGGTCAGGTCCGCTTCGGGATCGGCGGCGATCTCCCGGAGCAGCCGCTCGTAGGAACGCGCCATGCGCGCCGCCGTCTCCTCGGTGAACAGGTCGGTGCTGTACTCCAGGTGGCCCATCAGGCCGGCGTCCGTCTCCCGCACCGTCAGGTTGAGGTCGTACTTCGCCGGGCCCGGGTCCGCCTCCACCGGCTCTATCCCCAGGCCGTCGTCCAGGCCGTCCTCGTCCGCCGTCAGCCGTGGCATCGGGACGAGATTGAACATCACCTGGAACAACGGGGAGTACGCCGGATCGGGCTTCGGGACAAGCTCCCTGGCCAGGTCGACGAAGGGCAGGTCCTTGGACTCATGCGCCTCGGCCGTGACGTGCCTGGTCTGCTTCAGCAAGTCGGAGAACCCGCGGTCCGGGGGCACGTCCAGCCGGATCACCAGCGTGTTGACGAAGTAGCCGACGAGCGGTTCCAGCTCGGCCTTGGGCCGATTGGTGACAGGAGTGCCGATCGCCAGCTCCTGGTCGTCCGAGTACCGGCCCACCAGCACGGCGAACGCCGCCAGCAGGGTCATGTACAGCGTGCCGCCGCTCTCCTGGCTGAGCTGCTGGAGCCGGGTGAGCACCTCCATCGGAGTTTCGATGCCCACTTTGGCTCCCCGGTAGGACTGCACCGGCCCCCGAGGGCGGTCGGTGTGCAGCGACAGGAGGGCGGGCAGACCGTCCAGTTGCCCTCGCCAGTAGGCGAGCTGACGGTCGAGCTCCTCGGCGCCGACGAGGTGCCGCTGCCAGCGGGCGAAGTCGGCGTACCGCAGCGGTACCGACGGCAGGACCGCTTCCGTTCCGCGGACCAGCGCCCGGTACAGGGCCATGAGTTCGGGCAGGACGATGGTCAGCGACCACCCGTCGAAGACGCCCCATGGCCTGGTGAGGACGAAGACGTGCTCGTCGTCCGCCACCGGCACCAGATGGATCCGGACCATCTGCCGGCCGTCCGGCGCGAACGGGCGCGTCCTCTCCTGCCCGAGCCACTCCTTGAGCGCCGCGTCCCCGGAGATCGGCGCGGGAACCTTCATCTCGAAGCCCGAGGCGTCGTTCGTCCGCTGGGTGAGGGTGCCGTCGCGGTGGACGTAGCCGGTGCGCAGCACCGGATGCCGCTCGGCGAGGGCTCGGACGGCTCGCCCGAAGGCCTCGCGATCCAGTCGGCCTTCGAGCCGGTACGCCAGCTGGGCGTTGTCGTAGGAGGCGTCCAGGTGCTGGGGGTGGTTGAGGAACCACAGGTCCCGCTGTTGCAGGGAGAGCGGTGCCTCCTCACCGTCCCGGGAGGGTACGGCGGGCACGAGCGGAACGACTTCCGCGGCGGCCGGCGCCGTCTCGATCGCCGCGGCCATGTCCGCGACGGTGGCACCGGTGAGGATCAGCTGGAGCGGCAGCTCCGTACCCGTCTCCTGCTTCACCCGCAGGTTGAGCCGGACGGCGAGCAGGGAGTGGCCGCCGAGGGCGAAGAAGGTGTCGGCGATCCCGACCCGGCTGAGCCCGAGCATCTCTCCGAGGATCCGGCAGAGAATCCGTTCCGCACCGGTGCGCGGCGCGCTGTACGCCTCCTTGGCCACGGCGTCCTCGTCGGGGGCCGGCAACGCCCGCTTGTCGACCTTGCCGTTGGGGGTGACGGGAAGGTCTTCGAGGAGCACGAACACACCGGGGACCATGTAGCTCGGCAGCCGCACGGACAGGTGCTCCTTCAGCGTCCGGGCCATCGACGGCCCCAGGTCACCGATGCGCGGGAAGTTGGCCAGGTGTTGCGCGCGGTAGGGGGCGCGGGCCCGCACCCGGGGCAGTCCGCCCTTTCCGAACACGAGGTCCAGGGCGTCGGGCCGGTCCTGCGACCAGGTTGCCGCCACCTGGTGGCCGAGCGTCTCGGCGTGGTGCAGTACGGCTTCGAGCTCCCGTACCTCCTCCGCGGCCCGGGCCGTCAGGCGGCTGCCCTTCGGCAGTGGCTCCACCTCATGAGCGGGCGACCAGCGCACGAGTCCGTCGCTGATGCGCACGTCGTCGGCGACGCGGGGGTTGCGCAGGCCGCTGACGCCGAACCGGTCAGGAGTGCCGCCGTCGTCCAGGAGGTCCCGCAGTCGCTGCGGTGTCCCGGCCTCCAGCCACGGAAGGGGCTCGGTGGGCGTGGCGCTGCCCTTGGTGAGGATCACGTCGTAGCGGTAGGCCATCATCTCGTTGTCGCCCACTCCACGCTTGGCCACGATGTCGACGGCGCCGAGCACGGAGAACCGTTCGGGAAGCTGGGCGAAATAGGTGGGGCTGAGGAGCAGTTCGCTCTCCTGCCGGCGCCGGTACCGCACCTGCCGGGAGAGCGCTCCGGCCGTGGTACCGACGCCGGTGCGGCTGCGTTCGACCGCACCGAGGTGGGCCGGCAGCAGGTCCAGGTTCCGGACGTCGCCGATGAGGATGCGGCCGCCGTCCTCCAGAAGCGGCAGCATCCGGGAGATGGCGTCCTCCAGGTAGAGCCGGTTCGGGAAGTACTGCGCGACCGAGTTGAGCACGATCGTGTCGAAGGCGCCTTCGGCCAGGTCCGCCACCGAAAGGGCGTCGCCGTGTTCCAGGGTCACGTGCGTCCAGCCACGCCGTGACACACCGCGCCGGACATCGCCGAGCGCCGAGGGCGAAAGGTCCAGGGCGTGTACGGACTCGCAGAATTCCGCGTACCGGAAGAGCAGCAGTCCGGTGCCGCAGCCGATCTCGAGCAGGCGCGTCGGGCGCAGTTCCTCGATGCGCTGGACCGTACCGTCGATCCACTCACGCATCTCTGCCCGGGGAATGGGCTCGCCGGTGTAGGTGCTGTCCCAGCCGGCCAGGTTGAGGTCGTCCGGGGTGTGTTCGTCCTGGGAGCCGGTGTACTGGTCCTCGAAGACACGCTGCCACTGGTCGAGGAGGTGGGCGTTCTGTTCCCTGGCGGCGGAGTCGAACCATTCCGGCGTCGGATGCACATAGGCGACCAGCGCACGGGTGTCCCCGGATTCACGCGCGAGGACTACGCCCTGGCCCACCGCTTCGTGCTGGGCGAGGGTGTTCTCGATCTCACCGAGTTCGATACGGAAACCCCGGATCTTGACCTGGTCGTCATCACGCCCCACATA
>NZ_JBIWLQ010000022.1:0-143335 GCF_044766265.1 Streptomyces sp. NPDC102283
GCAGGTCGCTGCGGTCCGGGCGCGCGTAGGCGTGCACGGAGAGCGCCCGGGGCGGGGGGGGGGGGGGGGCCCGCCCCCCCCCCCCCCCCCGGCGGGCGGGGCGGGCCCCCCCCCCCCCCCCCCCCCGCTCCCGTGATCAACGCGTCCGGTGGACTACAGCGTCCCGAACCCCACCCGCCGGGTGGTCGGCTCACCGATCTCCACATACGCGATCCGGTCGGCCGGCACCAGGACCTTGCGGCCCTTGTCGTCCGTGAGGCTGAGCAGCTCCGCCTTGCCGCCCAGTGCCGCGGCGACCGCGCTCTCGACGTCCTCGGCGGAAAGCCCGCTCTCCAGAACGATCTCGCGGGGCGTGTGCTGCACCCCGATCTTGACCTCCACGGCTATGTCCCTCCGACGGTCAGTCCCTGCGCGGCGAACCGCGCCGTACGCAGCCACACTAGCCCGGCGGGAGCGGGGCTCAGGGACCGACCGGCAACGCCCGCAGCGAACACGGCGCCGGACGTTCCCCGCCGGAGGGCTCAGGTCTGCTCGACGCCGTGCAGCGGGAAGCCCGCGATGCCCCGCCAGGCCAGCGAGGTGAGGAGCTGGACGGCCGTGTCGCGGGGGATGGTGGACCGGCTGGAGAGCCAGTAGCGCGCCACCACCTGGGAGACGCCGCCGAGACCCACGGCCAGCAGCATGGACTCGTCCTTGGACAGGCCGGTGTCCCCGGCGATCACGTCGGAGATGGCCTCGGCGCACTGGAGGGACACCCGGTCGACCCGCTCGCGCACGGCGGGCTCGTTGGTCAGGTCGGACTCGAAGACCAGCCGGAACGCGCCGCCCTCGTCCTCCACGTACGCGAAGTAGGCGTCCATCGTCGCCTCGACGCGCAGCTTGTTGTCCGTCGTCGAGGCCAGCGCCGTGCGCACGGCCTGGAGCAGCGACTCGCAGTGCTGGTCGAGAAGGGCCAGGTAGAGCTCCAGCTTTCCGGGGAAGTGCTGGTAGAGCACCGGCTTGCTGACTCCGGCCCGCTCGGCGATGTCGTCCATCGCGGCGGAGTGGTAGCCCTGCGCGACGAAGACCTCCTGTGCGGCGCCCAGCAGCTGATTGCGTCGGGCGCGGCGGGGAAGGCGTGTACCCCGCGGGCGCGCCGCCTCTGTCTGCTCGATGGCTGTCACGCCGCCTCCCAAATATGTGTTCCAGCACAGCCGGTCCGTGCACACTGCGCCGTACAGCCATCGTACTTTTGGGTAACCCGGGTGTGCGCGGCGCGGACGCAGAATTTCATGGACCGGACGGCTGTGGAAGCCACAGTTCTCCCTGGTCGTGAGCAAACCGGGGCGTATTACCGGTAATCGTCCTCATCCAGGGGGATCACCCTGCGCTGCTCCGCCATATCGGCCTCATCGGCGGTGTCCGGATCGACGCTCTCCGCCCGTTCGTCGTCCTCGGGCCGGACGTCCGCCCGCTGCTCGGCGACGTCCGCCTCCGGGGCCTCGGGCCCCGGCTGTTCGGGTTCGGCGTTCTCGAAGGTGTCCGGGTCGCTCGGGTCGACCGTCATGTGCAGCTCCCTTCCTTCCCCTGAAGCCTAGGAGCTACCCGTCCACCCCGCGATGCGGCCTGTGACGGCGAACACATGAATGAGGGCGTGATCGTCTCGTAACATTGCCGCATGTCTTCGACCGAGCTGCCGGGTGTCCAGGCCGCCGCCGCCGCGTTGGCGCCCACGGTCAGTGCCGTCCGGGTCGCCGACGGCGAACGACTGCGCTCCGTGTCACTGCCGGGGATCGGCCTGAACATCCGCTGCCGGCCGGGCGACCGGACGGGACTGCCCCCCGCGCTGTACGTGCACGGGCTCGGCGGCTCGTCGCAGAACTGGTCCGCGCTGATGCCGCTGCTGTCCGACCTGGTCGACGGCGAGGCGGTCGACCTGCCCGGATTCGGGGACTCGCCGCCGCCGGACGACGGCAACTACTCGGTGACCGGACACGCCCGTGCGGTGATCCGGCTGCTGGACGCGGAGGAGCGGGGGCCTGTGCACCTGTTCGGCAATTCGCTGGGCGGCGCCGTCGCCACCCGGGTCGCCGCCGTCCGCCCCGACCTGGTGCGCACCCTCACCCTGATCTCGCCCGCCCTGCCGGAGTGGCGGGTGCAGCGACCCGCCGTCCCGACCGGACTCCTGGCGGTGCCGGGCGTCGCATCCCTGTTCTCCCGGCTGACGAAGGGCTGGACGGCGGAGCAGCGGACGCGCGGAGTCATGGCACTCTGTTATGGCGATCCGGCACGGGTCTCCGACGAAGCCTTCCGCAACGCGGTGGCCGAGATGGAGCGACGGCTGGAGCTGCCGTACTTCTGGGACGCGATGACGCGTTCGGCCCGGGGCATCGTCGATGCGTACACCCTGGGCGGCCAGCACGGACTGTGGCGCCAGGCCGAGCGGGTGCTCGCACCGACCCAGCTCGTGTACGGCGGACGGGACCAGCTCGTCTCGTACCGGATGGCACGCAGGGCGTCCGCGGCCTTCCGCGACGCCCGGCTGCTGACGCTGCCCGACGCGGGGCACGTGGCGATGATGGAGTACCCGGAGGCGGTCGCCCAGGCGTTCCGGGAACTGCTGGACGATTGCGGCGGGAGCTGATCCGGGGCGTGGGACGACACAGTCGAAAGGGCTCCGGGGCGATCCACCCGGACGCGGCGGCAGCGGAACCGGGCGGCGAGCGCGCCGCGGCGAGGCCCGCGCCCGGCGGCGGCCGGCGCAGGCGGACCGCTCCCGCGTCGACCGGTGACGGGCGGGGCCCGTTCTCCTCCGACGCACCGCAGGTACGCGGCGGCCACCCCGAACAGCGTGAGCAGGGCGGCGGCTGGGGCACCGGACCCGTCCCCCGCTTCGGCCAGGGGCCGAGCGCCCCCCACCCGTATCCGGGCCCGCACACCGGTCAGGACAACCGCTCCACCGACGCCCGGCCGGATTCCGGCGGCACCGCCGGCCCCCAGGACGCCGCCCGGCAGCGAGCAGTGGCCCGCCAGGTGTCCGCCCAGCGTGCGGCCCAGCGCGCCGCGGACGGCCGGGCTGCACAGAAGTCGACGCCCCCGGGTGCCCCGGTGCCGGGCCCGCGCCGGGAGTTCGTCGACGCCTTCGACGCCGACGCCCCGCCGGGAGCACCCGCAGCGCCGCCGGCCGGAACGCCGGACGGCGTGGACGGCACCGACACCGAGGCCGGGGAGCCGGACGAACGCGCCGCGGCCCGGGGCTCCAAGGGGCGGACGTTCACCGGCATCGCCGCGGCCGCGGTGACCACCGTGCTGGCGGTCGTGGTGGCCGGACAGGTCGCCGAGGACTCCGGCGGCCGTACGGCCGCCGCGCGCGCCGGCGACGTGGAGCGGCAGGGCCTGGGCGAGGAGGCCTCCCGCTCCGACGCCCGTCCGACCCCGAACCGGCCCTCGGTCAAGCCCGAGGTCAAGCCCCTCTCGTACGCGGCCAAGATGGCGCAGCCGTTTCCGCTCGCCGCGGACCTGAAGGCGAGCGGCACGTTCGAGGCGGTGCCCGGTCTGGCGAAGGCCCCCGGGAAGGGGCAGAAACACCGCTACCGCATCGACGTGGAGAAGGGCCTCGGCCTCGACGCCGGCCTGTTCGCCGAAGCCGTGCAGAAGACGCTCAACGACGACCGGAGCTGGGCGCACAACGGCGCGATGACCTTCGAGCGCATCTCCTCGGGAACCCCGGACTTCGTGATCACGCTCGCCAGCCCCGGGACGACCGGTGACTGGTGCGCCAAATCCGGTCTGGACACCACGATCGACAACGTCTCCTGCGATTCCGCCGCGACGGACCGCGTGATGATCAACGCCTATCGCTGGGCGCAGGGCGCCGCCACCTTCGGCCCGAAGGAACTGCTGGCCTACCGTCAGATGCTCATCAATCACGAGGTCGGCCACCGGCTGGGCCACAACCATGTGAGCTGCCGCACTCCCGGGGCCCTGGCTCCGGTCATGCAGCAGCAGACCAAGACCCTCGAACTCGAAGGCGTCAAGTGCAAGGCCAACCCCTGGGTGCACCCCGAGAGTTGACCTCCACGCGTCCACATGGTGAGACGGCCGTCTTGTTCCGCTTTGACAGCGGTCAAGACGGTCGTTCATATTTCTCGGCATGTCGCGCAGCCCCGCACCTTCCGAGATCGCCGCCCTTGAGCTGGCGCTTCTCGGCGTGACCGGGCACTGCGTAGCCGACGTTCTCTGTCGCTGACGCTGTCCGAGCGCGCGTCGGCCCTTTTTCTCCCTCTTTTCCCGTGAGCCTTTTCGGCTCCGGCGGGCCCCTGTGACTGCCGCGCCCGGACGCATTCCGTCCGCAGGCGCGGCTTTCCTTTTTCGTTCCCCTATGACGGGGTCCGTTCGCGTTCGTCCTTCTCGCCGCTGCCTGCGCGGATGTCGCCTTTTCGCTTTCCTCCGCTTCCTCCGCCCGCCGTGCTCCGAGAGGTCTCTTTCCGATGCGTCAACCGTCCGTCATATCCCGCCGTGTGGCAGCCTCCACCGCGGTTCTCGTCCTGGCCGCGGGAGTCGCGGCCTGCGGTCCCGAGGACACCGAGGGCGCCGCCGGCGCCTCCGGGGCCGATGGCAAGCCGCGGCAGGGCGGCACCCTCACCGTCCTGAACAGCAACCCGCAGCAGGACTTCGACCCCGCCCGGCTCTACACCTCCGGCGGCGGCAACGTCCCCTCCCTCGTCTTCCGCACCCTCACCACCCGCAACCGCGAGGACGGGGCCGAGGGCGCGAAAGTCGTCCCCGACCTGGCCACCGACCTGGGCACGCCCAGCAGAGGCGCCACGGTGTGGACGTACACCCTCAAGGACGGCCTGAAGTACGAGGACGGCACCGCGATCACCTCCGCCGACATCAAGTACGGCATCGAGCGCTCCTTCGCCGCCGAACTCTCCGGCGGCGCCCCCTACCTGCGGGACTGGCTGATCGGCGGGGCCGACTACCAGGGCCCGTACAAGGACAAGAAGGGCCTCGACTCCATCGAGGTGCCCGACGAGAAGACGATCGTCTTCCACCTCGACAAGCCCGAGGGCGAGTTCCCCTACCTCGCCACCCAGACCCAGACCACCCCGGTGCCGCAGGCCAAGGACACCGGCACCACGTACGAGGAGCACCCCGTCTCCTCCGGCCCGTACAAGGTCGTCACCAACGAGAACGACGGTGAGCGGATCGTCCTGGAGCGCAACCCGCACTGGTCGGCGAAGACCGACGAGGAGCGCAAGGCCTACCCCGACCGGATCGACGTCCGCTCCGGACTCGACTCCGCCGTCATCAACCAGCGGCTCTCCGCCTCCCAGGGCCCGGACGCCGCCGCCGTCACCACCGACACCAACCTCGGCCCGGCCGAACTCGCCAAGGTCGGCAGCGACAAGAAGCTCGCCGCCCGCGTCGGCACCGGCCACTTCGGCTACACCAACTACATCGCCTTCAACCCGAAGGTGAAGCCCTTCGACGACCCGAAGGTGCGCCGGGCGATCTCGTACGCCGTCGACCGCACCTCGATCGTCAACGCGGCGGGCGGCTCCTCGCTCGCCGAACCCGCGACCACCTTCCTGCCCGAGCGGGACTCCTTCGGCCACAGCCCCTACGACCACTTCCCGGCCGGGAGGACGGGCAACGCCGAGAAGGCGAGGGAGTTGCTGAAGGAGGCCGGGCACGACAAGGGCCTGACCATCACCCTCACCCACTCCAACGACAAGGACTTCGAGACCAGCCCCGAGATCGCCACCGCGATCCAGGCCGCGCTCAAGAAGGCCGGGATCACCGTGAAGCTCCAGGGCCTGGAGAGCAACGACTACTCCGACACCATCCACAGCGCGAAGAAGGAGCCCGGCTTCTTCCTCGCCCACTGGGGAGCCGACTGGCCCTCAGGCGGCCCCTTCCTCGCCCCGATCTTCGACGGCCGCCAGATCGTGAAGGACGGCGCCAACTTCAACACCGGCTTCCTGAACGACCCCGCGGTCAACAAGGAGATCGACGAGATCAACAAGATCACCGACCTGAAGGCCGCCGCCGCCCGCTGGGGGGCGCTCGACAAGAAGATCGGCGAGCAGGCCCTGACCGTGCCGCTCTTCCACCCGGTCTACAAGCGGCTGTACGGCGAGGACGTCAAGAACATCGTCATCAGCGACTGGACCGGCGTCCTCGACGTCTCCCAGGTCGCGGTCAAGTAGCCATGTCCGAAGCACTTCCGGTCCAGGAGGCGGGAGTGGCGCCGGCCGTCGCCCCCGCCTCCGGGGCGCGGCTGTTCCGGCAGAGGCTGCGCGCCCAGCGCGCCGCCTCCGCCGCGGCCCTCGTCGTCCTCCTGCTCGTCCTGGTCGCGCTCGCCGCACCGCTGCTCACCGCACTGGCGGGCCAGGACCCCAACGCCTACCACCCCGACCTCGTCGACTCGGCGGCCGGCGGCGTCCCCATCGGCTCCTTCGGCGGCATCAGCGGCGAGCACTGGCTCGGCGTCGAACCGGGCACCGGCCGCGACCTGTTCGCCCGGATCGTGTACGGGGCGCGGGTCTCGCTCGGCGTCGCCCTCGTCGCCACCGTCCTGCAGATCGCCCTCGGCCTGGTCATCGGGCTCGCCGCCGCGCTCGGCAGCCGCCGGGTCGACCAGCTCCTCGGCCGGATCACCGACATCAACGTGGCCCTGCCGGTCATGGTGATCGCCCTGGCGCTCCTGGCGATCGTGCCCGGGTCCTTCCCCCGCCCGGTCCTGATCGCCCTGGTCATCGGGGGCATCGGCTGGTCCGGTACGTCGAAGATCGTGCGGGCCCAGGCGCTCGCCCTGAAGTCCCTCGACTCCGTCGCGGCGGCCCGGCTCAGCGGGCGGGGAAAGTGGTCCATCGCCCGCCGTGAACTGCTGCCCTCGCTCGCCGCGCCCGTCATCACGTACGCGGCCCTCGCCTTTCCCACCAACATCGTCGTCGAGGCGGCCCTGTCCTTCCTCGGCGTCGGCATCAAGCCGCCCACCCCGTCCTGGGGACAGATGCTCACCGAGGCCGACACCTGGTACCAGGCGGCCCCGACCTACCTCCTGATCCCCGCCGGACTCCTCTTCGTCACCGTCCTCGCGCTCACCGTCCTCGGCGAGGGCGTGCGCACCGCACTCGACCCGCGTGCCGCCTCCCGCCTGGGCGTCGGCACCGGTACGGCCAAGGAGGACGCGGCATGACCGGCTTCCTGCTCCGGCGGCTCGGCGGGGCGGCCCTCGTCCTGCTCGCCCTCACCGCGATCCTCTACGCGATCTTCTACGTGGCCCCCGGCGACGTCGCCCAGATCGCCTGCGGCCCCCGCTGCTCGCCCGCCCAGGTCGCCCAGGTCACCGAGCAACTGCGCCTGGACGATCCGGTGTACGTGCAGTACGCGCACTTCCTCCAGGGCATCGTCGCCGGGCGCGACTTCTCCACCGGGACCGGCACCGAGCACTGCGCGATGCCCTGCCTCGGCGTCTCCTACCAGTCCGACCAGCAGGTCACCCGGCTGATCCTGGCCAAGCTCCCGGTCACCGGCTCCCTGGTGATCGGCGCGTTCGCCGGCTGGCTGCTCCTCGGCGTCGGCACCGGCGTGCTCTCCGCATGGCGGCGCGGCCGGCTCACCGAACGGGTGCTGACCTGGCTGACCCTGGCCGGCTCCGCCACCCCCGTCTTCGTCATCGGGCTGCTGCTCATCATCGTGTTCTGCTCCACCCTCCAGTGGCTGCCCGCGCCCTCCTACGTACCGTTCACCGAGAACCCCGAACAGTGGGCCTGGGGGCTGCTGCTGCCCTGGACGTCGCTGGCGCTCATCGAGTCCGCCAAATACGCCCGCCTCACCCGCAGCGCCATGCTGGAGACCCTCGCCGAGGACCACGTGCGCACCTTTCGCGCGTACGGGGTCGGCGAGCGGGCCATCGTCGGACGGCACGCGCTCCGGGGCGCGATCGCCCCCGTCATCGCCCTGAGCGCGCTGGACTTCGGCTCGATGTTCGGCGGCGCGGTGCTCACCGAGTCCCTCTTCGGCATCCCCGGCATCGGGCGCGAGCTGGTCCACGCGGTCAAGGTCGTCGACCTGCCCGTCGTGGTCGGCATGGTGCTGGTGACCGGGTTCTTCGTCGTCCTCGCCAACGCCGTCGCGGACCTGCTGTACGCGCTGGCCGACCGACGGGTGGTCCTGACATGACAACGCGCGAGCCCCTGGTCGAGGTCTGTGGCCTCACCGTCGACTTCGGTCCCGTCCGGGCCGTCGACGGCCTCTCCTTCACCCTGGAGGCGGGCGGCGCACTCGGCGTGGTGGGGGAGTCGGGCTCCGGCAAGAGCGCCTCCGCCCACGCCCTGCTCGGCCTCCACCGGGGAACCGGCGCCCGGGTCGGCGGGAGCGTCCGCGTCGCCGGCCGGGACGTGAACGCGGCCGACGACCGGGCGCTGCGGGCGCTGCGGGGCGCGGGGGCCGCCATGGTCTTCCAGGACCCGCTGTCCTCGCTCGACCCGTACTACCCGGTCGGCGACCAGATCGCCGAGGTGTACCGGGTCCACCGGCCCGTCTCCCGCAAGGCCGCCCGCGCCCGTGCCGTCGAGGTGCTCGACCGGGTCGGCATCCCGGACGCGGCCCGCCGCTCGCGGCAGCGCCCGCACGAGTTCTCCGGCGGCATGCGGCAACGGGCCCTCATCGCGATGGCGCTCGCCTGCGAACCGGGCCTGCTGATCGCGGACGAGCCGACCACCGCCCTCGACGTCACCGTGCAGGCCCAGATTTTGGACCTGCTGCACGATCTGCGCCACGAGACGGGCATGGGGCTCCTGCTGGTCACCCACGACGTGGGCGTGGCGGCGGAGAGCGTGGACGAGGTGCTGGTGATGCGGCACGGCAAGGAAGTGGAACGCGGCCCGGTCGCCCGGGTCCTCGGCGCGCCGCGCGAGCCGTACACCAAGGAGCTGCTGGCCGCCGTACCGCGCCTGGAGACCCGCAGGGTCGTCCCGGTGCCCCTGCCGCGTGTCGCGGAGGACGCCGCACCCCTGCTCGAAGCCGTCGGCCTGCGGCGCGAGTTCGGCCGGGGGAGCGGGCGGGTCGCCGCCGTGGACGGGGTCTCGCTCACCGTGCACGCCGGGCGCACGCTCGGCATCGTCGGCGAGAGTGGCAGCGGCAAGACCACGCTGGGCCGGATGCTGGTCCGCCTGCTCGACCCTACGGCGGGCCGCCTCCGCTACGGGGGCCGGGAGATCGGCTCGCTGCCGGAGAAGGAGCTGCGGTCCTTCCGCCGCGACCTCCAGATGGTCTTCCAGGATCCCGTCGCCTCCCTCAACCCCCGCCGCTCGGTCGGGGAGTCCGTCGCCGACCCGCTGCGGGCCGCCGGGGAGAGCGACGAGGGCCGGATCCGGGACCGGGTCGGCGAACTGCTGGAGCGCGTCGGGCTCGACCCGGGCCGCTACGAGCGCTACCCGCACGAGTTCAGCGGCGGACAGCGCCAGCGCGTCGGGATCGCCCGCGCGCTGGCCGCGGAACCGAAGCTGATCGTCTGCGACGAACCGGTCTCCGCGCTGGACGTCACCACCCAGGCCCAGGTCGTCGAACTGCTCTCGGAGCTCCAGCGGGAGCTGGGCATCGGCCTGGTCTTCATCGCCCACGACCTCGCCGTGGTCCGGCAGGTCAGCGACGAGGTCGCGGTGATGCACCGGGGTGTGATCGTCGAGCAGGGCAGCGCCGACGCGGTGTACGGAGACCCCCGGGACCCGTACACCCGCCGGCTGCTGGCAGCCGTGCCCGCCCTCGATTCCGGGCTCGCGGCGGCCCGCCGGACCGCCCGCAAGGAGCTGGCCCGGGCCTGACCCTCCGTAGCAACCGACCGCTGTATCGCGACGGAACGCGACCGGGGCGGGAAAGTTACGACGGTTCACCCCTTTCGGTGGTGCGATGGACAACCGTCCGTCGCACCACCGGCGTATCCGCTTACGGTCGTCCCGCTGCGAGTGGTCGTTTCAACGGCGGCCGCCCACAAGGGAGATCGGGGGTGTATTCGTGCGGATCGGACTGCTCACCGACGGTGGCTATCCGTATGCGACCGGTGAGTCCAGACTCTGGTGCGACCGGCTGGTGCGCGGGCTGCCGCAACACGAGTTCGACCTGTTCGCCCTGAGCCGCTCCGCCCACCAGGAGGACCAGGGCTGGGTCCGGCTGCCGCCCCAGGTCAGCCGGGTGCGCACCGCGCCGCTGTGGACCCCCGAGGACGGCACCCTGCGCGGCAGCGGCGAACGCGGCCTGCTGGCCCGGCTGGTGACCGGGGGCGAACAGTCCTACGGGCGGCGTGACCGCAGGCGCTTCACCGACCGCCTCACCGCTCTCGCCACCGCGATCTGCACCCCCGACGAGGCGGGCACGGAGGCCGGTGAGGGCCCCGGCGCGCAGCTGTTCGCCGAAGGGCTCTACGGCCTCGCCGAGCTGGCCCGCGAACGCGGCGGACTCCATCTCGCCCTGCGCTCCGAGGACACCGTACGGATCCTGGAGGGCGCCTCCCGCGCC
Source organism: Streptomyces sp. NPDC102283 (assembly GCF_044766265.1). Classification (NCBI taxonomy): domain Bacteria; kingdom Bacillati; phylum Actinomycetota; class Actinomycetes; order Kitasatosporales; family Streptomycetaceae; genus Streptomyces; species Streptomyces sp. NPDC102283. Next base: position 10,507 of record NZ_JBIWLQ010000022.1, read on the forward strand.
CGTGGCACCGGCCGCGCCGTGCAGAACGCCACCGTCCCCGACCACCTCGCCTTCGCCGCAGAGCTGGAACGCGCGCTGCGCCCGCTCTCGCTGGACTGGTACGACCAGGAGAGCCTCGGCGCGGTCGATCTCTGCCATGCGGCCTCCGGCGGAGCGGCCGCCCTCCCCGGACTCCTGGCCAAACGCTTCTTCGGGGTGCCGCTGCTGGTCACCGAGCACGGCGTCCCGCTGCGCGCGCACTACCTGGCCGCCGCCGACACCCCGTACGGGACCCCCATGCGCGCCCTCCTCGCCGGATTCCACGGCCGCCTCACCACCGAGGTCTACCGGCAGGCCGCGATCGTCACCCCCGGCAACACCCACGTCCGCCGCTGGCAGCAGCGGTGCGGTGCGGACCCCGCCAAGCAGCGCACGGTCTACCCCGGCATGGCGGCCGAGCGGTTCGGCCAGGTCGGCGAGGACGCCGAACGCCTCGCCTCGACCGGCGAGGGCGAGGGCGCGGGCGGTCCCGACACGCTGGTCTGGGTCGGCCGGGTCGAGCCGTCCAAGGATCTGATCGCCCTCCTCCACGCCTTCGCCGAGGTCCGTCGCGCCGCGCCGGCCGCCCGGCTGCGCGTCTTCGGCGCCCCGGCGGACGGCGACGAGGCCACCGCCTACCTCGCCCACTGCACGGCCCTGGCCGCCCAGCTCTTCCCGGACGAGGCCACCGGCGCGCACACCGAGGGCGTCAGCCCGGTCAGCTTCGAGGAGATCGGCGGCCCCGAGGCCCCCGACCTCGCCGCGGCCTACGGGGCGGGAGGCGTGATCGTGCTGTCCAGCGTCGTCGAGGGCTTCCCGGTCAGCCTCGTCGAAGCCATGTTCTGCGGCCGGGCCACCGTCTCCACCGACGTGGGCGCGGTCGTCGAAGTCATCGGCGGCACCGGCCTGGTGGTGCCCCCGCGCAATCCCAAGGCGCTCGCCGACGCCTGCGTCGCGCTGCTGCGCGACCCCGAGCGTCGAGCACGCCTGGGGGCCGCCGCAAGGGCCCGCGCGCTCGAACTCTTCACCGTCGAACAGAACCTCGCGGCATTTCGCGGCATTTACCTGGAGCTGATCTCGCACACCCCGGTGTGCCGCGAGGCCGACACGGTGGACGCCCACGGCGACCCGCTGCCCTTCGCCACTCCGCCGGAAGCCCGCCTCCTCGGCCACTGGACCCGTCCCGGGTCGCACCTCCGGCCGCGGCCGGACCCGGGTCGGCCCGCCGCCGTGCCGAGCCGGCCAGCCACCCCCGGGTCCCGGCTGCCGGACCGGCCCGGCGAGCCCGAGCCGCAGCACACGCGGCAGCCGGAGCCCGAGGGCGTCTGCGCGGTCGCGGCCGGACCGGCGGGAGACGGCGATGCGTGACCACCAGGCTCTCCACGGACCGGCTCTCCACGGACCGGCCCTCCACGGACCGGCCCTCCACGGACCGGCTCTGCGTGAACCGGCCCTCCACAGGCCGAGCTCTGACGAACCGAGCCTCCCCGCCCACGGACACCGCCCCGCCCACGGAGACCACCTCGGCTCCGGAGGCCGCCCCGACCACGGAGACCACCCGATGACCCGTCCGGACGACCCGGCGACCCCCGCCGCCGCCCCGGAACGCCCCGCGTCCTCGTCCGCCCCGGAACGCCCCGCGGAGATCCGGCCCAGCACCACGGCGCGCCGGGCGCCGGGCTCCACCGCCCGCCGGGGCCCGGCAGACCCGGTGAAGTCCCTCCTCCACCACCACCGCGACCTGTGCGAACGGGCCGTGGACCCCCTGGAGATCGCCGCCGGGCTGGAAGCGCACGGCCTCACCGACCGCACCGCCGCCCGCTACCGCCACCGGGACGTCTTCGCCCTCGCCGAGGAGTTGTACGCCCGTATGCCGCCCCGTGCACCGGACCTCGCCGCGGGCCCGCCCTCCGGCCCCGGACCCGACACCGACGCACGGGCCGCCTGGACGCTTCTCGCCCTGCTCCCCGGAGCCGCCTGCCTGGCGACCGCCGGGGTCCTCCGGGTCACCGAGGGCCTCCTCGGCGACGGGACACGGGCCCTCGTCACCGTCGTCGGCGCGGTCCTGGCCTGCCTGGCGCTCCGGGCGTGCCTGGGCCGCGGCCCCCTGCGCGCCCCCGAAGGGGCGGGCCGCGCCGGGATGTACGGCTGCTGGCTGCTGAGCTACGCGGTGTACGGCGAGGAACTGCTCGCCCAGGTCATGACCGGCGGCCCGGACGGCCCGTGGGACGGCACCCCGGCCCCGCTGCTCGGTCTCGCCGCCGCCATCGCCCCGGCCGCGTGGTGCGCCCACCTCTTCACCGTCCACGCCCACCGCAAACTGGCCGGCAGCCGCGCCCTGGAGGAGTTCGGCGCGGGCGTGCGCCCCCTGCTCCTGGCCGCCGTCACCCTCTTCCTCGGCGCGCTGCTGCCCCTGCTGTGCCTGGCCGACCTCGGCCTCGGCGGAGGCGGCACGCCCGTCGCGGCCGCCGGCCTCGGGGTGCTGTTCTTCGTGGCCCGGCTGCTTGCCGCGCACGGGCTGCCCGAGCCGGGCACCGTCGCGCTCGCCGCCGCCTGCGCCGTCGAGGCCGGGGCCCCGGCCCTCGTCCTCGCCGCCCGGCTCCCCGGACTCGAACCCGTCTCCCAGCCCGTGAACGCCCTCGTCTCCGCGGGCGGGACCGGAGCCGTGCCCGCCCTCGCCTGCGGCGGGGCCGCGGCAGGCCTGCTGCTGTACGCGGCCTTCGCGCTCTCCCGGGCCTCCGCCCATACCCGGACCTCCGCCCCCGCCCGGGCCTGAGCAGGCCCCACCGACGTACCACCGCACGACCCGCCTCCGTACCACCGCCGACCACCGCTGAAAGCGCTCCACCCGCTCCACCCGCTCCACCGCACCACTCCCGCGGAGCCGACGCCGCGGGCCGCAAAGCACCGTACGAACAGAACGAGGAGAAACCCGCCATGACCCCCCAATCCCCCGCACCGGCAGTCAGCCGTCGGCACCGAGGCGGTGCGCGATGAGGGTGCTGCTGCTCGGAGCCAACGGATTCCTCGGCCGCTTCGTCGCCGACCGTCTGCTCGCCGATCCGGCCGTCCACCTCACGGCGCTCGGCCGCGGCGACGACGCCGACGTCCGGTTCGACCTCGCGGGCGGCAGCCCCGGGGCGCTCACCCGCTTCCTGGACGCCGTCCACCCCGGAGTCGTCGTCAACTGCGCGGGCGCCACGCGCGGCGGGGCCCGCGACCTCACCCGGCACAACACCGTCGCCGTCGCCACCGTCTGCGAGGCGCTGCGCCGCAGCGGCTGCGGGGCGCGGCTCGTCCAGGTCGGCTGCGCCTCGGAGTACGGGCCCTCGCAGCCCGGGTCCTCCACCGCCGAGGACGCGGTCCCGCGCCCCGGCGGCCCGTACGGCGTCAGCAAGCTCGCCGCCACCGAACTGGTCCTCGGCTCCGGCCTCGACGCCGTCGTCCTGCGGGTCTTCTCACCCGTCGGACCCGGGACCCCGGCCGGTTCCCCGCTCGGCCGGCTCGCCGAGGCGATGCGCCGGGCCATGCAGTCCGGCGACGGCGAGCTGAAGCTCAGCGGCCTCGGCGTGCAGCGGGACTTCGTCGACGTACGGGACGTGGCGCGGGCCGTCCACGCCGCCTCGCTCTCCGCCGCCCAGGGCGTCGTCAACATCGGCACCGGGCGGGCCGTCCGTCTGCGTGACGCCGCCTCCGTCCTGGCGAGAGTCGCCGGATACGCGGGCGCGCTCCACGAGTTGGACACGCCCCCCGCGCGCCTGCCCATCGGGGCCCCGCGCACCTCCGCCGAATCCGTCATGGAGCACCTCTCCGCCACCCCGTCGCCCTATCCCGACGGCTGCGGCGCCTGGCAGCAGGCCGATGTCCGCACCGCGCGGGACCGGCTCGGCTGGCGGCCCCGGATCAATCTGGAGGAGTCCCTCGCGGACATCTGGATGGAGGCGGCGTGCCGTATCTGACCGCTCCCGCCGACACCCGCCGCATCGCGGGCGGCGAACAGCTCGGCTTCGGTGTCCCCGGCTACGCCCACCCGCTGCTCGCCCCCGCCGAATGGGCCGAGCTGGTCCGCCCCGGCACCCCGCTGCACTGGGCCGTCCTCAACATCGCGGACGGACCCGGCGCTCGGCCCGACCCGCACTGCCTGGAGGCGGCGGGCCGGCTGCGCAACGCCCGCGAACGGGCCCTGCACGGCTGCTCCCCGGACGACACCGTCCGGGCCTCCGGCGGCAGGCTGCTCGGCCACCTCGACCTGGCCTGGGGCGAGCGGCCGTTCGAGGAGCTGATCGCGGACGCCCGGTCCTTCATCGACTGGTACCGGATCAGCGGCTTCTACCTCGCCCGGTGCCCCGCCGAGCGGGCCGGGCTGCCCGCCGTCCGCCGTCTCACCGGTACGCTCCACGCCCTGCTGGCGGAGAGCGACAGCGCCGACGGCGGGGGCCGCCTGGTGCTGGGCCACGGCACCCACCCGTATCCCGGGTACGCGGAGGCGGCGGACCAGCTGGTCACCTTCCAGGGCTCCTGGACCGACTACCGCTGGTCACAGGTGGCGGAGTGGACCGCCGACTATCCACCGGCGCGGTTCGCGCACTTCGTCCACGGGGTGCCGCGCACCCACCTGGAGGAGGCCATGCGCATCGCCCGCTGGCAGGGTGCCGGGACGATCTTCTTCACCGACCGGACCGACCGGACCGACCGCGCCGACCGGGAAGATCGAACCGGACAAAGTGGCCCATTCGCCGCGCTGCCCAGGTACTGGGACGAAATCGTCTCGCGGATCGGACCGGGTATCTCGGAATGAGAAGGGGCGTGGCAGTGTTACGGGGAGAACAACCGTACGTAGTCGACCGTAAGAAGCCGGTCTACGTAGAATCCGACCACCTGCATTGTTGAGGTTCCTGTGTCGCTGCCACCCCTGGTCGAGCCAGCTGCTGAGCTCACCGTCGACGAGGTCCGCAGGTACTCCCGCCACCTGATCATCCCGGATGTCGGGATGGACGGACAGAAGCGCCTGAAGAACGCCAAGGTGCTGTGTGTCGGCGCCGGCGGCCTCGGCTCGCCGGCCCTGATGTATCTGGCCGCGGCCGGTGTCGGCACGCTCGGCATCGTGGAGTTCGACGAGGTCGACGAGTCGAACCTGCAGCGCCAGATCATCCACAGCCAGGCCGACATCGGCCGGTCCAAGGCGGAGTCCGCCAAGGACTCGGTGCTGGGCATCAATCCGTACGTCAACGTGGTCCTTCACGAAGAGCGGCTCGAAGCCGAGAACGTGATGGAGATCTTCGCGCAGTACGACCTGATCGTGGACGGCACGGACAACTTCGCCACCCGCTATCTCGTCAACGACGCGGCGGTGCTGCTGAACAAGCCGTACGTCTGGGGCTCGATCTACCGCTTCGACGGCCAGGCCTCCGTGTTCTGGTCCGAGCACGGGCCCTGCTACCGCTGCCTCTACCCCGAGCCCCCGCCGCCGGGCATGGTCCCCTCCTGCGCCGAGGGCGGCGTGCTGGGCGTGCTCTGCGCGTCCGTCGGCTCCATCCAGGTCACCGAGGCCATCAAGCTGCTCGCCGGGGTCGGCGACCCGCTGGTCGGCCGCCTGATGATCTACGACGCCCTGGAGATGCAGTACCGCCAGGTCAAGGTCCGCAAGGACCCCGACTGCGCGGTCTGCGGCGAGAACCCCACCGTCACCGAGCTCATCGACTACGAGGCCTTCTGCGGCGTCGTGTCCGAGGAGGCCCAGGAGGCGGCGCTCGGCGCGACGATCACTCCCAAGCAGCTCAAGGAGTGGATCGACGGCGACGAGAAGATCGAGATCATCGACGTCCGCGAGAAGAACGAGTACGAGATCGTCTCGATCCCCGGCGCGAAGCTGATCCCGAAGAACGAGTTCCTCATGGGCACCGCCCTCCAGGACCTCCCGCAGGACAGGCGCATCGTCCTCCACTGCAAGACGGGCGTCCGCAGCGCCGAGGTCCTCGCGGTCCTCAAGTCCGCGGGCTTCGCCGACGCGGTGCACGTCGGCGGCGGCGTGATCGGCTGGGTCAACCAGATCGAGCCCGAGAAGCCGGTGTACTAGAGCGTTCCGTACCGATGCCGTACGGAAGGGGCCGGTCCGCGCAGGCGCGGGCCGGCCCCTTCCGGGTGCCCGGGTTACCGGGCCCCTCCTACGAGCAGGTCGTGCCGTCCTCCGGGACCTTCCCGTCCAGGAAGTAGGCGTCGATCGTCGCGGTCACGCAGTCGTTGCCCCCGTAGGCCCCGTGCCCCTCGCCCTTGTTGGTCAGCAGGATGCCGACGCCCTTGCCCAGCTCGTCCGCCATTCGCCGGGCCCCCTCGTACGGGGTCGCCGGGTCGCCGGTCGTCCCGACGACCAGGATCGGGCCCGCACCCGGCGCGCTGGTCTCCGGTGTCTCGCTCTCCCCCTCGACCGGCCACCGGGCGCACCAGCCCGCGGTGTCCCAGGCCAGGAACGGGCCGAAGACCGGTGACAGCTTCCGGAACTCCGGCAGCAGCGCACGGGCCTCGTCCACGGTGGGGCGGGACGTGGAGTCGGCGCAGGAGATCGCCCGCTGGGAGTGGCTCTGGGTGTCGTAACGCCCCTGCGCGTCGCGGCCGTTGTACGAGTCGGCGAGCCGGAGCAGGCCATCGCCCGTGCCGTTGTTCTCCGCCTCGTCGAGCGCGGCCGTCAGGGCGGGCCAGCCGGACTCGGAGTACAGCGGGGCGACGATGCCGGTGATGGCGAGCGATTCGCTCAGCTCGCGGCCCGAGTCGGTCGGCAGCGGGCTCCGGTCTATGCGGGCCAGTAGCCGGGCGATGCGCTCGGAGCCCGCCTCCGGGTCCTGGCCGCGGTCCTTGAGGTAGTTCTCCAGGGCGCGCTGGAAGCCCGTGGTCTGGTTCCGGGCGTGCCCGGTCCCGTCGGCCGTCGGGTCGACGACCGCGTCCAGCACGGTGCGTCCCACCCGGTGCGGGAAGAGGTGCGCGTACGTTCCGCCCAGCTCCGTACCGTAGGAGAAGCCGAGGTAGGACAGCTTCTCGTCGCCCAGGACCTCGCGGATCAGGTCCAGGTCGCGGGCGGCGTCGTCCGTCCCGACGTGCGGCAGGACCGCGCCCGAGCGGCGCTCGCAGCCGGCGCCGAAGTCCGCGGCGTCCTCGATGAACGCGGCCTCCTCCGCCGCCGTGTCCGGAGTCAGGTCGACGCTCCGGTGGGCCTGCTCCTGCTCCTTGTCGGCACGGCAGCGCACCCCGGAGCTGGCCGCGACCCCGCGCGGATCGAAACTCACCAGGTCGTAGCGGGAGTTGAGCTTCGCGTACCCGTCGGCCGAGCGCGGCAGCATCCCGACGCCGGATTTGCCGGGTCCGCCGAAGTTGAACAGCAGCGAACCGAGCCGACGTCCCTTGTCGCGGGCCTGCTTGCGGACCAGTGCGATGGAGAGCGTCTCCCCCGACGGCTCCGCGTAGTCCAGCGGAACGTCCACACGCGCGCAACGCCAGGCGGAACCGGGGGCCTCGCCGGCCCCCGGGGCCGGGCAGCGCTTCCAGTCGAGGCGCTGCGAGGTGAGGGCGGAGGGCAGCTTCGGCGTCCCGGGGGAGTCCTTGAGGCCCGTCGGCGCGGGCGCGGGCGAGGCGGAGGTCTCGCCGGGGCGGCCGTCGGCCGGCTCGCTCGCCTCCGGCTCCGAACTCAACAGGCCGCAGCCGGCGAGCAGTCCGGCCGCGAGGAGAGCTGCTGCTGTCCTGACGGCGATCCGCTGGGCACGACGGTGCGCACGCATGATCCGGCTTCCTTCCCCTGGGCGGGGCGTCTTGTCGGTGAGGGTCGGGTCCGCGACGCCCTCTGGCCCGAAGCCGGTGGTGACACCTCGGGCGGCTGTGATGTGCGGCCATGCTAACCGCCGTGCGTGACACGGGAGTCGGGGGCCGGTGTCACCCGCAGACGGTGCCGGACTTCGGCGCCGTGCCGTTCAACAGATAGCCGTCGACCGCTCGTTGCACACACGCGTCCTTGCTGTTGTACGCCCCGTGCCCCTCGCCCTCGTAGGTCAGCTCGACGCCGACGCCCTTGCCCAGCTTCTCCACCATCGCCTTCGCGCCCGCGTACGGGGTCGCCGGGTCGCCGGTGTTGCCGATGACCAGGATCGGGGCGGAGCCGGGGGCAGCGACGTCCGGGGTCTTCCAGGTGCCCGCCACCGGCCAGCCGGTGCAGCTCATCAGGCCCCAGCCCAGATAGTCCCCGAACAGCGGGGACGCCTTGCGGAACGCGGGCAGCGCCGCCTTCGTCTGCTCCAGGGAGAACCGCTGCTCGTTGTCCGCGCAGTTGATGGAGATGTTGGCGGCGTTGGAGTTGTCGTACCGCCCGTCCTCCGAGCGGCCGTTGAGCGAGTCGGCCAGCGCGAGCAGCAGCCCGCCGTTTTTGCCGCCCGCCTCGTCCAGGCCCTGTTCCAGCAGCGGCCAGGTCTCCTTGGAGTAGAGCGCGGAGGCGATGCCGGTGGTGGCGAGCGTCTGCGTCAGCGCCCGGTCGCCGAGCCCGTCGATCGGTTCCTCCTCCAGCTCGACCAGCAGATCGGCGATGCCCTGCTCGACCTCCTGCTGGGTGGCCCCGGGCAGCGCGCAGTCGTCGCGTTCCGCGCAGTCCTTCGTGAAGTTGTCCAGGGCCAGCTGGAAGCCCTGGGCCTGGCCGATGGAGGACTGCTCGGCGTCCTTCGTGGGGTCGACGACCGCGTCGAACACCGCCCGGCCGACCTTGTCCGGGAAGAGGTGGGCGTAGACGCCGCCCAGCTCCGTGCCGTACGAGATGCCGAAGTAGTGCAGCTGGTCGTCGCCCAGCACCGTGCGCATCAGGTCCAGGTCGCGGGCGGCGTTCGTCGTGCCCACGAAGGGGAGTTCGGAGCCGGAGTTCTCCGAGCAGTCCGCGATGAAGTCCTTCTGCCCCTGGACGAACTGCTTCTCCTCGGCCGCTTCGTCCGGGGTGGAGTCCTCCTGGTAGAAGGCGTCGAGCTGGGCGTCGTCCGCGCACTCGACGCCCTCGCTGCGGCCGACCCCGCGCGGATCGAAGCTCACCAGGTCGTACCGGGTGCGCAGCTTGTCGTACTCGGTGCCGAACGCGGGCAGCGTCGCGACGCCGGACGCGCCGGGCCCGCCGAAGTTGAACACCAGCGAGCCGATCCGCCGCTTCTGCTCCTTGGCCTTCGCCCGCACCAGCGCCAGCTCGATCGTGCGGCCGTCCGGCTGCGCGTAGTCGAGGGGCACGTCCATGAAGGAGCACTCCCACACCACGCCGCCGGGCAGCGGGGACGGCGACTCGCCGCCGCCCTGGGCCGAGTTCGGGGGCGGACACGGGGACCACGCGAGCTGCTGCGACGCCAGGTCCTCGGGGGTGGAGGACGGCGAGGCGGTCGAGGCCCCGGTGGGAGTCGAGGCTCCCTCCCCGTCACCGTCGTCCGAACAGGCGGCCAGCGGCAGCAGCACGGAGGCGGTGGCGGCGAGGGCGGCGGCACGCAGAGCGGGGGAAGTCCTCATGCCCCCATCGTGCGGCGGGGCGCCGGGGAGCGCGGCCGGGCACGGTCCATGCGGGTGGCGGACGCCCGCTGCCGCCGGGTCCCCGCTCGGCTACAGCTCGCCCTTGCGGGTGAGCTGGTTGAAGCAGATCCACCCCGGCAGCACCGGCAGCCACAGCGTCATCACGCGGTACAGCAGCACCGCGGGCGCCGCGACCTCCGCCGGCAGGCCGACCGCGATCAGGCCCAGCGTCAGGGCGCCCTCGACCGCGCCCATCCCGCCCGGCGTCGGGGCCGCCGAGCCGATCGCGTTCCCCGCCAGGAAGACCACCGCGATGCTCGCGTAGCTCAGCTGGGGAACGCCCGGGCCGCTGAACGCCCGGATGGAGGCGTCCAGGCAGAGCACGAACAGGCCGGTCAGCAGCAGCATGCCGCTGATGCCCGTGAGCAGCTTCTGCGGCCGCTGCACCACGTCCAGCATGCGTGGCACGACCCCCGCGAACAGCGAGCGCACCCGGGTCACCACGAACTTCCGCAGGAACGGGATCGCCGTCACCACCAGCACCAGTACCGCGACCGTCAGCAGACCGGCGATCACCGTCCGGGACGGGGTCAACGAGTCCGGAGTCCTCTCCGTACCGGTGAGATAACCGAACAGCGCCAGCAGCATGATGTGGGCGCCGAGCCCGAAGAGCTGCGAGGCCCCGACGCTCGCCACCGCGAGCCCGGGGCGCACCCCGGCCCGCTGGAGGAAGCGGGTGTTCAGTGCCACGCCCCCGATGGCGGCCGGCGCGACGATCTTCACGAAGGAGCCGGCCACCTGCGCCTGCACCGTCTTGCGGAACGGCACCCGCTCCGGTACGAAGCCCAGCAGGCTCATCGCCGCCGCCACGTAGCTCAGCGCCGAGAAGCCGAGGGCGGCCGCCACCCAGCCCCACTCCGCCTGCTCCACGACCACCCCGAAGTTGGCCTGGGTGACCTGCGAGATCAGGAAGTACGCGGCGATGGCCCCGGCGATGAAGCTGAACAGGGTGCGCGGTTTGATGCGCTCCAGGCGGACCGGTTCGACCGGGGCCTGCGGGCGGATCAGCAGCACCTGACGGCGGATCTGGGCGAGCAGATCCTCCTCGCGGGCCTCCTCCAGCGCGTCGTCGATGGCGCGCTTCTCGGCCTGCTTCTCGGTGCGCAGCGACTTGCGCTCCGCCTTGTGGTCCGTCTTGGGACCGGTCTTGGGGCCGGTCTTGTGGCCCGCCTCGGGTCCGGTCCCGGGCGCCGTCCTCTGTTCGGCCGCCCGGTCCGCGCCGTGATCCGGGAGAGCCCCCCCGGCGGTTTCCGCGGATGCCACGGATTCCGCGGCGGCCTGCGCCTTCGCCTGCTTGGCCGCCTGCGAGGCCTCCACCACCGCCTCCCGCTCGCGCTGCGAACGCTCGCGGGCGATCCGGCGCAGCGTCGCCCGGGTGGAGCGGCTCAGCGCGATCGGCTGGAGCAGCGGCAGACAGTCCGCCACCGCGTCCGGGCCGAGTACGGCCAGCGCCCCGGCGACCGACCGCTCGGCTCCCACCCGCAGCCCCAGCGTGGTCAGCAACTGGGCCACGTCCATCCGCAGCACCAGATCACCGGCGGCGATCTCGCCGCCGCGCAGATCCGTCACGAACGCCCGCCCGGAACGGTCCACCAGGAGCGCGTCACCGGTCAGCCTGCGGTGCGCGATCCGCCGTGACTGGAGGGCCTTCACCTGACGCCAGGTGCCGCGCACCAGATCGTCGGTGATCTCCTCGTCCTCCATCGAGTCCAGCGTCCGGCCGCCGATGTGCTCGTAGACGAGCATCACCGCGTCGGGGCCCAGCTCCGAGGTGGCGATCAGCTTGGGCGCGTTCGCCCCGGCGGCGATGGCCGCGTACGCGAGCAGCGCCTCCTGCTCCAGCGCCTGGCGCAACGACTGGATCGAGCGCCGCTGGGTGATCCCGCGCAGCGTGAGCCGTCGCCAGGCCCGGTAGAAGAACCCCTGGGCCTGCTGTTCCCGGTCGACGACGGTGACGTCCAGCGGGGGGCCGTCCTCCAGGGTGACCAGATAGCGCCGCCCCCGGTCGTTCTGGTCGGCGTGGTCCGGGGCGTCCTCGGTGCGCATCGCCGCGACCGGGTGGAAGCCCACGTGCCGCAGACCGGCCATCAGGTGCTGGCCGGTGGGGCGGACGTTCGGCGAGCCGACCGCGTACAGCGTCCCGTACGCCACGGTCCAGCCGATCAGCACGGTGAGGATGATCGAGAACGGGGTGGTGTACCCACCGACGAGCATCGCGAACGCGTCGAGCAGCAGCACCACCCACAGCACCACGCGCCAGCGCGGCCGCCGTGCCATCCCGACCGCCGTCATGTACGCGATGACCGGCGCGAGATAGCCGTGCACCGGGTCGGTCAGCCCGCCGGCCGTCTGCGGCTGGGTCAGCGCGTCCTGGATGGTGCCGGGCGCGGACCGCGAGACCCAGAGGTCGGTGGCGAGCGTCACTCCGTGGGCGAGCACGGCGGCGAGCACGCCGTCCGCGATCCGCAGTCCGTCGCGTTTGATGAGGCGTTCGATGGCGAAGGCGACCGGCACCAGCAGCACGGCGATGCTGGACACCAGACCGGCGATCTTGATCAGCAGGTCGGGCGCCTGCTCGGTGCCCTTGGAGATGTCGTCTTCCAGGCCGGTGGTGGTGCCCTGGGCGAAGGCGGCGATCGAGAACAGCACCGCGATCGCGAGTACCCCGATGAGCAGCCGCATCAGGTCGGAGGGCCGGTGCACCCGGGCAGGGAGCAGCGGCTCGTCGCCGGAGACGCGGTCGGTCAGAGCGGCTTCGGCCGAGGCGAGCGTCGAGCCGGCCAGATGTCCGGTGGTGGACGTCGTGGGACCGTCGGCGAGGGGGGCTCCGGTGGAGGATCGGGCTGCTCCGGAGGGTTCGGAATCACCCTGCGGGCGCTCCCCGGCATCGGAGGCGTCCGCCGCCTTCGGTGGCTGCACGCCCTGCTCCTTCGTCGCCTCTGGTTCGTCTTCGTGTTCTGGTATCACCGGTCACCGCCCGCATGATGGTGGCACGGCCCGTAGACGGAGGAGGGCATCAGGGTGCATCGCACGGGCGCGGGAAGCGCAACATACGCTCCTTTCCACCCGTGTGCACGCTGTGTGCCCGGACGGACACCGTTTCGGCGGGACTGTCGGTGACGTACGGCAGGATGGGTCGGATGAGCCAGGACCAGACGGCCGGGGGCGGGGCCGGCGCCGCCCCGACCGGAGCCACCCCGACCGGCGCCGAACTGCCGGAACCGACCGGTGCGGCACTGCCGGAGTACGTGGAGCGCGTCCTCGACGTGACCGACCTGATCCCGCCCGGCCGGGTGATGACCTACGGCGACATCGCGGAGTGGCTGGGCGAGGGCGGGCCCCGCCAGGTCGGCCGGGTCATGGCGCTGTACGGATCGGCCGTGCCGTGGTGGCGCGTCGTCCGTTCCGACGGGACGCTGCTCCCCGCGCACGAGCTGCGGGCGCTGGGCCATTACCGCGCCGAGGGCACCCCGCTGCGCGAGGCGTCGCGGCACGCGGAGGGGCACATCCCGCGCATCGACATGCGGCGTGCCCGCTGGGACGGCGGCGGGCCGGCGGAGGCCGCACCTGACGAGGGGCGCGGTCCGGGCGGTGACGCGGACACGGGCGGTCCGGACGGTTCGGGCGGTTCGGGTGGTTCGGGCGAGAAAGCTCACACCTGACAGCTTCCGCCATCGGCTTCCGGCGGACGCGGCCCGACGCGGCAGAGCACGTGACGGCGGCAGTGCACGTGACGAGCGACGCAGCACGGCCGCCGCCTCCCGCGCCGCCGCTGGCGTAGCGTCGTCATCGCGCGGCACGCTCCGCCCCTTCCTCTTCTTTCCCGTCCGCACCGACCCCGTCCCCCGTCACCCATCACCAGTACACCCGCGTACACCCACCAGGACCGGCGATCCACGTGAGTTCCTCCTCCACCCGGCACAGTCCGCGCCGTGAGTCACGGCCGCGGACCACGGGTGCGTACCGCCTGGTCCGCACTCCGCCGGGTTCCGTGGAGTCCCCCCTCCTTGACGCAGGCCAGCGCGCTGTGGTTGACCATCCGGGCGGCCCGCTGCTGGTCCTCGCCGGGCCCGGCACCGGGAAGACCACCACCCTCGTCGAATCCGTCGCCGCGCGGGTGAACCGCGGTGCCGACCCCGCCCGCATCCTCGTCCTCACCTTCAGCCGCAAGGCCGCCGTCGAGCTGCGCGACCGGATGGCCGCCCGCCTCGGGGCGGCCCGGGGCCCGCAGGCCACCACCTTCCACTCGTACTGCTACGCCCTGGTCCGGGCCCACCAGGACGCCGACCTGTTCGCCGACCCGCTGCGCCTCCTGTCCGGACCCGAACAGGACGTCACCGTCCGCGAGCTGCTGGCGGGCCAGCTCGACCTGGAGAAGGAGGGCCTGGCCCACGTCCGCTGGCCGGACGAGCTGCGGTCCTGCCTGACCACCCGCGGCTTCGCCGACGAGGTGCGCGCCGTCCTGGCCCGCAGCCGTGAACTGGGCCTTGGCCCGGACGCGCTGGCCGCCTTCGCCCGCCGCACCGGCCGCCCGGACTGGAGCGCGGCGGCCCAGTTCCTCGCCGAGTACCTCGACATCCTCGACGCCCAGGGCGTGCTGGACTACGCCGAGCTGGTGCACCGCGCGGTCCTGCTCGCCGAGCGCCCCGAGGTGGCGGAGCGGCTGGCCGGGAGCTACGACGCGGTGTACGTCGACGAGTACCAGGACACCGACCCGGCCCAGGTGCGCCTGCTGCGCGCGCTGGCGGGCAACCGGGGACGCGCGCCGGGGTACGCCGAGGAGCGCGGGGCGGCCGCGCGCGGCGGGCGGACGCTGATCGCCTTCGGCGACCCCGACCAGTCGATCTACACCTTCCGGGGCGCCGACGTGAACGGCATCCTCGACTTCCCGGACACCTTCCGCCGGGCGGACGGGAGCCCCGCGCCCGTGGGCGTCCTCACCACCTCCCGCCGCTCCGGGGCCGGACTGCTCGCGGCGACCCGGCTGCTCACCCGCCGGATGCCCCTGACCCGGCTCCCCGCCGACACGGTCCGCGCCCACCGCGAGCCCGCCGCCGTCCGGGACGGCGGCCAGGTCGAGACGTACACCTACCCGACCGCGTCCACGGAGCTGGAGAACATCGCGGACCTGCTGCGCCGCGCCCATCTGGAGGACGGGGTGCCGTGGCAGGAGATGGCCGTGCTGGTACGGGCCGGAGGCCGCTCGCTGCCGGCCGTCCGCCGCGCCCTCACCTCCGCCGGAGTCCCCCTGGAGGTCGACGGCGACGACCTGCCGCTGCGTTACGAACCGGCCGTCGCCCCCCTGCTGACGGCGCTGCGGACGGTCGCCGCGGCGGCGCTGCACCACAGCACCGCCGAAACGGAACCGGAGAATCAGCCGGAGAGTCGGCCGGGGGAGGAACAGGAGAGCCGGCCGGAGAACCGGCCGGATGAGAGCGCCGAGGAGGAGGCAGAGCAGGGAGTCGAGGAGGATGAGGCAGAGCAGGGAGCCGCCCCCTGGCTCGACACCGAGACCGCCCTCACCCTCCTCGCCTCCCCGCTCGGCTCCATGGACGCCGCCGACCTGCGCCGCCTCGGCCGGGCCCTGCGCGACGAGGAGCGCGCCGCCGGGATCCGGGTCCCCGCCCCCTCCGACGCCCTGCTGGCCCGCGCCCTGGCCGAGCCCGAACGGCTCGTCACCCACGACCCGGCGTACGCCCACGGAGCGCAGCGCCTCGGCGCACTCCTGCGCAAGGCCCGCGAACTCCTCGAAGGCGGCGGCACCGCCGAGGAGGCCCTGTGGACCCTGTGGAACGGCACCCCCTGGCCCGGCAGGCTGGAGCGGGCCGCGCTGCGCGGCGGGGCGGGCGGGCGCAACGCCGACCGCGATCTCGACGCGGTGTGCGCCCTGTTCGAGACGGCCGCCCGCGCCGAGGAGCGCACCGGCGGGCGCGGGGCCCTCAACTTCCTGGAAGAGGTCGACGCCCAGGACATCGCCGCGGACACCCTCTCGCGGCGGACCGCCCGCCCCGACGCCGTACGCCTGATGACCGCCCACCGCTCCAAGGGCCTGGAGTGGCGGTTCGTCGTCGTCGCCGGGGTCCAGGAGGGCGTCTGGCCCGACCTGCGCCGCCGGGGCTCCCTCCTGGAGGCCGACCGGATCGGCCGCGACGGACTCGCCGAACCCCTCACACCCGGGGCCCTCCTCGCCGAGGAGCGCCGGCTCTTCTACGTCGCCGCCACCCGCGCCCGCGACCGCCTCGTCGTCACCGCCGTGAAGGCCCCCGCCGACGACGGCGACCAGCCCTCCCGCTTCCTGACCGAGCTGGGCGTCGAACCCCGCGACGTCACCGGCCGCCCGCGCCGCCCCCTCGCCGTCGCCGCGCTCGTCGCCGAGCTGCGCGCCACCACGGTCGACCCGGCCGCGTCCGACGCGCTGCGCGAGGCCGCCGCCCACCGCCTCGCCCGGCTCGCCGCGCTCACCGACGACGAGGGGCAGCCGCTGGTGCCCGCGGCCCACCCGTACCGCTGGTGGGGCCTGGAGGAGCCGACCCGCTCCGCCGTCCCGCTGCGCGACCGCGACCAGCCCGTCACCCTCTCCGGCAGCGCGCTGGACCAGCTCGCCAACACCTGCGCCCTCCAGTGGTTCCTGGGCCGCGAGGTGAAGGCCGACGCCCCGGCCACCGCCGCCCAGGGGTTCGGCAACGTCGTCCACGTACTCGCCGACGAGGTCGCCTCCAGCCGGACCCCCGCCGACCTGGACGTCCTCATGGAACGCCTGGACTCCGTGTGGAACGGCCTCGCCTTCGACGCCCCCTGGAAGTCCGAGCAGGAGAAGGACCACGCGCGCGCCGCCCTGGAACGCTTCCTGCACTGGCACGTCCTGGACCGGGGGGGCCGCACACCCACCGCGAGCGAGCACGACTTCGACGTGACCCTGGAGGCGGGCGAGTACGCCGTCCGCATCCGGGGCTCGATGGACCGGGTCGAACAGGACGCCGAGGGCCGGGCGTACGTCGTCGACTTCAAGACCGGCAAGGGCGCGCCCACCAAGGACGAGGTCGCCGCCCATCCCCAGCTCGCCGTCTACCAGCTCGCCGTCCGCGAGGGCGCGGTCGACGAGGTCTTCGACGGTCGCCGCCCCGAGCCGGGCGGAGCCGAGCTGGTCCAGCTCCGTCAGCCCGCCCCCAGGAAGGAGGGCGGCGACGCCCACCCCAGGGTCCAGGCCCAGGAGCCGCTGGCGGGGGAGTGGGTCTCCGGCCTGCTCGCCACCGCCGCCGGAAAGGTCCTGGACGAACGCTTCACACCGACCACCGGCACCCACTGCGCCCACTGCGCCTTCCGCGCCTCGTGCAGCGCGCAGCCGGAGGGCCGTCACGTGGTCGACTGAAGCCCGTCAGGTGGTGGAGCACGGCCTTTCGTGGGCACCGGCCAGGATTGTCAGTGGCTCCGGTTACCGTTTCCCACGTGTCCCCACGCATCACCGATCCCGAGCAGCTCAAGGATCTCCTCGGGATCCCGTTCACCCCGGAGCAGACGGCCTGCATCACCGCGCCGCCCGCCCCGCAGGTGATCGTGGCCGGAGCCGGGTCGGGCAAGACCACGGTGATGGCCGCCCGCGTGGTCTGGCTGGTGGGCACCGGACAGGTCGCGCCGGAGCAGGTCCTCGGCCTCACCTTCACCAACAAGGCGGCGGGCGAGCTGGCCGAGCGCGTCCGCGGGGCGCTGATCGCCGCCGGGGTCACCGACCCCGACGTCATCGACCCGGACCATCCCCCGGGCGAGCCCACCATCTCCACCTACCACGCCTTCGCCGGCCGCCTCCTCACCGAGCACGGCCTGCGCATCGGCCTGGAGCCGACCACCCGCCTCCTCGCCGACGCCACCCGCTACCAACTCGCAGCGAAGGTGCTGCGCGAGGCCCCCGGCCCCTATCCGGCGCTCACCCGGTCCTTCCCCACCCTGGTCAGCGATCTCCTGGCGCTCGACGGGGAGCTGTCCGAACACCTCGTACGCCCCGGCGCGCTGGACCGTCACGACACCGAGCTGCTGAGCGCCCTGGAGCACACGAAGCTCAGCAACGCCGACCTCCGCAAGATCCCCGAGACCGCCGAGGCCCGCCGCTCCCTCCTCGGCCTCACCGAGCGCTACCGGGCCGCCAAGCGCGGCCGGGACCTGGTGGACTTCGGCGACCAGATCGCCCTCTCCGCCGAGCTGGCCCTGACCCGGCCCGAGGTCGGGAAGATCCTGCGCGAGGAGTTCCGGGTGGTCCTCCTCGACGAATACCAGGACACGTCGGTGGCCCAGCGACTGCTGCTCTCGGCACTGTTCGGCAGCGGTACGGAGTCCGGTGAGGACGGCCCCACGCCCACCGGCCACGCGGTGACCGCCGTGGGCGACCCCTGTCAGGCGATCTACGGCTGGCGCGGCGCGTCCGTCGCCAACCTCGACGACTTCCCCGAGCACTTCCCGCACGCAGACGGCGCCCCCGCCACCCGCTACAGCCTCAGCGAGAACCGGCGCAGCGGCGGCCGTCTCCTCCAGCTCGCCAACGGCCTCGCCGAACCCCTGCGGGCGATGCACGAGGGTGTCGAGGCGCTGCGCCCCGCCCCGGGAGCCGAGCGGGACGGCATGGTCCGCTGCGCCCTGCTGGCCACGCACACCGAGGAGATCGACTGGCTCGCCGACTCCCTCGCCCACCTCGTGCGCACCGGCACCCCGCCGGGCGAGATCGCCGTCCTGTGCCGGACCGCCGGGGACTTCCCCGAGATCCAGGCGGCGCTGGTCGCCCGGGACATCCCGGTCGAGGTCGTCGGCCTCGCCGGGCTGCTGCACCTGCCCGAGGTGGCGGACCTGGTCGCCGTCTGCGAGGTCCTCCAGGACCCGGGGGCCAACGCCTCCCTGGTCCGCCTCCTCACCGGACCGCGCTGGCGCATCGGCCCCCGGGACCTCGCCCTCCTGGGCCGCCGCGCACGCCTTCTCGTGCACCGGGCCGGCCACGCGGACGACGCCGACGCGGACCAGCGGCTCGCGGACGCGGTCGAGGGCACGGACCCGGCCGAGGTGATATCGCTCGCGGACGCGCTGGACACCTTCCTGGTCGTGGGGGACGCGGTCGACGACGGGCTGCCGTTCTCCGCCGAGGCCCGCGTCCGCTTCGCCCGCCTCGCCCGGGAGCTGCGCGACCTGCGCCGCTCGCTCGCGGACCCCCTGATGGACGTCCTGCACCGGGTCCTGGCCACCACCGGACTGGAGGTCGAGCTGTCCGCGTCCCCGCAGGCGCTGGCCGCCCGCCGCCGGGAGACCCTCGCCAACTTCCTGGACACCGCGGCCCGGTTCGCCTCCCTGGACGGCGAGGCGACCCTGCTCGCCTTCCTCGGCTTCCTGCGGACCGCCGCGCAGTACGAGAAGGGCCTCGACAACGCGCTGCCCGGCGGCGAGAACACCGTCAAGGTCCTCACCGCCCACAAGTCCAAGGGCCTGGAGTGGGACGTCGTCGCCGTACCCGGACTGGTCACGGGCCAGTTCCCGAGCGACCGGGCCCGGGAGGCGTGGACCGCCCAGGCCCAGGTGCTCCCGCACGCCCTGCGCGGCGACGCGGAGACGCTCCCGGCCCTGGACACGCACGACGGCCTCGACGCCAAGGGGATCAAGGCGTTCAAGGCGGAGATGAAGGAGCACCAGCACACGGAGGAACTGCGCCTCGGCTATGTCACCTTCACCCGCCCCCGCTCCCTGCTCCTCGGCTCCGGCCACTGGTGGGGCCCGTCCCAGAAGCGGACGCGGGGCCCGTCCGCCTTCCTCGACGCGCTGTACGAGCACTGCGCGGCGGGCCACGGCGAGATCGAGGCCTGGGCGGACGAGCCCGCCGAGGACGAGGAGAACCCGGCCCTCGCGGAACGGGACGCCGACCTGGCCTGGCCGCTCCCGCTCGACGCCGACGCCCTCGCCCGCCGCCGTGCCGCCAGGGACACCGTGCTGGCCCACCTGGAGCGCCTGGCCGTCCACGGGGACGAGGAGACCCCGGCGTACGGGCCCGGACCCGATGGCGTACTGGCCGACGAGACGCTGTTCGAGGAGGGGCCGGTCGAGGAGGAGCCGGTCGACGAGGACTGGGACTGGGACGCGCTTCCCACCGAACGCCCCCCGGGCACGCCGGACACGGCGCCGGTCTCCGCACCGGAGACCGTGCAGGACACCGCACCGAAGACCGCACCGAAGACCGCGCCTGACACCGGACAGGTCACCACACCGTCCCCGCGCCCGCCCTCGCACATCCCGGCCGCCCGCCACCCCCAGGAGGCCGGTTCCACGGAACGGCTCACCCCCGAGGAGGCCCGCACCCTCGCCTCCTGGGACCGGGACCTGGACTCCCTGGCCGGGGAGCTGCGCCGCGCCCGCGCCACCGTGCGCGAGGTCCTCGTGCCCGCCGCGCTCTCCGCCACCCAGCTGCTGCGCCTGGCCGAGAACCCCGACGCCTTCGCCCGGGAGCTGGCCCGGCCCATGCCGCGCCCGCCGCAGCCCGCGGCCCGCCGGGGCACCCGGTTCCACGCCTGGGTGGAGTCGCGGTACGAGAACCTGCCGCTGCCCATGCTCGGCCCCGACGAACTGCCCGGGGGAGACGGGAGCGACGCGGAGATCGCCGACGAGCGGGACCTCGCCGAACTGAAGGCGGCGTTCGAGCGCACCGCGTACGCCCGGCGCACGCCGTACCGGGTGGAGAGCCCGTTCCAGATCACCCTCGCGGGCCGCGTGATCCGGGGCCGGATCGACGCCGTCTACCGCACGGGCGACCGGTACGAGATCGTCGACTGGAAGACCACCCGCCACCGCACCGCCGATCCCCTCCAGCTCGCCGTCTACCGGCTGGCCTGGGCCGAACTGCACGATCTGCCGCTCGAAGAGGTCACCGCCACCTTCCTCTACGTACGCAGCGGGGAGACCGTCCACCCGCGGGGGCTGCCCGGCCGGGCCGAGCTGGAGCGGATCCTGCTGGACGAGCCGGCCCCCGAGGGCGGCTAGGCTCAAGAGCATGAGCGAGACCCCGGACAGCGCCGTCCGTACGTACACCGAACACCACCGCGCAGCCTTCCTCGACGACCTCGCGGAGTGGCTGCGCATCCCGTCCGTGTCCGCGCAGCCGGAGCACGACGGGGACGTACGGCGCAGCGCGGAGTGGCTGAGCGCCAAGCTCGAGGAGACCGGCTTCCCGGTCACCGAGATCTGGGAGACCCCCGGAGCCCCGGCGGTCTTCGCCGAGTGGCCCAGCGAGGACCCGGACGCCCCGACCGTCCTGGTCTACGGCCACCACGACGTACAGCCCGCCGCCCGCGAGGACGGCTGGGCGACCGACCCGTTCGAGCCGGTGATCCGGGACGGCCGGATGTACGGGCGCGGCGCGGCCGACGACAAGGGCCAGGTCTTCTTCCACACCCTCGGGGTCCGCGCCCACCTCGCCGCGACCGGCCGCACCACCCCCGCCGTCCACCTCAAACTGCTGATCGAGGGCGAGGAGGAGTCGGGCTCCCCGAACTTCCGCGCGCTGGCCGAGCAGCGGGCCGACCGGCTCGCCGCCGACGCGGTGATCGTCTCGGACACCGGCATGTGGGACGAGGACACCCCGACCGTCTGCACCGGCATGCGCGGCCTCGCGGAGTGCGAGATCGAGCTGTACGGCCCCGCCCAGGACATCCACTCCGGATCGTTCGGCGGAGCCGTCCCCAACCCGGCCACCGAGATCGCCCGCCTCGTCGCCGCGCTGCACGACGCGGACGGCCGGGTCGCGATTCCCGGCTTCTACGACGGGGTCACCGACCTCACCGACACCGAGCGGGCCCTCTTCGCCGAGCTGCCCTTCGACGAGGCCACCTGGCTGCGCACCGCGAAGTCGGGGGCCGCGGCCGGCGAGGCCGGGTACTCCACGCTGGAGCGCGTCTGGGCCCGCCCCACCGCCGAGGTCAACGGCATCGGCGGCGGCTACCAGGGCGCCGGCAGCAAGACGATCATCCCCTCCTCGGCCCTGGTGAAGATCAGCTTCCGGCTGGTCGACGGCCAGGACCCCGACCGGGTGCAGCGGGCCGTCCAGGCCTGGGCCGAGTCCCGTGTCCCGGCGGGCGTACGCCACCGGATCGCCTTCCAGCCCGCCACCCGCCCCTGCCTGACCCCGCTGGACCACCCCGCCCTCCAGGCGGTGGCCCGCGCGATGGGCCGGGCCTTCGGGAAGAAGGTCCTCTTCACCCGTGAAGGAGGCTCGGGACCCGCCGCCGACCTCAGGGACGTGCTCGGCGCCCCCGTCCTCTTCCTCGGCATCTCCGTACCCTCCGACGGCTGGCACGCCCCCGACGAGAAGGTCGAGCTGGACCTTCTGCTCAAGGGTGTGGAGACGACCGCCCACCTGTGGGGCGAGCTGGCCACGGCGCTGCGCTGAATGCCCAGCACTCCGCCGAGCGCCGGAACTCCCGAACGCCCGGAACCGGAACTCCGCTGAATCCTCTGCACACCCTCCACGTATCTGTGCACACCCGATCCACCCAGGGGGAGTAGGAAGCACCTGTGAGCACCTTCGACAACGCCACCGCAGACCGCCCGATCGGCCTCACCGCGCCGAGCGGCATCGACCGCGCGGCACACCACCGCCTCGACGAGGCGTGGCTGGCCGTGGCGTGGAGCCACCCGACGACCCGCGTCTTCGTCGTCTCCGGCGGGCAGGTGCTGATCGACGACACCCCCGACGGGGGCACCGAGATCGTCATGACCCCGGCCTTCGAAGCCCCGGTCACCGAGACCCACCGGTATTTCCTCGGCACCGACGAGAACGGCGTCAGCTACTTCGCGCTCCAGAAGGACTCGCTGCCCGGCCGCATGGACCAGTCGGCCCGGCCCGCGGGACTCCGCGAGGCGGGTCTTCTCCTCGGCCCCCGCGACGCGGGCCTGATGGTGCACGCGGTGGCCCTGGAGAACTGGCAGCGGCTGCACCGCTTCTGCTCCCGCTGCGGCGAGCGCACCGTCATCGCGGCGGCCGGCCATATCCGCCGCTGCCAGGCCTGCGGCGCCGAGCACTACCCGCGCACCGACCCGGCGGTCATCATGCTGGTCACCGACGACCGGGACCGGGCCCTGCTGGGCCGCCAGGTGCACTGGCCGGAGGGCCGCTTCTCCACGCTCGCCGGGTTCGTCGAGCCGGGGGAGTCGATCGAGCAGTCCGTGGCCCGCGAGGTGTACGAGGAGGCCGGGATCACCGTCGGCGAGGTGGAGTACATCGCCAGCCAGCCCTGGCCGTTCCCCTCCAGCCTGATGCTCGGCTTCATGGCGCGGGCGACGTCCTTCGACATCACCGTCGACGGCGAGGAGATCGAGGAGGCCCGCTGGTTCTCCCGCGAGGACCTCACCGCCGCGTTCGAGTCCGGTGAGGTCATGCCCCCGTTCGGCATCTCGATCGCGGCCCGCCTGATCGAGCTCTGGTACGGCAAGCCGCTCCCGAGGCCCGGCAGCGCGAAGCGGACCGCCTGAGCATCCCGGACACACGACTGCCCCCGGCGGTGCCGGGGGCAGTGCCGCGCGCGACGGGCGGTCGATCCTTCGGCCTGGTCAGGCGGTGAGCGCCTGCTTCACCTGGGCGAGGGACGGGTTCGTCATGACCGACTCGGTGCCCGAGGGGGCCACGATCAGCAGCGTCGGGACCGTCTGGTTTCCGCCATTCGCCTTCTCGACGAACGCGGCCGACTCCGGGTCGTGCTCGATGTTGACCTCGTTGTACGCGATGCCCTCGCGGTCCATCTGGCTCTTCAGCCGACGGCAGTAGCCGCACCAGGTGGTGCTGTACATCGTCACAGTGCCCGCCATGTCGCTGGCGCTCCTTCGTCTCGTCCGTACGCTGCGCGGCCGGCAGCGTCACTCGCGGTCCGGCCACTGTGTCCGTGGCCGTTCCGCATGGATAAGGAACGCACGGGACGCGGCCACCATTCCCACCGTGCCCCCGTACCGGCCGTCGTACCGGCCCCGTACCGCCCTGTACCGCCTGTACCGGCCCCGTGCCGCGGTAGCCGGTACGACGAATGCCTCACCCCTGTGGACAACCGCCGCATCCGCCCCCTGGGACCTGGCAGCATGGCGGGGTGACAGCAGCAACGCACTCCACCCTCTTCCCGCAGGTTCCCGAGACCCCGGACGCCGTGCTCGACGGGCTCGACCCCGAGCAGCGCGAGGTGGCGCTGGCCCTGCACGGACCGGTGTGCGTGCTGGCCGGAGCCGGTACGGGCAAGACCCGCGCGATCACCCACCGCATCGCGTACGGGGTGCGCGCGGGCATCGTCCAGCCGGCCACCGTGCTCGCCGTCACCTTCACCAACCGGGCCGCCGGAGAGATGCGCGGCCGCCTGCGACAGCTCGGCGCGATGGGCGTCCAGGCACGGACCTTCCATTCCGCCGCCCTCCGACAGCTCCAGTACTTCTGGCCGAAAGCAGTTGGTGGCGAGCTGCCCCGGCTGCTGGAGCGGAAGGTCCAGCTGGTCGCCGAGGCCGCCGGCCGCTGCCAGCTCCGGCTCGACCGCAACGAGCTGCGGGACGTCACCAGCGAGATCGAGTGGGCCAAGGTCACCCAGACCGTCCCCGCCGACTATCCGGCGGCGGTCGCCAAGACCCAACGCGACGCCCCCCGCGACCCGGCGGAGCTCTCCCAGATCTACTCGATGTACGAGCAGCTCAAGCGCGACCGCTCGGTGATCGACTTCGAGGACGTGCTGCTGCTCACCGTCGGCATCCTCCAGGACCGGAGCGACATCGCCGAGCACGTGCGCGGCCAGTACCAGCACTTCGTCGTCGACGAGTACCAGGACGTGAGCCCGCTCCAGCAGCGGCTGCTCGACCTCTGGGTCGGCGACCGGGACGATCTCTGCGTCGTCGGCGACGCCAGCCAGACGATCTACTCCTTCACCGGAGCCACCCCCGACCACCTGCTGAACTTCCGCACCCGCCACCCGGGGGCGACCGTGGTCAAGCTGGTGCGGGACTACCGCTCCACCCCCCAGGTCGTCCACCTCGCCAACGGCCTGCTGAGCCAGGCCCGCGGCAGGGCCGCCGACCACCGCCTGGAGCTGGTCTCACAGCGCGACAAGGGGCCCGAGCCCGTGTACACGGAGTATTCCGACGAGCCCACCGAGGCCGAGGGCACCGCCCGGCGCATCCGTGATCTCGTCGCCGCGGGCGTGCCGGCCGGCGAGATCGCCGTGCTCTACCGCGTCAACTCCCAGTCCGAGGTCTATGAGCAGGCCCTCGCGGACGCCGGGGTGCCCTACCAGCTGCGCGGCGCCGAGCGGTTCTTCGAGCGGGCCGAGGTCCGTGAGGCGGGCACCGCCCTGCGCGGCGCGGCCCGCGCCGGGCGCAACGACTCCCTCCTCGACGAGGCGGAGGGGCTGCCGTCCCAGGTGCGCGCGGTGCTCTCCACCAAGGGCTGGACCAGCCGGCCGCCCGCCGGATCGGGGGCCGTGCGCGACCGCTGGGAGTCGCTGGCCGCGCTGGTGCGCCTCGCGGAGGACTTCGAGACGGCGAAACCGGGGGCGACCCTGACCGACCTGGTCCGTGAGCTGGACGAGCGGGCTGCCGCCCAGCACGCGCCGACGGTCCAGGGGGTGACGCTGGCGTCGCTGCACTCGGCGAAGGGCCTGGAGTGGGACGCCGTGTTCCTGGTAGGCCTGACCGAGGGCATGATGCCGATCGCCTACGCCAAGACCGACGAGCAGGTCGAGGAGGAGCGGCGCCTGATGTACGTCGGGATCACCCGCGCCCGCGTCGACCTCTCGCTCTCCTGGGCGCTGTCGCGGTCGCCGGGCGGCAGGGCGAGCCGGCGGCCCACCCGCTTCCTGAACGGTCTGCGGCCGGGCTCGGCGGCTCCGGGCGCGCGGAGCGGGGCCGGCGGCGGAGGAGGCATCGACCGGGGCACCGGCCGGGCCGCGGCGGCGAGCCGCACCTCCTCGGCCGAGCGCAGGCCCAGGAGCCCGGTGCGGTGCCGGGTCTGCGGACGCACGCTGACCGACGCGGGCGAGATGAAGCTGATGCGCTGCGAGGAGTGCCCCTCGGACATGGACGAGGGGCTGTACGGGCGGCTGTACGACTGGCGTGCCGCCCAGGCGGCCCTGCTGGGCCAGCCCGACTTCTGCGTGTTCACCGAGAAGACCCTCATGGCGATCGCCGAGTCGGTGCCGTCCACGGAGGGCGAGCTGGTCGTCATCGCCGGCGTCGGCAACCGGAAGTTGAGCCGCTTCGGCACCGATGTTCTGGCCATCTGCGCAGGTGAGACGGTTGATGGCGAGATCGAGGAGAGCGCCGATGGGACCTGAGGAAAACTCGTCCAGAAAATAGTTTGCGCCCGCCCCAGTCGTCACCATAGGTTCTTAACCACGGGAACAGCGACTTCTCTGAAGCCCTGATTCCGTGCTGTACTTATCCGAATACGCAGGACCGGCTCCGGCCGGTCCCCCTGAGACGCCGAGAGGAGGCGATTGAAGTGATCAGCATCATCGAAACCCAGAAAATGACCGATCTCTCGGTCGTCTCCGCCTGCTCGCTCGGCCTCACCCGCTCCTCGGTTGCCTCGCTTCGCGCCACCGGTCTGTCCGGCATCTCTGCCGTCCGTCCGCTGTCCCTGGTGAGCCTCCCCGTGACGCGGGAGCGTAATGAGCGACCGATCGAGGCACCGGCGGCAGCAGTAGCGAAGGCAGCACAGGCTCAGGCCTATGCCTTTGCAGCAGCCGGTGCCGGAGCCGAGAAGCAGACGCAGCAGCACCACATGATGTGGGCCTTCCGTGGGCCTGAACCCTGGAGTGATCCAGCCTGATCCAGCATCAGGCCGGCGCCTTCAGGGCCGCGGAACCCCACTCGGGATCCGCGGCCCTTTTGTTTTGTCCGAACGGACGGGATGGAACGAAGGAGCCTCGGGACTAGCAGGACCTGGTACCAGCAGCCGCCAACCGGCCAACAGGCCGGCACGACCAGACGAGGACACCACCCACCGTGCACATCGAAACGCACGCCCCGTCAGTACCGCTTTCCACCCCGATCTCGCCGCCCGGCTCCACGGAGGACTCCGCCTTGACCCCGCTCACCACGCTCACCGCGCTCGACGACGCCATCGAGAACCTCGGCGTACCCGTTCCGTGCCGTTCCTACGACCCGGAGGTCTTCTTCGCCGAGTCGCCCGCCGACGTCGAGTACGCCAAGTCCCTCTGCCGTACCTGCCCGCTCGTCGAGGCCTGCCTCGCCGGGGCGAAGGACCGCCGCGAGCCGTGGGGTGTCTGGGGCGGCGAGCTCTTCGTCCAGGGTGTCGTCGTGGCCCGCAAGCGTCCGCGTGGCCGTCCGCGCAAGAACCCGGTCGCAGCGTGACCGCGACCTGTGGGGTCCCCGCCCCCACACGCAGGCTCCGCCTCGGAACGATCGACCGTCCCCAGACCCATGACCCCCGGAATCAGGCACCGATGATCACCCCCACGAAGGAGCCCGTCGGCTCCGCCACCCCCGACGTCACCATCATCGGCGCGAACGACTCGCGTCAGAACAGGACCCGCGAAATGCAACTCATCCCAGAAGCCCTGGCTCGTGCGCATATGCACGACCGCTTGCGGGAGGCTCAGGAGGACCGTCGGTCGGCCCGCCTGATCTCCGCCCGCCGGATGCAGCGCCGAGCGGAGCGCGCCTCGCTGCGCGCCCGCCGCGCGCTGGCCATGGCGGTCATGCACTGACCGTGCAGATATCACCTCACCGCGGGGCCGTCCGGACACGGACGGCCCCGCGGTGCGTTGTGCCGTCGGCCATCCGGTCACGGGGATATCGTCAGAAGGTGGACGAGGAGACCCATCCCCCCGAACAACCCGCCGAACATGGCGTGGTGTGCGCCCGGTGCGGCACCGCCGCCGAAGGCGGAACAGCCCCTCCGACCTGGCTCTGTTCCGTGGAGGACGGACGCCGCCTCTTCTTCTGCGAGGGCTGCGCCCGCCTCCACATCCGCGCGATCGAGAGCCGCCTCGACTCACTCTGGTGGTGAGCGCCGCCCCTCGGCCTCCCTTACGCCTGGACGGGCTCCCCTTCCTGCTCGCCCTCCTCCTCGGAGTGCTCCGTCCCCTCCACCTCGGTGTCGGTGTCGGTGTCCTCGGTGTCCGCGGTGTCCTCCGCGAGGAACCCCGGCAGCCACGCCTCGAGCTCATCGCGCAGCCGGACCGTCGCGCCCAGCTGGCACAGCACCCCGATCGTGCTGAGCGTGACCCGGTGTATGAGGACGTAGGACGGCGGGAGATTCAGCTGCCGGCCGAGCTGATGGGCGGGGGAGCGCGGATCGGCTATCCGGGCCGCCTGTTCGCGGATCCAGCCCCGGCTGAAGGTGAACTCCTCCACCCTCGTGGGCTCGATGATCGGGAGCAGGTAGCCGAGCACGGCGTCCGGGTCCAGATCGATCGAATCCTTCACGAAGCCTTCTTCGCGCAGCAGGCCGTACACCCCCGCCGCGTCGCCCTCCAGCGTCAGCCGCAGGGAGTCGCCGATGTTCCGCGGCAGCCCGCCCGGCAGCCGGTCGACCGTGCCGAAGTCCAGCACCCCCAGCCGCCACGACCGGATCGAACCGCCGTCCTCTTCCGCCTGCTCCGCCCGCTCCGCCACCGGTGGCAGCAGCCGGAAGTTCCCCGGATGCGGGTCGGCGTGCAGCAGGCCCGTGCGCGCCGGACCGGAGAAGAGGAAGCGGGCCAGCAGCTGCCCCGCACGGTCCCGCTGTTCCGCCGTACCCTCCGCGATGACCTCGGACAGCGGGATCCCGTCGATCCACTCCGTCACCAGCACCTGGTCGGACTGGTGCACCACCTGAGGGATCACCACATCCGGATCGTCCTCGAACTCCGCCGCGTGCTCCTGCTGCGCCCGCGCCTCCAGCTCGTAGTCCAGCTCCTCCGACACCCGGTTCCGCAGCTCCTTGATCAGCGGCTTGATGTCCATCCCGGGGACCAGCGGGCCGAGCAGCCGGGCGAAGCGGCTGAGTTGGGCGAGGTCGGAGAGCAACGCCTCGCCCGCGCCGGGATACTGCACCTTCACGGCGACCTCGCGGCCGTCGTGCCACACCGCCCGGTGCACCTGCCCGATCGAGGCGGCAGCCGCCGGCGCGTCCTCGAACTCCAGGAAATACTCCCGCCAGTCCTCCCCGATCCGTGTCGCGAGAACCTCGTGGACCGTGCGCGCGGGCAGCGGTGGCGCGGCCTCCTGGAGCTTGGTCAGCGCGGCCCGATAGGGGCCGGCGACCTCCTCGGGCAGAGCCGACTCGAATACGGAGAGGGCCTGGCCCAGCTTCATGGCCCCGCCCTTCAGCTCGCCCAGGGTCTTGAACAGCTGGTCCGCCGTGCGCTGCTGCACCTCACGGGCGACCAGCTCGGCCGACTTTCCGCCGATCCGCTTGCCCAGACCCCATGTGGCACGGCCGGCGAAGCCGAGCGGAAGCGCGGCCAGCTTGGCCGTACGCGTAACCGCCTTCCGGGGAAGATCAGACATGTGCCCCTCCAGTTCCCAGACTGCCGTGCCGCTCGTGCCTCCGGGATCTCTCCGGCGAACGGCGGTCACCCCGCCATTGTGTCCTGCGCCGGAAGACCACCGGAGGCCCGTTCCCCCGTAGCACCCCCGGCCGCCCCGCAGGAGCAGTCCGCATGGGGGCCGATCGGCTCGGAACGCCAGTCCAGCAGCGGCAGGGCCGCCTCCCAGCGGGCTCCGGTACAGGCAGGGAGGTCCCCGTCCAGAAACGCGAGGGCGTGTGCCGCGGCGAGACCGGCGACCGCCGTCGCGAGCCCCAGATCGCAGGCGGGCACCGCTCCCCGCCGCCCGGAGCGCCACTGCGCCAGCATCCGGGGCCACTGCGGGTCCCGGTCCGCACGGTGCAGCTCCAGACACCCGGCGCAGCCCGTGCCCCCGGGCAGGACGAGAGGCCCGACCACTCCGGTGGCCTCGATCACTCCCGCATAGAGATGCGGAGTGCCCGACGCGATCCAGGGACCGGCCGTGTCCGCGACGGGTGCGTACACCGCGAGGCCGTCCCGGGGGGCGACGACGATCAGGGACAGGCCGGGCTGCCCGGCGCTTCCCGGCCGGTCGGCCCCCGCTCCGTCCGTCCTCGCCCGCCGGGGAGCGGGCCCGGGTGCGGACCGGTGGACGAGGCGACGGGCCGCCACGTCGCGCCGTTCCCCCACGGACGCCGGGGGAAGTCCCCCGGGCGCCACATCCCAGGGCTCGGCCCGGCCTCCGTCGAGCACTTCCACCTGGCCCACCCCCGCGCCGGACAGCACCGAGGCGATGGACGCCCCGACCCGGCCCGCTCCCCGCACCTGGACCCGCATCGCCCGCCGCGCCGCCATCCGACGAGTGCCGCCACCCGGCTCGGGGCGGACGACCGACAGGGAGGCCACATCGGGACGCTGGCGGTCCATCATCTCGGCGCGACGGCGCAGGACATCGACTCCCGGGCCCGCCGGCCTCGGGTCGTCCAGGAGTCCGGCCTCCGCCAACCGTGTCAGCAGGGTGTCCACATGACGTTCCGACAGGTCCAGCGCGCGGGCCTCCTCGTGCAGGAGCGGCAGGCCGCGCGTGCCGTCGAGCAGTTCCAGGAAGCTCCCCGTGGCGAGGTCCACCGGCCCGAGCGTCACGGCATGTGCGGGTGTCACGCCGAATTGCACGGTGTTCCGTCCGCGCCAGGCGCGACGCAGTGCGGGCTTCAGCATCGGATACATGATTTCTCCCCCCGAGCGGTGTCGCGGGCACAGGTGTGCTCGCAGACCGGTTGATCCACGGGCCTTTCCGCAGGACCTCCGCCAGAATGCGGGCCCGCACCGAACCGTGCCGGGAGTTGTCCACAGGTGCGGTGCGTCAGTCGTACAAGCCTCTGATGTTCAAGCCTTTGGTGATGCAAGCCTTCAATCGTTCGAATGGAGGGCGTGCCATGGCGCGGATCGCCCCGGAACCGCTCCCGGGGCGGGACTTCCCGCACGGACAGCGGGTAACGTCGTAGCGTGCCCGCCGACCCGTCGTCCGGCTTCGCCGGGGAGACCCCCGCGCCCAGCGCCGGAAGCCATCAGCGCAGCGCGGCAGCCCGTCCGGCCCGCGCTTCGGCGACGAGCGCGGTCGAGGTCCGCCGGAGCACCCGGCGCAGGAGGACGGTCTCCGCGTACCGCGAGGGCGACCGCACCATCGTGCTCATCCCGGCCCGGATGTCGGAGGCGGAGGAGCGGCGCTGGGTGGGCGTGATGCTGGACAAGCTCGCCGCCCAGGAGAACAAGCGCGTCCTGGGTGACACCGAACTCGTCGAGCGCGCCGGGCGGCTGTCCGCCCAGTACTTCGACGGTCGCGCCAGACCCGTCTCGGTGCGCTGGGTGACCAACCAGAACACCCGCTGGGGCTCGTGCACCCCTGCCGAGGGCAGCATCAGGCTCTCGCACCGGTTGCAGGGCATGCCGGAGTACGTGGTCGACTACGTACTCCTCCACGAGCTGGCACATCTGCTCGTTCCCGGACACGGCCCCGGGTTCTGGCGGCTGCTGGAGTCGTATCCGCGCACCGAGCGCGCCCGTGGGTATCTGGAGGGCGTCGTGGCGGCCGACCGGCTGCCCCACCTGCCCGCCGCCCGCGAGGAGTGACCGGGGCCGGTCGCCGTTCGCCGATTCTGTACCGGGTCTGTACCGGCTTGGTCGGATGTCGTCGTTTGCGGTTAGCCTGACGCGACGCATTTACCTTCGGGATGGGGGACGGTCGTTACGCATGGCCAGGGAATTCCAACGCGGCCACAAGGCCAAGATCAGTGATCTCACGCCGGGGACGGATCTGTACGTAGGCGTGCAGATCGCGGCCCCGGGGCTGACCTTCGACATCAGCTGCTTCGGCCTCGACGCACATGAGCAGCTCTCCGACGACCGGTACTTCATCTTCTTCAACCAGCCGAAATCGCCCGAGGAGTCCATCCAGCTCCTCGGCGCGCAGTCCGGTGACACCGAGTCCTTCCGCGTCACGCTCGACCGCATTCCGGCAGCCATCCAGAAGCTCTCCTTCACCGCGACGCTCGACGGTTCCGGGCAGATGTCCCAGATCGGTCCGGGGTACATCCGGATCGTCGCGGGCGGCGAGGAGGTGGTGCGGTACGCCTTCACCGGGTCGGAGTTCACCACCGAGCGCGCCGTGATGCTCGGCGACTTCTACCTGAAGGACGTCTGGCGCTTCGCCGCCGTCGGCCAGGGCTTCGACGGCGGTCTCGACGCGCTCCTGAAGAACTTCGGCGGCGAGGTCGCCGAGGAAGAGGCGCCGCCCGCCGCCGCCCCGGCCGCCGTTCCTGGATTCGCCCCGCCGGCCCAGGCCGCCGCACCTCCTGCCTTCGGTGCGCCGCCCGCGGCCCCGCAGCCCGCGCCGTCCTTCGGAGCCCCGTCCGCGCCCGCGCCGCCGCCCGCACCGCAGCAGCCGATGCACGCGGCGCCGACGATCGCGGCCCCGCTGGCTCCTCAGACGCCGCAGGCGCCCCAGGCCCCGTCCCCGTACGGCCAACCCCAGCAGCCGCACCAGCCCGAGTTCGGCCAGGTCCCCGGCCAGGGAGCACCGCCCGCCGCCCCCTTCGGCCAGCAGGCCCCCGCTCCCTACGGTCAGCCCGCGCCGGCCCCGTACGGCCAGCAGCCCCCCGTCGGCATGCCGCCGGGTGTCCCGCAGGGCGTGCCCCAAGGAGTGCCGGCCACGGGCGCGGGTCTCCGTGCGGCCCTGCAGCCGTACAAGGAGACCGCGACCGGGCAGCGCTGGACCCCGCAGAACCAGCAGCTCATGCGGGTCGACCTGACCATGGGCGGAGCCGGCGTCCTGGCCCGCCAGGGCAGCATGGTGATGTACCAGGGCAAGGTGGACTTCGGCTACAAGAGCGCCGGGTTCGTCGGCCGCGCCGTGGGAAACGCCACCGGCCAGGAGATGCAGCTGATGCGCTGTACCGGCCGCGGTCAGGTCTTCCTCGCCGAGGAGGGCTCGCATCTGCACCCGATCGAGCTGCAGGGCGATGCCATCTGCGTCTCCGCCGAGAGCGTCCTCGCCTTCGACGAGTCCCTCCAGTACGAGGTCCGCAGGGTCGAGGGGCACGGCATACCCGGCGGCGCGCTGTTCACCATGCAGTTCCAGGGCACCGGCACCGTGATCGTGAAGACCCACGGCACCCCGGTCGTCCTGCCGGTCACGCCCACCACGTTCGCCGACTGCAACGCCGTCGTCGCCTGGTCGGCCGCCTCCCAGGTGATCGTCTCCAGCCAGGTCCGGCTGCGCCGCAACGCGTACCCCGGACACAGCGGGGAGACCGTGAACCTCCAGTTCCGGGGAGCCCCCGGCAACTTCATCGTCGTCCAGCCCTACGAGGTCTGAGGGAGCCCGTCATGGACCAGCAACTCGCGGGCTTCGCCCCGACCCCTGTCACGGCCCGTATGGAGAATCACGGCAAGACCATGCTCAAGGTCGCCATGGCCTCCGGGCAGGACCTCTTCGCACGCACCGGCTCGATGGTGGCGTACGAGGGCTTCATCCAGTACGAGCCCAATCCGCCCGCCGCCCGGCAGATCGCCTCCCAGTGGATCACCGGCGAGGGCGCGCCCGTCATGAAGTGCTCCGGAGACGGACTGCTCTACCTCGCCGACTACGGCGCCGACGTGGTCGTCGTCAACCTCGACAACGACTCCATCTCCGTCAACGGCACCAACCTCCTCGCCTTCGACGCCCACCTCACCTGGGGCGTCGAGAAGGTCAAGGGACTTGCCAAGTTCGCCGGACAGGGCCTGTGGAACGTCGTCGTCCAGGGCACCGGGTGGGTCGCCATCACCTCACGCGGCACTCCGATCGTCGTCGACTGCGGACGCGGCGAGGACGAGACGTACGTCGACCCGGACGCGCTCGTCGCCTGGTCCCCGAACCTCAAGGTGAAGGGCAAGCGGAGCTTCAAGGCCGGCTCGCTGATCGGTCGCGGCAGCGGCGAGGCGTACCAGATGGCCTTCTCCGGCCAGGGCATCGTCGTCGTCCAGCCGAGCGAGGACAGCACGGACCGGCTGCGGATCCGGAACTGACGGGGAGGGAGAACACATCATGCAGAGTCCGCTTTTCAGCCACACCGAGCAGCAGACCCAGGACCGCTACGCGATCCAGAACCCGCAGCTCCTGCGGGTCTCGCTGACCGGCCACGACGACGTCCTCGCCCGCAAGGGCGCCATGGTCGCCTACCAGGGTCTGATGGACTTCGACGGGGAATACCAGTCCCTGGGCCAGCGCCGCGCCCGCGCGAACACCGGCGAGGGCCTCGACCTGATGCGCGTGTCCGGTCAGGGCACCGTCTACCTCGCCAACCTCGCGCAGTACATCCACGTCGTGGACGTCGACCGCGAGGGGATGACCGTGGACAGCTCCTACGTCCTCGCGCTCGACTCCTCGCTGCACACCGAGGTCATCGCGGTGGACAGCCAGTACGGGATCTCCGGGAGCGGCAAGTACCAGCTCAACATCTCCGGCTCGGGCAAGGTCGCCCTCATGACCTCGGGCCAGCCCCTGATGATGCAGGTCACGCCCGAGAAGTACGTGAACGCCGACGCGGACGCGATCGTCGCCTGGTCCAGCTCCCTCCGCGTGCAGATGCAGGCCCAGACGCACTCCTCGGGCGTCTTCAGGCGTCGCGGCAACACCGGAGAGGGCTGGGAGCTGAGCTTCCTCGGCCAGGGCTTCGCCCTGGTCCAGCCGAGCGAGGTCATGCCTCCGCAGAACGCCCAGATCGGCCAGGGCGCCCGCGCCCAGTTCGGCGCGGGCCAGCAGGGCTCCCACGGCCAGAACCAGAACAACGCCTGGAACTGACACCGGCGCCCACAGGGCACAGCGGTAAGGGGCGGCCTCCGGGAGGCCGCCCCTTACGCACATCCAGGCAGCCGGCCGCTACAGCCGGGACCGTGTCGCCTCCAGGAGGCGCACGACGGAGGCGTCGGCGACACCGGGCACGTCCGCGTAGCCGAACCAGCGCAGCTCCAGGGACTCCTCGCTGATCCGCTCCGCCGCTCCGGCCGGGGCCAGCGCGGCGTACTGCACATCGAGGTGCCAGTTGCAGGGAGACGGAATCGGGTGCCGGTCCAGCCGGACCGGTCCGCCGGGCAGCAGGGTGAGCCCCGTGATGCCGGACTCCTCCGTCGCCTCACGGAGCGCCGCCGCCTCCAGGGTGGCGTCCTGATCCTCGCAGTGGCCGCCCATCTGGAGCCACATCCGGAGCTTCCGGTGCAGGGTCAGCAGGACCTTCCCCCGCTCCGGATCGATCACCAGCGCGCTGGCCGTCAGATGCCCGGCCCCGCACGCCTTCCACAGACCGTCGTCGTGCTGTGCCAGGTGATCCAGGTAGACCCGACGCAGCTCCGCCTGGCCACCTGCCTCGTCCTCGGGGCCGTACGCCTTCAGCACGAGGGTCGCGTCGTCGTGCAGGGTCACTGGTCGCGGCCGTCCTTGCCGTCCTCGTCGCGCTTGCCCTCGCCCTGATCGTCGCCCTCGGCCTCGGGGGCCTTCGGCTTGCCGGAGCGCCCCTGCGCCGCCTCACCGAGCATCTTGTCCAGCTCGGAGAAGTCGGCCTGCTCGTGGTGGACGAAGCCGTCCGGGTCGTCCAGATCGTGGGCCGTCGGCAGCATGTCCGGGTGGGCCCAGAGCGCGTCCCGGCCCTCCAGACCCCGGGCGTCCGTGAGCGAGGCCCACAGCCGCGAGGCGTCCCGGAGCCGACGCGGCCGCAGCTGGAGACCGATGAGCGTGGCGAACGTCTGCTCGGCCGGCCCACCGGAGGCACGGCGCCGGCGCATCGTCTCGCGCAGCGCGTCGGACGAGGTCAGCCGGGACTTGGCGGCCTCGTGGACCACCGCGTCCACCCAGCCCTCCACCAGCGCGAGAGCCGTCTCCAGCCGGGCCAGGGACGCCTTCTGCTCCGGCGTGTCCTCCGGCTGGAACATGCCCTGCTGAAGGGCGTCCTGCAACTGCTCCGGCTGTGAGGGATCGAATTGGCCGACAACGTCCTCCAGCTTGCTGGTGTCGACCTTGATGCCGCGGGCGTACGCCTCGACTGCGCCGAACAGATGCGACCGCAGCCACGGCACATGGGCGAAGAGCCGCTGGTGAGCGGCCTCGCGCAGGGCCAGATAGAGCCGGACCTCGTCCTGCGGGACGCTGAGGTCCTTGCCGAACCTCTCCACGTTCAGCGGGAGCAGCGCGGCCTTGCCCGCCGGCCCCAGCGGCAGCCCGATGTCGGTGGAACCGACCACCTCACCGGCCAGCACGCCCACGGCCTGACCGATCTGCTGGCCGAACATGGCGCCGCCCATCGACCGCATCATGCCGATCAGCGGGCCCGCCATGGCCTGCATCTCCTCGGGCAGCACATCGCCCATCGCCAGGCCCACCCGCTCGGCCACCGGGTCGACCAGCTGCCGCCAGGCTGGCAGCGAGGCCTCGACCCACTCCGCGCGGCTCCACGCCACGGTGGAGACGGAACCGGACGGCATCGACGTCACACCGTCCAGCCACAGGTCCGCCAGCCGCAGGGCCTCGTCGACCGCCGTGCGCTCGGACGGGCCGACACTGGCGTCCTTGGAGCCGTCCGGGGCGCCCTGCGAGACCGTCTGGCGGGCGATCTGCTTGGCCATGTCCCAGTTCACGGGACCGCCCTCGTAGCTCAGCATCTGACCGAGCTGCTGGAAGGCGGCTCCGAGATCGTTCGGATTCATCGAGCCGAACATCGCGGCGAACGGGTTGTCCGCGCCCGCTCCCGGCCCGAAACCGAACGGGCCTCCGGGCCCGCCCGCGCTCTGCCCACCTTCGGTGGGGTCCTTCTTCTTGCCCTCGTCGCCGTTCTCCGGCTCCTCCGGCGGAAGGCCGAATCCGAATGGGGTGTCACTCACGGGTTTCCTCGGCTCGTAGGGCCGCCGGCTCGAACCGACGGCGACTGCCCGACATCACCATCCAGCGTAGACACCACGCCCGCTTCGGGCCTCAGTGCTCCGCCGACTCCCGGCCTGCGGCAGGATGGACGCCACCTGGTACGTACGCGTCATTCGGGTACGTACTGAAGACAACCGCTGGAGACGCCCGGTGAGTTCCCCAGATCCGCAGGTTCGCGCAGCGCGAAACCTGACCAACCCCTCGCCCGAGAGCACACCCGAAACGAAACGCCCCAGGACCCCCAGAAACCGGGGCCCCGTCGTCGCCGTCACCGGCGCCGCCACCGGCATCGGCGAACTGCTTACCGCCCACCTTGCCGCATCCGACGCGATCAAGCAGGTCATCGCGATCGACGAGCGCCGGGGAGAGGTCTCCGAGGCGACCTGGCACATCCTTGACGTACGGGATCCGGCGATCGCCGAGAAGCTGCGCGGCGCGGACGTCGTCGTCCACCTGGCCCTCGACCTCGATCTGGAGACCGACGCCGCCGCACGCACCGCGTACAACGTACGCGGCACCCAGACCGTGCTCACCGCCGCTGCCGCCGTCGGGGTCCACCGGGTCGTGCTGTGCACCTCGGCGATGGTCTACGGGGCGCTCGCCGACAACGATGTGCCGCTCTCCGAGGACGCCGAGCTGCGCGCCACCGCCGAGGCCACCGGTGTGGGCGACCTCCTGGAGATCGAGCGGCTCGGCCGCCGGGCCCCGCGCGCCCACCCCGGGCTCAACGTCACCGTCGTGCGCCCCACCGTCCTGGTCGGCGGCACCGACACCGCCCTGACCCGCTACTTCGAGTCCCCGCGCCTCCTGGTCGTCGCCGGATCGCGCCCCACCTGGCAGTTCTGTCACGTCGAGGACCTGGTGACGGCGCTGGAGTACGCCGCCCTGGAGAAGATCGACGGCGAGTTCGCGGTCGGCTGCGACGGCTGGCTGGAGCAGGAGGAGGTCGAGGAGCTCAGCGGCGTACGCCGGATGGAGCTGCCGTCCGCCGTCGCGCTCGGGGCCGCCGCACGGCTGCACCGGATCGGCCTCACCCCGTCCCCGGCCGGTGACCTGGCGTACACGATGCACCCCTGGGTGGTCAGTGTCAGCCGGCTGCACGACGTGGGCTGGCGGCCGAAGTGGACGAACGAGGAGGTGCTCGGAGCCCTCCTCGAAGAGGTCGAGGGCCGCCACACGCTCGCCGGGCGCCGCCTCGGCCGCAAGGACGCCACCGCCGCCGGAGCCGCCGGAGCGACGGTCGCCCTGCTCGGTGCTGCCGCCGTGGTGCGCCGCGCACGCAAGGCCCGCCGCCGCATCTGACCGCCCGCCGCGCGCGAGGCCCTGTAGGAGGCTCCAAACCGGCCGGCCGGCCGCCGGAAGATCAGGCAATTCCGGGATGTCGGAGCCGTACGGCACGATGGGAGCATGGCACCCACCCACGACCACCCCGGCGAGCACGCGGCGGCCGACCCCGTCCGGCTGCTGGCGATCCGGGACTCCCCGCTCTCCGTCGACGAGGTCTTCCGCGCCGTCGGAGACGACGCGGCGGGCGGTATCGCGCTCTTCGTCGGCACCGTGCGCAACCACGACGCGGGGCAGGACGTCGGCGCGCTCGGCTATTCCTGTCACCCCTCGGCCGAGGACGAGCTGCGCCGAGTGGCGGAGAAGGTCGTCGCGGACTTCCCGGTCCGCGCACTGGCGGCCGTCCACCGAGTGGGTGAACTGGAGGTGGGTGACCTGGCCGTGGTCGTCGCCGTCGCCTGCCCGCACCGCGCCGAGGCCTTCGAGGCCTGTCGCAAGCTCATCGACGACCTCAAGCACGAGGTTCCGATCTGGAAGCACCAGCGTTTCTCGGACGGCACGGAGGAGTGGGTCGGAGCCTGCTGAGCGCAAACCGGACCGGGACGTATCAGCCCCGATTTGCGTAACCGCACCCCCGCCACGAGCGTTGGTCTTCCGGATCGTTAATCTGCTGATCGGGCATCCGGTCGCTCATGGGGTAGGGAGGTCGTGATGGCGGCACTCGCTTGGCTGTTGATTCCACTTTTCGCTGCTGTCGGTGGTGCGATATGGGCGAGTTGGGCTGCCCGCAATCGCACGACCGGCGATGTCACCGAACTCGCCGGCTACGCCAGGTTCCGTGACGCGATGGAGAAATCGCACTCCGGTTCCGGCGCTCTCTGAAGACCGGCGCACGCCGCGTGACCACTTTCCGCCGCGTTCCGGTCTCCTCGTACGGACCGGCCCCGGCGGTGCACTGACAGGCCCTTCCCGTACTGTCGTTCCATGCCACGCCGCACCGCGACGATGCTCGCCTCCGCTCTCGTCCTCATCGCGCTGCTCTGCGCAGGCGTGCTGATCAAAGTGCCGTATTCGGAGATGTCCCCCGGGCCGACGGTGAACACGCTGGGCGACGCGCGTGGCGAGCCCGTCCTACAGGTCTCCGGTCGCAAGACGTACCCGGCATCCGGGCACCTCAACATGACGACGGTCCGTGTCACCGGCGCGGAGTACCGGATGAACATCTTCGAGGCCGTCTACGGCTGGCTGGCCCACGACAGTGTCGTGGTGCCGCACGACACGCTCTACCCGGACGGCAAGACCGAGGAGCAGTCCACCCAGGAGAACGCCGAGGAGTTCAGCCAGTCCCAGGAGAGCGCCAAGGTGGCCGCCCTGAAGGAGCTGGACATCCCGGTCGCCACCCAGGTCGTGGTCTCCACGGTGGTCAAGGACAGCCCCTCCGAGGGCAAGCTGCACGCGGGCGACGTGATCAAGGCCGTCGACGGCACGGTGGTCGAGGAGCCCGGAGACGTGGCGAAGCTCGTCACCGAGCACCGCCCCGGCGAGAACGTCACCTTCACCATCATCCCGGCGAAGACCGCCGCCGCGGCCGAGAAGGCCGGCCGCGCCCCCGAGGGCGGCGAGAAGATCACCATCAGGACCGCTAAGGCTCCCGCCGCCGAGGGCGACGGCGAGGAGGGCGGGAAGGACCGGGCGATCGTCGGGATCAGGGCCGGGACGGACCACACGTTCCCGTTCGAGATCGACATCAAGCTCGCGGACGTCGGCGGGCCGAGCGCCGGGCTGATGTTCTCCCTCGGCATCATCGACAAGATCACCCCGGGTGACCTGACCGGCGGCAAGTTCGTCGCGGGCACCGGCACCATCGACGACGCGGGCAAGGTCGGCCCGATCGGCGGCATCACCATGAAGCTGGTGGGCGCCCGGAACGCCGGAGCCCGCTACTTCCTCACGCCCGACGACAACTGCGCGTCGGCCGCGTCGGACATCCCCGAAGGTCTCACCCTGGTGCGGGTCAAGACCATCGAGGACGCCACGAAGTCGCTGGAGCAGATCCGATCGGGGAAGACCGCCGGCCTGCCGAGCTGCTCGACCGGCTGACGGCCGCGCCGCCCGGGGACCGTACGACGGCCCCGGGCAGCGGCCGGATCAGGACTCGAACGTCGCCGCGAGCGCCTCGGCCAGGCCGGGCACCAGACCGGCGCCGGTCAGCACCTCGGTGGGGGAGTCCTTCTCGCGCAGCCGTACGGCGGACTCGCGGGCCCCGTCCCGCAGGACGGCCACGGTCATCCGTACCTCCTGCCGGGCGGGGTGCTTGGCGACCCACTGGGTCAGCTGCTTGTCGTTCAGACCGTCCGGCACGGAGGCCTCGGCGGACGGCGGCAGCATCAGCCGCTCCACCGTCATGGCGCAGCCGACCACGGCGTCGGGCCAGGCGATCGTGCCGAGGAAGTCGTCGAGCGCGGTGCCCGGGGGCAGCTCGTCCTGCTCGATCGGGGTGAGCGCGGCGACGGAGGAGCTGGGGTCCTCAAGGCCCAGCTGAGCGGCGAGACCGGGCTCCTGGACCCGCAACTGTGCGGTGTCGACCAGGGCGAACAGCCGGGCGGGCTGGTCCCAGCCGAGGTTGGAGGCATAGGCGTCGATTTCGAGGACGGCGACGGTGAGCGGACTCGCGGCCATCGGGGGTCCTGCGGGGGAAACGTTGGGCATGGGCAATATCCTGCCTCCTTCCGCCCCGGGAACGGGAACTAGGTAAAGCCTCAGTAAGTTGCATAGGTGGGCTCCAGGATCGCTGGGCCTGTCCACACGACCGCGAACTACGAGGTGCGCACGTTGGCTTTCCAGATGCCGGACCGCGGCGGAGGCCCGACCGGGCCACGGATCAGAGTCGGCCGCCCGTCCCGGCGCGCCCGTACCCTGCTCATGACTTTGGGTGTCCTGGCGGTTCTCGCCATGGCCTTCGTCATGTTCGCCGGGTTCTGGACGGACTGGCTCTGGTACAGGTCGGTCGCGTATTCATCCGTCTTCACCACCACCCTGTGGACCAAGATCGGGCTGTTCCTCGTCTTCGGACTGCTGATGGCGATCGCCATCGGTGTGAACATCTGGCTCGCGCACCGGCTCAGGCCGCCGCTGAGCGCGATGTCGCTGGAGCAGCAGAGCCTGGACCGCTACCGGATGAGCATCGCCCCCTACAAGAAGTGGGTGCTGCTCGCCGTCACGGCGCTCGTCGCACTGATCGGCGGAGCTTCCGCCTCCGGCCAGTGGCGTACGTGGCTGCTGTACGTCAACGGCGTGCCGTTCGGTCAGAAGGACCCCCAGTTCGGGCTGGACGTCGCCTTCTTCGCCTTCGACCTGCCGTGGTACCGCTTCCTGCTGGGCTTCGGCTTCGCGGCGACCGTGCTCTCGCTGATTGCCGCCGCGCTGACCCACTATCTGTACGGCGGGCTGCGCATCACCAGCCCCGGCGCCCGTGCCACCGGGGCGGCCACCGGCCACCTCTCGGTGCTGCTGGGCGTCTTCGTCTCCCTGAAGGCCGTGGCGTACTGGCTCGACCGGTACGGGCTGGCGGTGAAGTCCAGTGACTTCAAGGCCGCGGACAACTGGACGGGCCTGCGGTACGTCGACGCCAACGCCTACCTCCCGGCGAAGACCATCCTGTTCTGCATCGCGGCCATCTGCGCGGTGCTGTTCTTCGCGACGCTGTGGCGCCGCACCTGGCAGCTCCCGGTCATCGGCTTCGGCCTGATGGTGCTCTCGGCGATCCTGATCGGCGGGCTCTACCCGGCGATCGTGCAGAAGTTCCAGGTCCAGCCGAACGAGCAGGCCAAGGAAGCGGAGTTCATCCAGAAGAACATCAATGCCACACGCGACGCGTATGACATCGATGACGCGACGGTGGACGACTACGAGGGCCAGGCGACGACGGAGGACGACACCAAGCTGCGGGCGGCGGCCAACACG
Source organism: Streptomyces sp. NPDC102283 (assembly GCF_044766265.1). Classification (NCBI taxonomy): domain Bacteria; kingdom Bacillati; phylum Actinomycetota; class Actinomycetes; order Kitasatosporales; family Streptomycetaceae; genus Streptomyces; species Streptomyces sp. NPDC102283. Next base: position 52,288 of record NZ_JBIWLQ010000022.1, read on the forward strand.
GCCGCCAGCTACCGGGTGATGGACCCCAACGTCGTCTCCCCGGCCTTCCAGCAGCTCCAGCAGCGGAGGAACTACTACCAGTTCCCCAAGACGCTGGACGTCGACCGCTACAAGGACAAGGACGGCAAGGAGCAGGACACCGTCATCGGTCTGCGTGAGCTGAACATCCAGGGCCTGCCCAAGCGGAACTGGATCAACGACCACTTCACGTACACCCACGGCTACGGCGCCATCGCTGCCCGGGGCACGACCACCGGGACGAACCCGACGGGGTCCCCGGACTTCACCGAGTCGGGGCTGCCCTCCACCGGTGAGTTCGGCAAGTACGAGCAGCGGATCTACTACGGCGAGAAGACCGAGCAGTACTCCATCGTCGGCGGGCCCCAGAAGGAGCTCGACTACGAGGAGGACGGCGAGAAGACCACCAGCTACAAGGGCGACAGCGGGGTCAGCCTCTCGAACACCTTCAACCGTGCCGCGTACGCGGTCTCCTTCAGCGAGCCGCAGATCATGTACTCGGGAGCCATCGGTGAGGGCTCGCGGATCCTGTACAACCGCACGCCCAAGGAGCGCGTCGAGGCGGTCGCCCCGTGGCTGACCATCGACGGTGACGCCTATCCGGCGGTCGTCGACGGCCGGATCCAGTGGATCGTCGACGCGTACACCACGAGCAACGGCTATCCGTACGCGTCCCGGACCACGCTCGGCGACACCACGGCCGACTCGCTGACCACCAACCAGCGCGCGGTCGTCGCCCAGCAGAACCAGGTCAACTACATCCGCAACTCGGTGAAGGCCACCGTCGACGCCTACGACGGCAAGGTCAAGCTCTACGAGTGGGACACCAAGGACCCGGTCCTCAAGACCTGGCGCAAGGCGTTCCCGGGGACGGTCGAGTCCCGCGGAGAGATCCCGCAGGAGCTCATGGACCACCTGCGGTATCCGCAGGACCTCTTCAAGGTCCAGCGCGAGCTGCTCACCCGCTATCACGTCGAGGATCCCGCGCAGTTCTACAGCGGCAGTGACGCGTGGCAGGTGCCGGACGACCCGACCAACAAGGAGCCCGGCTCCGTCCCGCCCTACTACCTGAGCATGAAGATGCCGGGCCAGGAGGCGCAGCAGTTCTCGCTGACCACCACGTTCACTCCCCGAGGGCGCCCCAACCTGGGTGCCTTCATGGCGGTGAACGCGGACGCGGCCAGCAAGGACTACGGCGAGATGCGGCTGCTACGGGTCACCTCCACCGTGAAGGGCCCGGGCCAGGTACAGAGTGAGCTCAACGGCAACGACGACGTCGCCGAGTTCGTGAGAAACCTGAAGGGCACCGACTCGGACATCGAGTACGGCAACCTGCTGACGGTTCCGCTGGAGGGCGGGTTCCTCTACATCGAGCCGGTCTACACACGCGGTGGCAACCAGAACTACCCGCTGCTGCGCAAGGTGGCCGCCTCGTACGGCTCGAAGATCGTCTTCGAGAACAGCCTCGGAGAGGCGCTCAACGCCGTCTTCGGGGTCGAGGACGACGGAACCACGCCACCGCCCGATGCCGATGAGCCGCCGGGCGAGACCGATGAGCCCCCGGCAACCGGCAGCGCAGCGCTCAAGAAGGCCATCGCGGACGCCCAGAAGGCGTACTCCGACGGCGAGGAGGCGCTGCAGGAGCAGGACTGGCCGGCCTACGGCAAGGCCCAGGAGGCTCTTCAGGACGCCCTGGAGCGAGCCGCCGCCGCGCAGCCCAAGGCGGGCAGCGAGGGGGACAAGGCCGACGGCGCCGAGAAGCCGGCGGGCGACGCCAAGCCGGACAGCTCGGCCGAACCCGCGAGCGCCGAGAAGCCGGCGGACGCGGACAAGGCGGATCCGGTGAGGAAGCCGGATGCGACCGAAGGAGCCGAGAAGGGCTCCGACCAGGGCAGCTGAGAAGAGTCCACCCCGCGTCGTGGTACGGTTTGAACACAACGACGCGGGGTGGAGCAGCTCGGTAGCTCGCTGGGCTCATAACCCAGAGGTCGCAGGTTCAAATCCTGTCCCCGCTACTGAAAAGACGAAGGCCTGGATCCCTTGGGATCCGGGCCTTCGTCGTGCTGTTGTGCGTGCAGGCCGTGTCGGTCCCAAGCTGTGGGCGTGAAGTGCGGTTCGCTGGGCAGCAGTTGCTTTCAGACGTGTTTGACTTGTCTCTCTGTGGGTATGTCGACAAAACGCTGTAGTGACCTCACTGGCCGCGATATACCAGGTGTACGCGGGTTACAGGTGGTGCGACGATGGTATTTATGGGGGACAGGGCAACTCTGTTGGAGACAGGGCGGTTTGTGCAGCAGCGCGGCCATGATGCTGAAAGCGCGGTAGACGCGGCTTTCGCCGCTGCCATCGTCGGGGCGGGCGCACCGGTCCAGCGGACCGCCGCCATCGACGCGAGCGCCGACGCGAGCACGTCCGACGAGGACACCACGGACGCGGTCGACGCCGCGGACAGTGCCGAGAGCGAGGCGCGCCACCGGCGCGCCGCCGACGCGGGGGACACCTCGTCCATGAGCGTGCTGGGCGCGCTGCTGCTGCGCCGGGGGGAACTGGACGGTGCCGAGCGGTATCTGCGCGCCGCCACCGCCGACGGGGACCGGGCCGCCGCGAACAACCTGGGCGTCCTGCTGCATCAGCGCGGCTACCCGGACGAGGCGGCCGGCTGGTGGCGCATCGCCGCCGTGGCCGGCTCCGCCGCCGCCGCGCACGCGCTCGGCCGGCACTTCCGCGAGCGCGGCGACGAGCCCGGCGCGGAGTACTGGCTGCGCCAGTCCGCCGAGCAGGGCCACGCGCTGGGCGCGTACGCGCTGGCCGACCTGCTGGAGCACCGCGGCGACGTCGGCGCGGAGCGCTGGCTGCGCGCCGCCGCCGAACAGGGTCACCGTGAGGCCGCCTACCGGCTGGCCCGCGCCCTGGAGCGGAAGGCCGTCGAGGACCCGCACGACGCCTTCGGTCTGGGCCGGGGCGCCGCTTCCGGGCGAACCGGAACGGGCCTCGGCCTCCCCGGCGACCCGCCCGCACCCGCCCGTGACGGACGGGCGACGGGTCCCGCGGGCGCCAGGAGTGCGGCCCACGGCGACAGCCCCGTGGCGGGACCCGCCGTCGGCCGGGTGGGCGAGGCCGAGCAGTGGTACCGCCAGGCCGCCGCCCGGGGCCACCGGCGTGCCGCCCTGCACCTCGGCGCGATCCTGGAGCAGCGCGGCGAGCTCAAGGAGGCCGGACGCTGGTACCTCACCGCCGCCAAGGACGGCGAGCCGCGCGCCGCCTGTGCGCTGGGCTTCCTGCTGCGCGACGCGGGCGACGAGGAGAGCGCCGCCGTGTGGTGGCTGCGCGCGGCCCAGGACGGCGACGGCAACGCCGCCAACGCGCTCGGCGCGCTGCACGCCGCACGGGGTGAGCAGCAGACCGCCGAGCGCTGGTACCGCGCCGCCATGGACGCGGGCGACGTCAACGGGGCGTACAACCTCGGGCTGCTCTGCGCCGCCCAGGACCGCACCCCGCAGGCCGAGCAGTGGTACCGCCGCGCCGCGTACGCCGGACACCGCGAGGCCGCCAACGCGCTCGCCGTGCTGCTCCTCCAGGCCGGCGACCACACCGGGGCCGAGCCCTGGTTCTCCAAGGCGGCCGAGGCGGGCAGCGTCGACGCGGCCTTCAACCTCGGCATCCTGCACGCCGGACGCGACGAGGACCGTACGGCGCTGGGCTGGTACGAGCGCGCCGCGGCGGCCGGGCACACCGACGCCGCGCTCCAGGTCGGCATGGCCCTCCTGCGCGACGGCGAGGACCGGGAGGCCGAGCGGCACCTGCGCTGCGCCGCGGGCGGCGGCAGCGCCGAGGCCGCGTTCCGGCTGGCCGGGGTGCTGGACGCCCGCCAGCCGCCGCCGGGACCGCCCGCGCTGGGTGAGCCGATGCCGGAGAAGACCGAGTGCGAGGAGTGGTACGAGCGGGCCGCCCAGCAGGGGCACCGTCGCGCCCAGGTCCGGGTCGGCATGCTCGCCGCCGCCCGCGGGGACGCGGAGAGCGCCGCCCACTGGTACCGGGAGGCCGCCGAGGCGGGCAGCCGCAACGGGGCCTTCAACCTCGGGCTGCTGCTGGCCCGTGAGGGCAGCGAGCGCGAGGCCGCCCTGTGGTGGAGCCGTGCGGCGGCCGCCGGGCACGGCCGAGCCGCGCTGCGCCTGGCGCTCCTCGCCGCCCGCCGGGGTGAGCTGACCGAGGGGCAGCGCTGGTGTGCGCGGGCGGTGGAGCTGGGTCCCGCCGAGGTGGCCGAGCGCGCCGCGCGGCTGCGCGAGGCGCTGCACCAGGAGCTGACCGCGTAACCCTGCCGAGCCCACGGGCCGGGGTGAATGAATTTGCGCCGCCCGACCCGCTGACGTAATGTTGCATTCACCGACGCGGGGTGGAGCAGCTCGGTAGCTCGCTGGGCTCATAACCCAGAGGTCGCAGGTTCAAATCCTGTCCCCGCTACTGAAGGACGAAGGCCCGGATCTCATCGAGATCCGGGCCTTCATCATGTACGGCGCCTTCGCCATGTACGGCGACCGAGAAGGGCCGGGCCCGCCCGGAGGCGGGCCCGAAGGGTCGGGTCAGGCGGTGGCGGCGCAGGCCGGGCAGATGCCGCGGTACGTCACCTCGACGCCGGAGACCATGAAGCCGTAACGCTCGTCCGTCGGCAGGTCCGCCAGCGGATTGCCCGCGGGGTGCACGTCCCTGATGGCGCCGCACCGGCCGCACACCAGGTGGTGGTGCGGGTGGTGCGCGTTCGGGTCGTAGCGCTTGGCCCGGCGGTCGGTGGAGACCTCCAGCACCTCACCGAGGGACACCATCTCGCCCAGAGTGTTGTAGACGGTGGCGCGCGAGATCTCGGGCAGCCGGGAAACGGCCCTCGCGTGGACCTCGTCCGCCGTCAGGTGTACGTGGTCCCCGTCGAGGACCTCGGCCACGACACGCCGCTGCGCCGTCATGCGCCAGCCGCGTCCACGAAGTCGTTCCAGCAGGTCGCTCATGCAGCCCAGCCTAACAGTGGAGGGACCGAGTCCCGATCGGGTGTGACTTTGGATGTTCACTTGACTTAGACATTGTCCATTGTAGGATCGGGATCGGCATACGCCAAGGGACAGGCTGTGCGGAACATCGGACCGACGACCGAGGTCGGCCGATCTTGGAAGTGCAGGACATGACGCAGGAGGCGCACGTGACGCAGGGACCGCTCACCACGGAGGCCGGCGCGCCGGTCGCCGACAACCAGAACAGCGAGACCGCCGGCGCCGGCGGGCCGGTTCTCGTCCAGGACCAGGCGCTGCTGGAGAAGCTCGCCCACTTCAACCGCGAGCGCATCCCGGAGCGGATCGTGCACGCCCGCGGCGCCGGTGCGTACGGCACCTTCACGCTGACCCGCGACGTCTCGCAGTGGACCCGGGCGAAGTTCCTCTCCGAGGTGGGCAAGCAGACCGAGACCTTCCTGCGCTTCTCGACCGTCGCGGGCAACCTCGGCTCCGCCGACGCGGTGCGCGACCCCCGCGGCTTCGCGCTGAAGTTCTACACCGAAGAGGGCAACTACGACCTCGTCGGCAACAACACCCCGGTGTTCTTCATCAAGGACGCCATCAAGTTCCCCGACTTCATCCACACCCAGAAGCGCGACCCGTACACCGGCTCGCAGGAGGCGGACAACGTCTGGGACTTCTGGGGCCTGTCGCCCGAGTCGACGCACCAGGTGACCTGGCTCTTCGGCGACCGGGGCATCCCCGCCACGCTGCGCCACATGAACGGGTACGGCTCGCACACCTTCCAGTGGAACAACGAGGCCGGCGAGGTCTTCTGGGTCAAGTACCACTTCAAGACCGACCAGGGCATCAAGAACCTCACCACCGAGGAAGCCGTCCGGCTCTCCGGCGTCGACCCCGACAGTCACCAGCGCGATCTGCGCGAGTCGATCGAGCGCGGTGACTTCCCGTCCTGGACGGTGCAGGTCCAGATCATGCCCGCGGCGGACGCAGCCGGCTACCGCTTCAACCCGTTCGACCTCACCAAGGTGTGGCCGCACGCGGACTACCCGCCGATCGAGATCGGCAAGCTGGAGCTCAACCGCAACCCGGAGAACATCTTCGCCGAGGTCGAGCAGTCGATCTTCAGCCCCGCGCACTTCGTGCCGGGCATCGGTCCGTCCCCCGACAAGATGCTCCAGGGCCGTCTCTTCGCGTACGGCGACGCCCACCGCTACCGCGTCGGCATCAACGCCGACCACCTGCCGGTGAACCGCCCGCACGCCACCGAGGCCCGGACCAACAGCCGGGACGGCTTCCTCTACGACGGCCGTCACAAGGGCGCCAAGAACTACGAGCCGAACAGCTTCGGCGGTCCGTCCCAGACGGACCGCCCGCTGTGGCAGCCCCTGCCGGTCACCGGACCGACCGGCAACCACGAGGCCCCCGTCCACGCCGAGGACAGTGACTTCGTGCAGGCGGGCGACCTCTACCGGCTCTTCTCCGAGGACGAGAAGGTCCGGCTGGTCGAGAACCTCGCCGGGTTCATCGCCAAGGTCTCGCGCGACGACATCGCCGAGCGCGCGATCAACAACTTCCGCCAGGCGGACGGCGACTTCGGCAAGCGGCTGGAAGCCGCGGTCCAGGCCCTTCGCGGCTGACCGGACGCCTGCCGTCGACCGTGGGCCGGACCCCCTCGTGGGGTCCGGCCCACCGGTCGTTCCGGCGTCGACCGTACGCCGGGCGGGCGTCAGCCGGGCGCCGCGACCGCACGCCGGACGGGTGCCCAGCAGCGGATGATGTCGCGCACCGAGACGATGCCCACCGGGCCGTCGCCGTCCAGCACGATCAGATGCCGGAACCCGCCGTGCGTCATGGCCTCCGCGGCCTCCTCCAGAGTCCAGGCCGGGGCGGCGAACACCACGTCGGTGGTGGTGTGGGCGGACGCGGTCTCCCGGTCGGGGTCCAGCCCCGATCCGACCGCGTCGAGGATGTCGCGCTCGGTGATGATGCCGAGCCCGCAGGTGTCCGGATCATGGACGACAGCTGCCCCGATACGGCGGGCCGACATCAGCCGGGCCGCCTGGCGGAGCGTATGGGTGGGGCCGATGGTGAGGACCACCGTGCTCATGGCGTCACGGACGAGCATGAAACGAGCCACCTCCTCGGCGAGCCGACTCTGTGAGTCGATTCACAAGTTCACAAGTGGGGGGACTCTCAGAGTTGCACCCTTGGGGCTGGTCGACAAGGGGTGAGCGAAGCGCGCCGGAGGGCGTGCGAAAAGCACACGACAAGCCCCCGGCACGTCTCGCGGACCGTACGGTTTCGGACAGACCCGAAAGGGGCGGTCAGTAGCGCTGGTTCAGATAACCCAGCAGCTCGTCGTGGAGAGGCCCGTTGGAGGCCGCCGCGTTCCCGCCGCCCGGACCGTCCACCCCGTCCAGCGAGGTGAACCGCCCGCCCGCCTCCTGCACGATGATCGCGGTCGCCGCCATGTCCCACAGCGACAGCTCCGGCTCCGCGCAGATGTCCACGGACCCCTCGGCGACCATCATGTACGGCCAGAAATCCCCGTATCCCCGCGTCCGCCAGCAGGCCCGTGTGAGGTCCAGCAGGCCGTCGAGGCGGCCCTGCGCCTCCCAGCCCGACAGTGAGGAGAACGCGAACGAGGCGTCGGCGATCCGCTCCACCTTCGACACGTGCATCCGGGTCGCGGAGGTAAGGCTGCGTCCGGTGAACGCGCCCGCGCCCTTCGCCGCCCACCAGCGCCGGTTCAGCGCGGGCGCGGAGACCACGCCCATCACCGGCTGGAAGCCGTCCTCGCCCGCCTCCATCAGCGAGATCAGCGTGGCCCACACCGGCACGCCGCGCACGTAGTTCTTGGTGCCGTCGATCGGGTCGATCACCCAGCGCCGCGGTCCGCTGCCCTCGATCCCGTACTCCTCGCCCAGGATCGCGTCCCTCGGGCGGGCCCGGTGCAGGTGGCCCCGGATCAGCTCCTCGGCGGCCTTGTCGGCCTCGCTCACCGGTGTCATGTCCGGCTTGGTCTCCACCTTCAGGTCGAGAGCCTTGAACCGGTCCATCGTCGCCGCGTCGGCGGCGTCCGCCAGTACGTGGGCCAGGCGCAGATCATCGTGGTAGTCGGGCATGCCGTCACAGTATCCAGCGCCGCCGGGCGCGGGCTACAGCGCCCCCGTGCCGCCCGGGACCCTTGACAGCCCCCGGGAGCGCGTCAACTCTGAACCGCGAGGTCCCGGGTGGGGGGAGGCGACGATGCCGACAGCGCGGCAGGCACTGCTGGACGCAGCCCTCCGAGCCCTGGGCGACGGGCCCTGGCGCACGGTGCGCATGGTCGACGTCGCGGCCCTGGCCGGCGTCTCGCGGCAGACCCTCTACAACGAGTTCGGCACCAAGAGCGGGCTGGCCGGGGCGCTGCTGCGACGGGCCGCGGACGGCTATCTCGCCGGAGTGGACCGCGCCCTGAGGGCCCCGGCTCCCGACCGTCCGGCCGCCGTCGCGCTCTGGACCCTACGCGCGGCCCGCCAGGACGCGCTGGTCAAGGCGCTGCTCACGGGGGACTGGGCGGTGGGGCTGCCCCGCCCGGACCGCCCGGACCACCGGCCGGGCCCTCGGGGGCGTCCGGGCGGGAGACCGCCGCCGACCCCCGAGGAACTGCTCACGCTGGTACGGGACCGGATGGCGGCGTCGCCCGGGGCCACCGCCGGGCGCTGCGAGATCGCGTTACGCCTCGCGCTGTCCTGTGTGATCGTCCCGGTCCCGGGCGACGACGCCGCGGACAGCCGGGCGCTCCGCCTCGTCCGGGAGGCGTCACGGCCGGCGGTTCAGGAGGCGGCGGGTCTCAGTGGGCCGAGCCGGACAGCTGGAGGCCGATCACACCGATGATCACCAGCGAGATCGACACCAGCTTCAGCGTGGAGACCACGTCCCCGAGGAAGATCATGCCGTAGATCGCCGTCCCGGCAGCCCCGATCCCGGTCCACACCGCGTACGCCGGACCGACGTCGAGCTTCTTCAGTGCCAGGGTCAGCAGACCGAAACTGCCCAGCGCGAACGCGGCGAACGCGATGGTCGGCCAGAGCCGGGTGAATCCGTGGGAGAGCTTCAGACACACGGCGAAGCCGGTCTCCAGCAGTCCTGCGACCACGACCAGCAGCCAGGGCATCGTCGGTTGCCTCCCGCGTAGGTGACCGGCATCGGTTCGGGAACGTACCCGGTGGACGGCGTCACGCACCGCTCACTCGGTGCGATTATGCCTTTACCGGTCGTTGAGGCTCGCAAACATGCCCGTGCCGACCCGGCCGATTCCTGCCGGGCGCGCCGTCAGTCGCCCTCGCGCCGTTCCCGGGTCGCGAGCAGCCGGTGCAGGGAGTCCAGTCGCGCCGGGTCGGCGTGCCCCTCCGCCACCCAGGCGCCCAGCGCGCACTCCGGCTGGTTCTCGTCGTGGGTGCAGCCGCGCGGGCAGTTCTCGGTGCCCGGCTCCAGGTCCGGGAAGGCGTGGATGACCCGCGACGGGTCGACGTGGTGCAGCCCGAAGGAGCGCACGCCCGGGGTGTCGACCACCCAGCCCCGGTCGCCGGGCAGCGGCAGCGCGAGGGCCGAGGTGGTGGTGTGCCGCCCCCGGCCGGTGACCGCGTTGACGATGCCGGTGGTCCGCCGTCGCTCCGCAGGCACCAAGGCGTTGACCAGCGTCGTCTTGCCGACCCCGGAGTGCCCGACGAAGGCGGTGACGCGGTCGTTGAGGAACTCGCGCACCCGGTCCGCCGCGTCCCCGCTCTCCAACTCCTCGCGGCTGGTCACGATGTACGGGACGCCGAGCGGGGTGTACGCCTCCAGCAGCTTGTCCGGGGACGCGAGGTCGGACTTGGTCAGCACCAGGAGCGGGGTGAGACCGCCGTCGTACGCCGCCACCAGACAGCGGTCGATCATGCGCGGGCGGGGCTCCGGGTCGGCCAGCGCGGTGACGATCGCCAGCTGGTCCGCGTTGGCGACGACCACGCGCTCGTAAGGATCGTCGTCGTCCGCCGTGCGGCGCAGCACCGTGCGGCGCGGGGAGATCCGCACGATCCGGGCCAGGGTGTCCTTCTCGCCGGAGAGATCACCGACGATGGAGACGGTGTCGCCCACCACGGCGGCCTTGCGGCCCAGTTCGCGGGCCTTCATCGCCACCACGGTCCGGCCCTCGACGAGGCAGGTGAGCCGGCCCCGGTCGACGGTGAGGACCATGCCGTCCTCGGCGTCCTCGTGCTTGGGCCGGATGTGCGTGCGCGGCCGGTTGCCCTTGCGGTTGGGGCGGACGCGGATGTCGTCCTCGTCGGGGTTCTTCCCGTAGCGGCGCATCTTCTAGGCCCCGAGCATTCCGGTCCACATGTCCGGGAAGTCCGGCAGGGTCTTGGCGGTCGTGCCCACGTTCTCGATCTCCACGCCCTTCACCGCCAGGCCGATGATCGCCCCTGCGGTGGCCATGCGGTGGTCGTCGTAGGTGTGGAAGACGCCGCCGTGCAGCGGGCGCGGGCGGATGTGCAGCCCGTCGGCCGTCTCGGTGACATCGCCGCCCAGCCCGTTGATCTCCTTGGTCAGCGCGGCCAGCCGGTCCGTCTCGTGCAGCCGCAGATGGGCGACGCCGCTCAGCGTGGAGGGGGAGTCGGCCAGCGCCGCGACCGCCGCGATGCCCGGGGTCAGCTCGCCGACCTCGCCGAGATCCACGTCGATGCCGTGGATACGGCCCGTCCCGGTGAAGGTCAGCCCGCGCTCGGTCAGCTCGCAGCTGCCGCCCATCGCGGTGAAGATCTCGCGCAGCGCGTCACCCGGCTGGGTGGTGCGCTCGGGCCAGTCGGGGACCGTGACCCGGCCGCCGGTCACCAGGGCCGCGGCCAGGAACGGCTGGGCGTTCGACAGGTCCGGCTCGATCGTCAGGTCCCGGCCGAGCAGGGCGGAGGGGGAGACCCGCCACACATTCGGCTCGCCGCCCGTCTCCGGTTCGTCCACCTGCGCGCCGACGGCCCGCAGCATGTCGACGGTCATCCGGATGTGCGGCATCGAGGGGAGGGTGGACCCGGTGTGCCGGACCTCCACGCCCTGGTTGAAGCGCGGCCCCGACAGCAGCAGCGCCGAGACGAACTGCGAGGACGACGAGGCGTCGATCGCCACCGGGCCGCCCTCCAGAGCCCCGCCGCCGTGCACGGTCAGCGGCAGCGCCCCGCGCCCGTCGTCGTCGATCCGTGCGCCGAGCGCCCGCAGCCCCTCGATCACGCCGGTCAGCGGGCGCTCGTAGGAGCGGGGGTCGCCGTCGAAGCGGATCGGGCCGTCGGCGAGCGTGGCGACGGGCGGCAGGAAGCGCATGACCGTGCCGGCGTTGCCGACGTCGACCGCCGCCGGGCCGTGCAGTCCCGCCGGGATGACCCGCCAGGCCTCGCCCGAGCCGACCGGGGAGGCCGCGGCGGACGGGCTGGTGGCGGACGAGGAGGAGACGGTCTCCTCGATCCCGACGCCCATGGCGCGCAGCGCGTCGGCCATGAGCAGCGTGTCGCGGGAGCGCAGCGGGCGGCGCAGCCAGCCCGGCTCGGCGGCCAGCGAGGCCAGCACGAGCGCGCGGTTGGTGACCGATTTGGATCCGGGCACGGTGACGGTCGCGTCGACGGCGCCGCTCGCATGGGGGGCGGGCCAGAGGGCGGGGTGCACGGAACTCTCGGTCATGGCCCTTACTTTAGTGGCTCCACGCCGACCTGGATCCTGATCAAAAGGGCGGAAACCGCCCCGTAACGGAGGAGTGGTGCCGGTCGCGGCGGTCCGGCCCGCCCTCACCACCCCAGCAGCCACCGCCCGCCGCCGATCAGCGAGCACAGCGACACCGCGTGGAAGAGGAACAGCCACAGCACCGCCGGGGCGTGGGTCAGCCGGGCCAGCTGGTCCGCGTCGGAGTCCGGGGCGCCGCCGTGGCGCCGCTTGGACTGGAGCTCGAACGGCGGCCGCACCCCGCCCAGCAGCAGGAACCACACCACCGCGTACGCGAACGCCGACTGGACGTCCGAGGAGGCCAGCCAGGACACCAGCAGGAAGGCGGTGCCCGTCAGGATGACGGTGAGGGCCCCGTACACATTGCGGATCATCACCAGCATCACCGCGAGCAGGGCCGTCGCCACCCACAGCAGGAGGGTGATCCTGCCGTTGGTCAGCAGCCAGGCGCCGCCCAGGCCCAGCAGTGAGGGGGCCGTGTAGCCCGCCGCCGCCGTGAGGATCATGCCGATCCCCGTCGGCTTGCCGCGGCTCACGGTCAGGCCGCTGGTGTCCGAGTGCAGCCGGATGCCGGAAAGCTGCCGCCCGGTGAGGAGGGCCACCAGGCCGTGGCCGCCCTCGTGCGCGATGGTGATGGTGTTGCGCGCGAGCCGCCATATCGGGTTGGGCACGACGGCGACGAGTGCCAGGGTGGCCGTCACCACCACCAGCCACTGCTCGGGAGCGGACTGGGTTCCGGTGACGCGATCCCACAGATCGCCCAATTCGGTGCTGTTCATCGGCCGGGCGACTCCTCGCGGTCGGGGTGGGCGGTCGTGGCAGTCTGGCATCTACGCGCGGACGGTGTCGTGGACGTCCTGGCAACGCTGTCCCGCGAGGGCGACCGTTCCCGGTCCGGGGGTGCGCCGCGTGGATCCGGAGCGCAGGCGCTCCCACGGCCCCTCGGCCGGTGTCAGAGAGTCGGCGGATCGATCACGACCCCGGCCTCGATCTCCCGCACCTGCCGGGTATCCCGACCGAGCACCTCCTGATCGGGGGCGGAGAGCAGCACCCAGCCCAGAGTGGTGAAGAGGTCCTCGGTCTTCGGAACCCGGGACCCGTTGGGGTAGCGACAGCCCAGCTTCTGGAACGAGGACAGCTCGCGCACCTTGTCGAGCACCTCCGCATTGCGCATGGTGCCGCTGTTCGGGGCGGAGAGCCATACCACCCGGGTGGGCCGCACGATCTCGAACCCGGGGACGAAGACGGAGTCCAGATGGTGCCGTACGGCGCGGTCGATCTGAGAATCCCCGGTCGCGAGCCGTGCGGCCTGCTGCGCACAGCCCCCGTCGAGGCGGGCCGCGATCTCGATCAGCCGGGGACCGTCGTCCGTCAGCATGATCTCGGTGTGCGTGCATCCCGTACGGACGCCGACCGCCCGGGCGACCTGCCGCGTGTACGCCTCCAGCACGCCCACCAGCGGATCACCGGGCAGGAGGTAGTCCTCCGCGTCATAGACCCCGATGCGATCCCCCCGGGACGACTTGCTGTATCGGACCACGGCTGTGAGGCCGAGTTCCCCGTCGACGGAGTAGGTGTCCACGACGAACTCGGTCCCTGCCGCGAACTCCTGGAGCAGGATGCTGTCGTTGGTCAGGTCGAACATGTTGGTGGAGCCCAGCAGTCGTCGGAAGGCCGGGCGCCAGTCATCGCCCGCCTCCACCTTGTGGACACCGTCGGTCCCTCCGCTGCACCGGGGCTTCAGTACCAGCGCCCGGCCTTCCAGGCCGGCCTCCCGCAACCAGTCGGCCGCCTCCTCCTCGTTCGCCGCGGCGAACGTGCGCAGGTGTGGAATGCCTGCCTTCGCCGTGGCCTGGACCATGGGCCACTTGTCCCGACGGGCGGCGGAGAGTCCGGGAACATTACCCGTACCCGGTGCCAGCTCCTCGATCAACGCGTCCACGAGCCCGACCGCGTGCTCATTCCCCGGAATGATGGCGACCGGGCCATAGCCGCCCACGATGCGAACGAGCTTCGCGAAATCGCCGTCATGGAAGTGCGTCGCATCGAAAGCCTCGGGTTTCCAGCCGTGCAGATACGATTTCAGGGGCGTCGGCGTGCTCAGCACGGCCACCGGCCGGACTCCCCGCCTCCGAAAGGCGTGCGCGTACTCGGCGGCCTCGGAATAGGGATCGACCAGGATTACGTGGCGTGGCATGTAGCTTCCCCTTCTGCGATGGGTCCCGCTGTCGGCCCGTCGGCAGGACGTACACCGCCCCGTGCGGCGGCCCCCGCGAGGAGGCCCACCACTCCGCAGGCGATCCACAGCCCTTCCTCGAAGCGGTTCCAGACCATCACGCCGATGAACGGACCGATCGCGCTGCCGAGTCCGTACAGCGCGTTCGAAGCTCCGAGATAGCGCCCCCGCAGCCCGGGAGGGCCGGCCTGTGCGGGATAGGCGAAGAACAGGGACGGGTAGCCGATGATCTCCCCGAGCGACCAGACGAGGGTGGCGATCACCAGCGCGGCCAAGCCCCAGGGCAGGGCGTACATGCTCATTCCGACGCCGGTCAGCAGCACGCCCAGGACCACGGCCGTGCGCATCGCCCAGCGCTGCACCACCTTGGCGACGAGGAGTTCACAGGTGATGACCAGAAGGCCGTTCAGCGCGATCATCGCCGCGTAGACCTCGATGCCCAGACCGAGGTGCTTCACGGTCAAGGGCAGGGCCGCGATGTGCTGGATGTAGATGACGGAACTGACGAACATGGCCAGCAGGAAAAGCAGATAGCGACGGTCGGCCAGCACCGCCCGATACGAGGCTTTCGTCCCGCCGCTCCGCGTTCCGTCCTCTGCTCCGGCCGCCGCCCCGTCCTCCGCCGGGTCCGTCGCCGTGCCGCGCGGCAGGGTGGTCGCGGCGACCGCGGAGAAGACCACCACCGCCAGCGCTTCCCCCCAGAACAGGAAGTCCCAGGAGACCTTGACCAGCGCGGCGCCCAGCAGGGGCGCGATCGTGCTGCCGAGGTTGATCGCCAGCCGCCCCATGGCGAAGACCATCATGTGGCGTTCGGGCGCGGTGAGGTCGCTGATCATGCTGGTGGAGGCCGGCTGGTAGGCCAGGCTCGCCGCGCCGCTGAGGGCGATGACGGCAAGGATGGTCGCGTAGCTGTCCAGATGGAGCACGCAGGGCAGCAGCACCGCCGAGCCCAGCAGGGTGGACACGATCGTCAGCCGCGGTCCGAGCCGGTCGGACATCCAGCCCCCGACCAGGGTCCCGACCACGGCCCCCGCGCCGTACACACCGAGGGCCGCGCCGGCCTGGGCGTCGGAGAATCCGCGCTCGGCAAGGTACAGCACCATGAACACCTGCACGAAGCCGCCGAGCCGATTGATCATCATGCCGCCCAGCAGGGACTTCACCGCCGCCGGTGACTCGTGCCAGACCTGCCGTACTCCCGCGCGCTGTTCCCCGGCCGCGCTCGACGGTTTCGTCGCGTTGTCCTGTGCCATGCGACTCACTGTGCGGAAGCGGTCGGCACGGCGACAGTGCGAGCACTGACAGGGAACAGGGAATTACCGCCACCGTCCTCCGTCTGCCGGTGCTCGCGGTCGGCGGCCGCCTTCTCCGCTGTGTCCTGGAGTCCCTCCGTGTCCTCAGGCCGGCCGAGGACGCGGCCCCTGGGCGATGGGCTGTCACCTACCCATGCCGTACTGCCACATTGGGCCTCATGCTGAAGAACGTAGCCGCAGTGCTGCTCGACAACGTGCACCCGTTCGAGCTGGGTGTCGTATGCGAGGTATTCGGGATCGACCGCCGGGAGGAAGGACTGCCGGGCTACGATTTCGCGCTCGTCGCCGCGGAGACCTCGCCCGTGCGGGCGGTGCCCGGGTTCACCATCAGTACGCCCCACGGGCTCGACCGGCTGGACGCCGCCGATCTCATCGCCGTCCCCGTGGGGGACGGCTTCCACACCCGGGACTTTCCGCCCGCCCTTCTGGAGGCCCTGCGACAGGCAGTGGCCCGCGGCGCGCGGGTGCTCAGCGTCTGCGTCGGCGCCTTCGTCCTGGGCGCCGCCGGACTGCTCGACGGGCGGCGCTGCACCACGCACTGGAGGTACGCCGCCGCGCTCGCCGAGCGCTACCCCGAGGCGGAGGTCGAACCAGGGGTGCTCTACGTCGACGAAGACCCGGTCCTTACCTCGGCCGGTACCTCCGCGGGCATCGACGCCTGTCTCCACCTGGTGCGCAAGCTCCAGGGCAGCGACGTGGCCAACGCCATCGCCCGGCGGATGGTCGTGCCCCCGCACAGGGAAGGCGGCCAGGCCCAGTACATCGAGCGGCCCGTGCCGCACTCCGGGGAAAGCGGTGTGCGCATGGCGATGGCCTGGGCCGAACAGAACCTGGAGCAGGAGATCAGCGTCGACCAGCTGTCGGCGCACGCCTGCATGTCACCGCGCACCTTCGCCCGCCGCTTCCGGATGGAGACCGGGACCACCCCCTACCGCTGGTTGCTGGCCCAGCGGCTGCTGGGCGCCCAGCAGCAGCTGGAGAACACCGACGCGACGATGGAGGCCGTGGCGGCCCGTACGGGATTCCTCAACGCCGCCGCGCTGCGTCACCAGTTCGTGCGCTCCCTCGGTATCACCCCCAACGCGTACCGGCGCGCCTTCCGGGGCAGCTCACTCGGCGCGACCAAGTGGGGCCGGACCGACCGGATCGGGACGGGGGCTCCTTTCCCGTAGCCCACCGGTCCTGCCACTCTTGGACGTGTCCCGAGGGCCGGGACACCAGAACACTGGGTGTTCCCCCGGTTCGGATGGGTGGATCGAGATGTGCGGACGGTTTGCGGCGAGTCGGAAGCCCGAGGACCTGACCGGGCTCTTCGGCGTCGAGAAGTGGGAACCCACCGAGGCCCTGGAGCCGGACTGGAACGTGGCGCCGACCAAGGAGGTCTACGCCGTTCTGGAGCGTCCTGTTAAGGACGCCGACGACCAGCGTCCGGTTCGCCAGCTGCGTGCCCTGAAATGGGGACTCGTGCCGTCCTGGTCGAAGACCCCCGAGGGCGCCGCCCGGATGATCAACGCCCGCGCGGAGACCGTGCACGAGAAGCCCTCCTTCCGCCGCGCCTTCGCCCAGCGCCGCTGCATCCTGCCCGCCGACGGCTACTACGAGTGGGTCACCGGTTCGGAGGAACGGCGGCTGGAGGAGGAGAAGGGCAGGAAGCGGGCCCGTAAGCAGCCCTACTTCGTGACCCCCGCCGACGGGTCGGTCTTCGCGATGGCCGGGCTCTACGAGTTCTGGCGCGACGCGACACTGCCCGGCGACCACGGACACGCCTGGTGGGTGACGTGCTCGGTGATCACCACCGAGGCGGAGACCACACCGCTGGCCGTCGCCCCCGCCGAGGGGCCCGGCGCGCTCGCCGACATCCACCCCCGGATGCCGCTGATGCTCACCCCCGACCGCTGGGACACCTGGCTCGACCCCACCCACACGGGCGTCGACGAGCTGCGCGCGCTGCTGGAGCCGCCGCCCGGCGGGCTGATGCGCGCCTACCCGGTCGCCACCACCGTCAGCAACGTCCGCAACAACGGACCCGAACTGCTGGAGGAGCTGGCCGCGCCGGAGGAGTCCACGCTGTTCTGAGCGCCGCGCGGGATGCGGGCGGGCGCGCGGGAGAGGATGGCGCGGTGAGCCGTCAACCACGTACACAGAACGTCACCACCGACGCCGGTGAGGCCCGGATCACCTGGGTCCCCGCGCCCGCGCCCCGCCTCGTCCTGGCCGTGAGCCACGGGGCGGGCGGCGGCATCGAGGCCCGCGATCTGAAGGCCCTGGCCGCGACCCTGCCCGGACACGGCGTCACCGTCGCCCTGGTGGAGCAGCCCTGGCGGGTGGCCGGCAAGAAGGTCGCGCCCGCCCCGAAGACCCTGGACACCGGCTGGCGCGGCCTGTGGCCCGCCCTGGCCGCTCCCGGGCTGCCCGTCGTCTCCGGGGGGCGCAGCGCCGGGGCCCGGGTCGCCTGCCGTACGGCGACGGAGCTGGGCGCGACCGCCGTCCTCGCGCTCAGCTTCCCGCTGCACCCTCCGGGCAAGCCGGAGAGGTCCCGCGCCGACGAACTGCTCGGGGCGGGTGTGCCCACGCTGGTGGTGCAGGGCGGCAACGATCCGTTCGGCCGGCCCGACGAGTTCCCGCCCGGCCCGTACCGACTGGCCGAAGTGCCCCACGGCGACCACGGGTTCGCGGTGCCGAAGAGGTCCGGGGTGACCGAGGAGCAGACGATGGCCGTCCTCACCGGCGCGGTGGCCGGGTGGATCGCGTCACTCGGCTGACCGGATCGGCCCCGGGGTGATCCGGGCCTCACGCACCCGGCACGGGCCACGGGAATGCTCCGCCCGGGGGCGCTGTTGTTCGGGACGTCGGTACGGATACGTCAGTACGGATACGTGGTACCCCGAACAACGTGGAGAGGGAGTCCGTCGCATGGGTTCGACCATCTGCCCCAGCCGCTCGAACGCCGCTGATCTGGAGTGGACCGTGCTGCCCGCGGCGAGGACCAGCCTCGAGCGGCCGCCGGGCGGAGCTGATCGACTGCCCGCCCCGAAGCAAGGTCGACTATTCTCCGATGCGAGCGGGTCCGGTTTCGGCTCCGCCACATCGTTGGAGGAGGTGGGTCCGGTCACTGGGACCGACACAGGGACCGACGACGGCCGTGCACCGGAGACGTCCGCCGAGCGCAACGCGCGCTTCGAGCGGGACGCCCTCGGCTTTCTCGACCAGATGTACTCGGCCGCGCTGCGTATGACGCGTAACCCGGCCGATGCCGAGGACCTGGTCCAGGAGACCTACGCCAAGGCGTACGGCTCCTTCCACCAGTTCCGTGAGGGTACGAACCTCAAGGCGTGGATGTACCGCATTCTGACCAACACCTTCATCAACTCGTACCGCAAGAAGCAGCGGGAGCCCCAGCGCAGCGCCGCCGAGGAGATCGAGGACTGGCAGCTGGCACGGGCCGAGTCGCACATGTCGACCGGTCTGCGCTCCGCGGAGTCCCAGGCGCTCGACCATCTCCCGGACTCCGACGTGAAGTCGGCGCTCCAGGCGATTCCCGAGGAGTTCCGCATCGCCGTGTATCTCGCCGATGTCGAGGGCTTTGCCTACAAGGAGATCGCGGACATCATGGGGACCCCCATCGGTACGGTGATGTCCCGGCTGCACCGCGGCCGTCGCCAGCTGCGCGGCATGCTGGAGGACTACGCCCGTGAGCGCGGGCTCGTCGCGGCCGGCGCCGGTGACTCGGACGATCGGAAGGGCTCGGCCTCATGAGCTGCGGAGAGCCGCACGAGACGGATTGCTCGGAGGTCCTCGACCATCTCTACGAGTTTCTCGACCGGGAGATGCCCGAGGGCGACTGCACGAAGTTCGAGGTGCACTTCGAGGAGTGCTCCCCGTGCCTGGAGAAGTACGGCCTCGAACAGGCCGTGAAGAAGCTGGTCAAGCGCTGCTGCGGGCAGGACGACGTCCCGACCGATCTGCGCTCCAAGGTGATGGGCCGGATCGACCTGATCCGGGCCGGCGAGGCCGTGCCCGAGCAGGATCTGACCGTGCAGGACACCGACCGGTCGGCGTCCGCCGCCGAGTAGTCACACCCGTAGATGCTCCGCCGGATCCCCGAGGTCCGGCGGGACGGCCGCTGTGCCCCGATCGCCCGGGTGCGGCGGCCCACGCATGTCCGGGGCCGCGCCGGAGCGGCCCGGTACCGGCTCCGGGCAGGATCACCGGTCACCGGTGGCCGAGGCGCTGGGACGCGTCCTCGCGCGGGCGGTCTGACCCCGGCCGGAGCTGGGTAACCCATGGGTAATGAGCGGGCGTCCGGCCGGGCATGGTTGGATGCGAAAGCAGAGCGGATGACGAGGGTGTCCAGTCGGGACAGGCGGGAATCGTGAGGATCTTCGGGAAGGTACGGCATCGGCCGTCCGCCTCTTGGCGGCAGGCCACGGACCGCGCGTTCACGCTGATCGGCGACGGCCGGTACGAGGACGCGGGAGCGCTGCTGACGCGCGCGGCGGATCTGGAGCCCTGGCTCTCGGAGTCCTGGTTCAATCTGGCGCTGCTGCACAAGTTCCGGCACGACTGGGAGCAGGCGAGGGCGGCGGGCCTGCGGGCCGTCGCGCTGCTCGACCGGGAGTCGGGCGCCCCGGACTGGTGGAACGTCGGGATCGCGGCCACCGCGCTCCAGGACTGGCCGCTGGCGCGGCGGGCCTGGCAGGCGTACGGGCTGAAGGTCCCCGGCGGTGGCCAGCACAGCGCGGCCACCACCGAGCCGACCGGTATGGAGCTCGGCAGCGCCGCCGTGCGGCTCTCGCCGGAGGGCGAGGCCGAGGTGGTCTGGGGCCGCCGGCTCGACCCGGCCCGGATCGAGGTGCTCTCGATCCCGCTGCCGTCCTCCGGGCGGCGCTGGGGCGAGGTCGTGCTGCACGACGGGGTGCCCAACGGCGAGCGGGTCACCGCGGCCGGGCCCTCGTATCCGGTGTTCGACGAGATCGAGCTGTGGGCTCCCTCACCCGTGCCGACCTGGGTGGTGCTGCTGGAGGCGGCGACCGAGGACGACCGGGACGCGCTGGAGAAGCTGGCCTCGGACGCCGGGTTCGCCGCCGAGGACTGGTCCTCCTCCGTACGGCTGCTGTGCCGGGCGTGCTCGGAGAGCCGGATGGAGAGCGACGAGGGCGACGGGGAGCACCTGGACCCGCACGATCACAGCGAGCCGGGCCACCCCGGGCCGCTGGGCCACCGCACCGCGGGCGCCGGAGACCTGTGGGTCCCGGAGCGCGAGTGCGGCCTCGCGGCCCCCGCCGGACTGGTGCGCGGGCTGCTGGACGGCTGGGTCGCGGACAGCCCCGACAGCCGCGAGTGGCGGGATCTCGAAGAAGTCTGCTGACCGGTGGCCGTAGGCTGTACGCGCACCGTTCACGGTGCTGTTCCACTCGCGGTTCCCGGGCACTGACGGGACGGGACACGGCGGGGTCACCGAGTTCAGGTTTGCAGGAAGGCGTACGGCGGACATGTCGCAGCAGGAGACGGACGGGCGGATCGGCGTGGACGACGAGGGGTTCCTCGTCGACACGGAGGACTGCGAGGAGCGCGAGGCGGCCTACCGCGAGCGCGGCACCTCCCGTCCGATCACGGTCGTGGGCAACCCGGTGCTGCACAAGGAGTGCAAGGACGTCACCGCCTTCGACGACGAGCTGGCGCGGCTGATCGACGACATGTTCGCCAGCCAGAGGGCGGCCGAGGGTGTCGGCCTGGCCGCCAACCAGATCGGCGTGGACCTGAAGGTCTTCGTCTACGACTGCCCCGACGACGACGGGGTCCGCCACACCGGTGTCATCTGCAACCCGGTCCTGGAGGAGCTGGCTCCCGAGGCGCGGGTGCTGGACGACTCCAACGAGGGCTGCCTCTCGGTCCCGACCGCGTACGCCTCGCTCGCCCGCCCCGACTACGCCGTGGTGCGCGGGCAGGACGCGCAGGGCAATCCGGTCAAGGTGCGGGGCAGCGGCTACTTCGCGCGGTGCCTCCAGCACGAGACGGACCATCTGTACGGCTATCTGTACATCGACCGGCTCTCCAAGCGGGAGCGCAAGGACGCGCTGCGGCAGATGGACGAGGGCACTCCGCGCTACGAGGTCGTCCCGAACGACTGAGGACGAACACCCCCGCAGGGGCCCGGCACCGGTTCGCGGGTGCCGGGCCCCTGCCGTTTCGCTCCGCCCCTGGCAGATAACTGCAGTTTCCCCAGAGGTAGTTGACGCGCGTAGCTGACTGGGCCAGGCTCGCTGCACATCGACCGTGACGTTCAGAGGGAGACCCCTGTGCTGAGACGTACCGCACGCGTTCTGCTCGGACTTGTCATGACCATTACGTTCGCGCTGGGGGGTGCGGTGCTGACCGCCGGCACCGCGCAGGCCGACGGCTGCTACACCTGGACCCGCACCCTGAAGGCAGGCGCCACCGGCAACGATGTCACCCAGCTCCAGATCCGGGTGGCCGGCTACCCGGGCTACAACGCGGTGCTCGCCATCGACGGCTCCTACGGCCCCGCCACCACCGCCGCCGTCAAGCGGTTCCAGGCGGCCTACGGCCTGGCGGCCGACGGGGTCGCCGGCCCCGCCACCCAGTCCAAGCTCTACGCGCTCCAGGACAACGACTGCACCCCGGCCCACTTCACCTACCCCGAGCTGAACACGTGCAACAGCACCTGGGCCGGCGGGAAGGTCGCGGCGGGCACGGCCAAGGCCAACGCGCTGAGCAGCATGTGGAAGCTGGAGGCGCTGCGCCACGCGCTGGGCGACCAGTCCATCCGCGTCACCAGCGGCTTCCGCTCCACCTCCTGCAACGCGGCCGTGGGCGGAGCCTCCAACAGCCGTCATATGTACGGTGACGCGGTCGACCTCGGCGCCTCCCCGCACTCGCTGTGCACGCTCGCCAAGCAGGCGCGCCACCACGGCTTCCGGGGAATCCTCGGCCCTGGCTACAGCGGCCACAACGACCACGTGCACGTCAACCAGGGCCCCAGCCGCTTCTGGTCGGCGCCCAGCTGCGGTATCTGACCCGCCGCGGACGGGGGCGGGCAGTCGGTGACCGTGCCCGGCGGCGCTCAGGCCACGTCGGGCACGGCCGCGGTCGCCGGGCCCCGGAAGGTGCGGCGATAGGTGTTCGGCGTGGTGCCCAGTGACCGCACGAACTGGTGTCGCAGGGTCGCCGCCGTACCGAAGCCCGTCCGCCCCGCGATCGTGTCGACCGTCAGGTCGGACGTCTCCAGCAGATGCTGGGCCAGCAGCACCCGCTGCCGCAGCAGCCAGCGGTACGGCGTGGTCCCGGTCTCCTGCTGGAACCGCCGGGCGAAGGTGCGCGGCGACATGTGCGTCAGCGCCGCCAGCTGCTCCACGCTCATCTCCTGGTCGAGGTGCTGCTCCATCCACGCCAGGGTCGAGCCGACCGTGTCGCAGGCGTTCCGGGGCAGCGGGCGGCTGATGTACTGCGCCTGCCCGCCGTCCCGGTGCGGCGGCACCACCATGCGCCGGGCGAGGGTGTTGGCCGCCTCCTGGCCGTACTCCTGCCGGACCAGATGCAGACACGCGTCGATCCCGGCGGCGGTGCCCGCCGAAGTGATCACCGCGCCCTCGTCCACGTACAGCACGTCCGGCTCGACGATCGCCTTCGGGAAGCGCCGCGACAGCGCCGCCGCGTGCTGCCAGTGCGTGGTGCAGCGGCGGCCGTCCAGCAGCCCTGCCGCGCCCAGGACGTACGCCCCCGAACAGACGCTCAGCACCCGTGAGCCGCGCGCGACGGCCCGGCGCAGGGCGTCGAGCACCTCCTCGGGATACTCCCGCCGCATGAAGTGGCTGCCCGCCGGCACGGCGATGAGGTCGGCCGCCTCCAGCCGCTCCAGGCCGTGCGGCGTGGAGATGGTGAAGCCCGCGTGGGTGTTCAGGACGGAGCCCTCGGCGGAGACCACCGCGAAGTCGTGCACCGGCAGGCCTTCCTCGCTGCGGTCCAGGCCGAACACCTCGCACAGGACGCCGAGTTCGAAGGGGTGGACCTCGTCGAGGAGGAGGGCGGCGACATTGGTCAGCATGGTGTGAGTGTGGCAGCTATTTGATGTCTCATGGCAGTCCTGCCACTGATGATTCTCGCTCCGGCGGTCCAGAGTAGAGACATGAACACATTCCTGAACTACCTGGCCGTAGCGGTACTTTTCGCCCTCGTCCTCGCGCCCGTGGCCCTCGGCGTCGCCCGCGAACGCCGCATCGACCGCCAGCTGCGGGAGGCGGAACGCGGGCGGCGGGCGGCCGGACCCCCGGAAACGGAGAGCGCCGCGCGACCGGTCCCGGCCGCGCGGCGCCCTCACCTCAGAAGTTGGGCCAGGGTCTGAGGAACCCCTCGGGTCCGAAGAATCTAGAAGTCGTCGTCGAACCCGACCGAGCCCTCGACGGCCACCTGGTAGGCGGACGGGCGGCGCTCGAAGAAGTTCGTCAGCTCCTGGACGCCCTGGAGCTCCATGAAGGAGAACGGGTTCTCCGAGCCGTACACCGTCGGGAAGCCGAGACGGGCGAGCCGCTGGTCGGCGACGCACTCCAGGTACTGGCGCATCGACTCGGTGTTCATGCCCGGCAGACCCTCGCCGCACAGGTCGCGGCCGAACTGCAGCTCCGCCTCGACCGCTTCCCGCAGCATGTCGGTGACCTGCTGCTGGAGCGCGTCGTCGAAGAGCTCCGGCTCCTCCTTGCGGACGGTGTCCACGACCTCGAACGCGAAGTTCATGTGCATCGTCTCGTCACGGAACACCCAGTTGGTGCCCGTGGCGAGACCGTGCAGCAGACCGCGCGAGCGGAACCAGTACACGTACGCGAACGCGCCGTAGAAGAACAGCCCCTCGATGCAGGCCGCGAAGCAGATCAGGTTCAGCAGGAAGCGGCGGCGGTCGGCCTTCGTCTCCAGCCGGTCGATCTTCTCGACCGAGTCCATCCACTTGAAGCAGAACTGCGCCTTCTCACGGATCGAGGGGATCTCCTCGACCGCGTCGAACGCGGCGGCCCGGTCGTCCGGGTCGGGCAGGTAGGTGTCCAGCAGCGTCAGATAGAACTGGACGTGCACGGCCTCCTCGAAGAGCTGCCGCGACAGGTACAGCCGCGCCTCGGGGGAGTTGATGTGCTTGTACAACGTCAGCACGAGGTTGTTGGAGACGATCGAGTCACCGGTCGCGAAGAACGCCACCAGCCGGCCGATCATGTGCTGCTCACCCGGTGACAGCTTCGCGAGGTCGGAGACGTCCGAGTGGAGGTCGACCTCCTCCACGGTCCAGGTGTTCTTGATCGCGTCCCGGTAGCGCTCGTAGAAGTCCGGGTAGCGCATGGGACGCAGGGTCAGCTCGAAGCCCGGGTCGAGCAGGTTCTTGGTGTCGTTGGTGCTCATTACTGGCAGGCCTCGCAGGACTCGGGGTTTTCCAGGGAGCAGGCGATGGCGTCCGCGTCGGGAGCCGAGGCCTGCTGTACGGGAATGGGGGCGGCGGCCGACGCCTGGCCGGACGCCGCACGGGCGATCCGGGTCGCCGGGCGCGAACGCAGGTAGTACGTCGTCTTCAGCCCCTGCTTCCAGGCGTACGCGTACATCGAGGAGAGCTTGCCGATCGTCGGCGTCTCCAGGAACAGGTTGAGCGACTGGCTCTGGTCGAGGAACGGCGTGCGGGCCGCGGCCATGTCGATCAGGCCGCGCTGCGGGATCTCCCACGCCGTGCGGTACAGCGCCCGCACGTCCTCGGGGATCCAGGCGAAGCCCTGCACGGAGCCGCTCGCCTCGCGCAGCGCCTCACGGGTGCGGGAGTCCCACACGCCGAGCTTCTTCAGCTCGTCCACCAGATAGGCGTTGACCTGGAGGAACTCGCCGCTGAGCGTCTCGCGCTTGAACAGGTTGGAGACCTGCGGCTCGATGCACTCGTACACCCCCGCGATCGAGGCGATCGTGGCGGTCGGCGCGATGGCCAGCAGCAGCGAGTTGCGCATGCCGGTCTTCGCGACCCGGGCGCGCAGGGCGTCCCAGCGCTCCGGCCAGTTCAGCTCGGTGTCGTAGTGGTCGGGGTGCAGCACACCGCGCGCGGCCCGGGTCTCGGACCAGGCGGGCAGCGGTCCCGACCGCTCCGCGAGGTCGCAGGACGCCTCGTACGCGGCCAGCATGATGCGCTCGGAGATCTTGGTGGAGAGCGCGCGGGCCTGCGGCGAGTCGAACGGCAGGCGCAGCTGGAAGAAGACGTCCTGGAGGCCCATCGCGCCCAGGCCGACCGGCCGCCAGCGGGAGTTGGAGCGCCCGGCCTGCTCGGTCGGGTAGAAGTTGATGTCGACGACCCGGTCCAGGAAGGTCACGGCGGTCCGCACCGTGGCGTCCAGCCGGTCCCAGTCGATCGAGCCGTCCGCCACGAACGCGCCCAGGTTGACCGAACCCAGGTTGCAGACGGCCGTCTCGCCGTCGTCCGTGACTTCGAGGATCTCCGTGCACAGGTTGGAGGAGTGCACGACCCGGCCCGGCTCGGCGGTCTGGTTCGCGGTCCGGTTGGAGGCGTCCTTGAACGTCATCCAGCCCTGGCCGGTCTGCGCCAGGGTCCGCATCATCCGGCCGTACAGCTCACGCGCCGGAATCGTCCTGCGGGCCAGCCCCTTGGCCTCGGCCGCCCGGTAGGCCGCGTCGAACGCGTCGCCCCACAGGTCGACCAGCTCGGGCACGTCGGCGGGGGAGAACAGCGACCACTGCGTGTCCGCGTCGACCCGGCGCATGAACTCGTCCGGGATCCAGTGGGCCAGGTTGAGGTTGTGCGTACGCCGCTGGTCCTCGCCCGTGTTGTCGCGGAGCTCCAGGAACTCCTCGATGTCCGCGTGCCAGGTCTCCAGGTAGACCGCCGCCGCGCCCTTGCGCCGGCCGCCCTGGTTCACCGCCGCCACGGAGGCGTCCAGCGTCTTCAGGAACGGCACGATGCCGTTCGAGTGCCCGTTGGTGCCCCGGATCAGCGAACCCCGGGCGCGGATGCGGGAGTACGACAGACCGATGCCGCCCGCGTGCTTGGAGAGCCGCGCCACCTGGTGGTAGCGGTCGTAGATCGAGTCCAGCTCGTCCTTCGGGGAGTCCAGCAGATAGCAGGAGGACATCTGCGGGTGCCGGGTGCCGGAGTTGAAGAGCGTGGGGGAGGAGGGGAGGTAGTCCAGCCGGCTCATCAGCCCGTACAGCGAGGCGACCTCGTCCAGCGCCCGCACCGACTCGTCCTCGGCGAGGCCCGCGGCCACGCGCAGCATGAAGTGCTGCGGGGTCTCGATGACCTGCCGGGTGATCGGGTGGCGCAGCAGGTAGCGGCTGTGCAGCGTGCGCAGACCGAAGTAGCCGAAGCGGTCGTCGGCGCCGTCCGCCAGGGCCTGCTCGACGAGCCGGTCGAGGGAGGCCGCGTGGAGCGCGACGAAGGCGGCGGTGCGGTCCGCGATCAGGCCCTCGCGATGGCCCACGGCGACCGAGGCGGAGAAGGACGTCGCGCCCTGGCCCGCGGCCTCGTCGGCGATCGTGCGGGTCAGCAGCCGGGCGGCCAGCCGGGAGTACGCCGGGTCCTCGGAGATGAGCCCCGCGGCGGCCTCGGTGGCCAGCGAGCGCAGTTCGGCCTCGTCGGAGCGGGCGTTGCGTCCGCGCAGCGCGGCGGCGGCGACCCGTCCGGGGTCGGTGTCGGGAAGATCGACGGTGAGGTCGGTCAGGGTCCGCAGCAAAGCGGTCCCGGGTCCGTCGTTCGTGCCTGTTCCGGACGTGGTGGAGGCAGCGGATTCGGTGGCTGAAACCGGATCGGCGGGCGCGATGGTCACGGGGCTTTCCCTCGCTCGGCAGGGGCCGGCGGAAGGCGGGGAGCCGGGCAGCGCGAAACCCGGGGCAGGGCAGCACAGCGACGGCGTCCACCGGCCTATCCGCGAGGCCCGGACGTCTGGCGTCCGGTTCGGTCGAGCCGGACGCGCTGTCGACAGGTCTTCGGACTTGCGGGTGTGCAAAAGCACACCGATCACACCGTTGCGGGACAGTTCCGGATTCGCACCGGATTCCCCTGCGGCGACAGCGAGGTCGAGCATACATGTGGGGGCCGCCGGATGAAGCGGCCCCCACATGTTGTGTCGCGACGATTCAACACACCCCTCAGGAGGGCGCTCCCAGCTCCAGCCGGAAGGTCAGGAGCCGCAGCCCCGGCACCGGTTCCCAGTCCCGTTCGGGGGTCCGCGCGAAGCCGAGCCGACGGTAGATCCTATGGGCTCCGAGCATGGCCGGCTGCGTCGACAGGGCCAGCGCCCGCACGCCCTCGGTGGACCGGGCGCGCTCGACGCACGCCCGCACGAGAGCCTCTCCCACGCCCCGTCCACGCCCCTCGCGGGCCACCGCGAGCATCCGGAACTCGGCCTCGTCCGGGCCCGCGATGTCGCGCCACGACGTGCCGGGTGCGGCATAGGTCACACCGCCGAGCACCGCCCCGTGCGCGTCGAGCGCGACGAGGACCTCGGCCTCGGCCGCCCGTTGCTCCACCGCCCGCAGCTTGAGCAGATACGGGTCCCGCGGGCCGTCCAGCAGATCGTCGCCGAGATACGCCTCGGCGATGATCTCGCCGAGGACGGCGTACTCGTCGGGCTCCGCCGCCCTGATCGTCAGATCCATCAGCCACTCGCTCCCATGTCAGCCACTCGCTCCCACGTCGTTGTTCGGGGCGCCGTCGCCCACCGGCGGCAGATCACCGCGCTCGACCGGCGGCTGCCCGGGGGCGTCGTCGGCCGGCGGCAGCACCTGGTCCAGCTCGTGGTCGTCGGCGCGGTGGGCGGCCCGCGCCGCCGACCGCAGCGTCGCCCGGTCCACCTCTTCGGGCGCCCCGCTCACGGTGACCACCAGCCCGCCCTGTTCCCAGGCGTACGCGTGGCCCGACTCCGTGGCCCGGTACCACTGTTCGCCGTCCCGCTCACAGGTCACCAGGGGCTCCTGTCCGCCGGCGGGCGCGGGGTCCTTCGTGCAGTCGGCCCCGGCGTGCGCCCGGCGCTCCACCCGCAGGTGGAGCTGCCCGCCGTCAGGCGTGGTGTAGACGCTGCCGAACCCGTCGTCGCCGACCACCCCGACCGACTGGCGAGCCAGGGCGTACCCCGGGACCTGGGTCACCCACACGTGCTCCGCGACGGTCTGCACGGCCAGCGCCCGCGCCTCCAGCTCCGCCCGGTCGGGCGCCGGCTCCGCCGATCCGCCCTGCGCCGCCTCCGCGTCGGGCGCCACCTCGGTGCCGCAGCCCGTCGCCGCCGCCAGGGCCAGCGTCAGCGCCAGGGCCGTGAGTACGGGACGGAGCCGGGGCGGCCGGGCATACGAAGTCATGGGCACATCCTTTCGTACGGTGAGGGCTTCGCGCACCGGGAAAACGAGCGGCGCCCGGGCTCGTGCGAGGGCGTGAAAAGGGGCCGCCGCGCCTCTGGAAGGGGTGCGGCGGCCCCGATCGCCGGGTGGTGGTGCTCAGCAGCAGCGGAAGCCCTCGCGGGGATCCGCCTCGCGGGCGTCCATGCGGCTGCGTTCGAAGGCGCGACGGGTCATCACCGGGGTGTCCGGATCGTGGGTCCTCGCGTGCGCCACATAGCGGTCGTACGTGGACTCGCCGGTCAGCTCACGGACGTACCAGCGGATTCGTCCGGCCACGCGGCGTACCTCCGCGACCGTCATGTCCGGCTCCCCGTCTCCGCCTCCTCCTTGCGGATGCCGCCCTCGGGGCCGACGCCGGCGGCGACCAGTTCGGCCTTCTCCTCCTTGGTCGCGAAGAGTGAGGCCGGGGCGACGAGCTTGGACTCGACGTACGGCGTCTCGTGGAGCTTGACGCTCTCCGGGTCGCGGATGGCCTTGTAACAGACCCGCCCGGCGTCCACGAGCACCACGATGATGAGGAGCGCGAAGAGCGCGCTCAGTACCCCGTCGACGGTGGAGTTGGTGACGACGGTCCGCATGTCGTCCATGCTCTTCGCGGGGGCCAGCACCTCGCCCGCGTCGATGCCCGCCTGGTACTTGTCGCGCTGGGCGAAGAAGCCGACCTTGACGTCGTCGGAGAAGATCTTCTGCCAGCTCGCGGTGAGGGTGACCGCCACGTCCCAGGCGAGCGGGACCGCGGTGACCCACGCCCACTTCAGGCGGCCGGACTTGACGAGCAGGGTGGTGCAGACGGCCAGCGCGACGGCCGCCAGCAGCTGGTTGGCGATGCCGAAGAGCGGGAACAGCTGGTTGATGCCGCCCAGCGGGTCGTGCACGCCGACCCAGAGGAAGTAGCCCCAGCCGCCGACCACGACGGCGCTGGCGAACCAGACGCCCGGCTTCCAGCTGACCTCGCGGAACGGCTTGTAGACGTTGCCCAGCATGTCCTGGAGCATGAAGCGCCCGACGCGGGTGCCGGCGTCCACCGTGGTGAGGATGAAGAGCGCCTCGAACATGATGGCGAAGTGGTACCAGAACGCCTTCATCGCGGTCCCGCCGACCACCGCGGAGAAGATCTCCGCCATGCCGAGCGCGAACGTGGGCGCGCCACCGGTCCGGGAGAGCAGGCTCGCCTCCTCGACG
Source organism: Streptomyces sp. NPDC102283 (assembly GCF_044766265.1). NCBI lineage: Bacteria > Bacillati > Actinomycetota > Actinomycetes > Kitasatosporales > Streptomycetaceae > Streptomyces > Streptomyces sp. NPDC102283. The sequence continues at coordinate 82,152 of NZ_JBIWLQ010000022.1, forward strand.
TCCTTGGCGGCCTGGGCCAGCGCGTCCGGCGTGATGGTGAAGCCGAAGTTGGCCACGGCCTGGGAGGCGGACTGGACACTGTCGCCGATCACGCCGACGGGTGCGTTGATGGCGAAGTAGAGCCCGGGGTCGATGATGCAGGCGGCGATCATCGCCATGATCGCCACGAACGACTCGACCAGCATGGCGCCGTAGCCGATCATCCGGATCTGCGTCTCCTTCTGGACCATCTTCGGCGTGGTGCCGGAGGAGACCAGGGAGTGGAAGCCGGAGAGCGCGCCGCAGGCGATGGTGATGAAGACGAACGGGAACATCGAGCCGGCGAAGACCGGGCCCGAGCCGCTGGAGGCGAAGTCGGTGACCGCGGGCATCTTCAGCGTCGGCAGGGCGACGACCACGCCCAGGGCCAGCAGCCCGATCGTGCCGACCTTCATGAAGGTGGAGAGGTAGTCGCGCGGGGCCAGCAGCAGCCACACCGGGAGCACCGAGGCGAAGAACCCGTACACGATCATCCAGATCACCAGCGTGGCCGGCTCCAGCGTGAAGAAGTCCGCCCACGACGACTCGGCGACCCAGCCGCCCGAGACGATCGCGAGGAGCAGCAGCGCGACGCCGATGAAGGAGACCTCGCTGACCTTGCCCGGCCGCAGGGTGCGCAGATAGACGCCCATGAAGAGGGCGATCGGGATCGTCATGCCGATGGAGAAGACGCCCCACGGCGAATGGGCGAGCGCGTTCACGATGACCAGCGCGAGGACCGCGAGCAGGATGATCATGATGATGAAGACCGCGACCAGAGCGGCGATCCCGCCGACCGGGCCGATCTCGTCGCGCGCCATCTGACCGAGCGAACGGCCGTTGCGGCGGGTGGAGAAGAAGAGCGTCACCATGTCCTGGACGGCGCCGGCGAAGATGACGCCGACGACGAGCCAGATCGTGCCGGGCAGATACCCCATCTGCGCGGCGAGCACCGGGCCGACCAGGGGGCCCGCCCCGGCGATGGCGGCGAAGTGGTGGCCGAACAGGACCCGGCGGTCGGTGGGATGGAAGTCGACACCGTTGTCCAGCCGTTCGGCGGGGGTCGCGCGGTTCTTGTCGGCCTTCAGGACCCTGTTCGCGATGAACCGGGAGTAGAAGCGGTACGCGATGGCGTACGAGCCGAGGGCCGCTGCCAGCATCCAGGCGGCGGACACCTCCTCACCGCGCGAGAGCGCGAGGGTGGCCCAGCCGATGGCGCCGACCAGGGCGACGAGGCTCCAGATCACGATGGACCTGGGCGAGATGCCCCGTCTCCCCGGCGCCTGCGGTGCCGATGGTGCTGGTGTGGGCGTTTCCGCCATGTGGTGACTCCGTCCCCTCGCTGATCACCGGTGCAATGGGCAGGAAATCTAGGGGACACGTCCGCCCAGCGTCACCCCCTGTCCGCATTGCGGTCCGGCAACGGTGATGTATCGCAACGGGGCACGAATGCGGCGCCGATTCGGTTCACCCCGGTCGTGACCGGCGTGGGAAGGGCCGACGCCCGGTCGGGCCGACCGGGCGGGCGGCGGTCCCGCGTCCGGTCGGATCAGTGGTTACGGGACGGTCCCGCGCCGGTCAGACCCAGCCCCGGCGCGCCGCCTCCGCTCCCGCCTGGAACCTGCTGCGGGCCTGCATCCGGGCCGTCAGTTCCGCGTTCATCCGGCGCACCGTGCGCAGCGACACCCCCAGCCGGCGGGCGACGGTCGCGTCCGTGTGCCCCTTCGCCAGCAGGGACAGCAACTCGTCCTCCTGCGGGGTCAGCCCGTTGCCGTCGCGCCGGGGAGCCGAGCCGAGCGGAGTGGCGGCGGCCCACAACTGCTCGAACAGGAGACGGGCCACCGCGACGGCCCCCTTGCTCCGCAACTCCAGCGCGCCCGCCCGGCCGTCGTCGGGGTCCAGTGGCACCAGGGCGACCTCCCCGTCGACCACGACCATGACCAGCGGCAGGCTGGGCAGCGTACGGCTCTCCGCGCCGAGCAGGCCCAGCCGGTTCACATAGCGCAGGGTCGACGGATCGTTGCGGAAGCTGTCCTGATAGATGCTGCGGAGCCGCACCCCGCGTTCCAGCGCCCGCCGGTCCAGCGGCCCGCTGGCCTCCAGCGTGTCCGGGGACTGCGCGCCACCCGGCAGCAGCGAGAGGCACTCCGTCCTGGCCAGCTCGGCCAGTTCGGTCAGCCGCTCGCGCACCGCGTCGAGCCCCACCAGCCGCTTGATGACGTCGAAGCCCCCGCCGGCCCGCTGCCCCCGGTCCGTCGTCAGGGCCGACATCGCGTCCCGCGCGACCTCCAGCCCCCGCTGCTGCCTGGCCAGTTCGGCCTCCCGGCGGGACAGGAGGAACGGCAGGCTGGCGGCCGGGTCCAGCGCGCGGAAGACCGGCGGGCCCTGTTCCGTACCGCGAGGGCCGTCGTCCAGCAGGCACAGCTCGGCCAGTTGGTCCAGAGCCCGGCGCACATCGTCCTCGCTCCGCCCGAGCCGCGCCACGATCTCGTCCAGTCGCAGCTCGGGCTCCTCCAGGACGAGCCGGTAGACCAGCTCCGTCCGCGCGTCCAGCCCCAGTACCTCTAACATCTCTGGCTCCCCCGCAGATGTCACGCCGTCCTCGCACGCCAGTACGGGACGCCACTTCAGCACCGGGCGCGAGTGTAGGGCCGAGGCGTTGTGAAGGTATAGACCAGGTCCACGGGATGGATGGATCCCGAGAGGCCGCGGGTGGCCAAAAAGCCGAGGCCCGGCGGCGGTCCGGTCGGACACCGGGCGGCGGCACGAACGGCCGCAAGATGTCTGGCAGTTACCTGCCACCACCGCATCGCCCCAGGCAGCGGGCCCCGTACGGCCACCCGTGAGGCTGGCAGCCTGCTGCCCCGCAACTCCCGGCCACCCGGAGACCGTGGCTTCCGGAGAGGCGATGGCGACAGGATCAGGCCGTCACAAGGCATTCACACACCGCTACTTTCCGAGGAGTTCCGCCATGCGGGCGTTCCCTTTTCCTGCCCTTCGCCTCCCGCCGGCCGTCGCCGTCGCCGCGGGGACGGCGACCGCGTTCGCCGCCTCGGGCCGGGGCGGCTTCTCCTGGGGGTGACCATGGCCGACGGGACATCTCCGTGTTCCTGGTGACCGCGCTCCTCGTGCGCACCGAACCCCCGCGCCCCGACCGGTGGACGGCCCGGGAGCTGGCCCGGTCGCTGCGCACCCGCCACGTCCGCGCGAGCTCCCGGAGCGCCGGTCCGCACCCTCCTGGCCCGGTCCATGTGTACGTCGCAGAGAGCCCGGACGGCTCGGTCCGCGCCGCGCTCTACATGGAGAGCCCCGACCCCGTCCACGCCGAACTGGCCGCACTGGACTACCTCCTGGCCACCCTGAACGCCGCCCGGCCCGCCTCGCTCGACTGGCGTCCCGCGGCGCTGGGAGGTGTCTCGGGCCGCCCGGACCGGCACCGACCCCCCGAACCGAAAGGACCGGACCCGCCATGCCACGGGAGCGCCCCACCGTGTCGGTGATCATCCCCAACCACAACTACGAGAAGACCTTGCGGGCCTGCCTGGAGTCCGTCTACGCCCAGACCCTGCGTCCGTTCGACGTGGTCGTCGTGGACGACGCCAGCACCGACCGCTCGCGCGACATCGCCCGGGAGTTCCCCTGCGTCCTCGTCGCCCGCCCGGACAACGGAGGGGTCTCCGCCGCCCGCAACCTCGGTGTCGCCGAGTCCGCCGGTCAGGTGCTGTTCTTCCTCGACTCCGACATCGCGCTGGCCCCCGACGCGATCGAGAACGCCGTAGACCTGCTCATGGGCGACCCGGGGACCGGCTGCGTCCACGGCGTCCTGGACCCCGAACCGCTCTTCGACGACGGCCCGGTGGAGGTCTACCACTGCCTGCACGCGCACTTCTGGCGACACCGCAGCGCCGGAGTCGTCGGCACCGCCTTCTTCGCGCTCGCCGCGATCGAGCGCCGCGTCTTCGAGGCGACCGGGCCCTTCGACGAGAACCTCCGCGACTCCGAGGACGTCGAGTACAGCGACCGCCTCGCCGCCACCCACCGCATCCGCCTCAGCGAGCGGGTGACCGGCCGTCACGACGACGTGGACCGGCTGCTGCCGATGCTCGCCGAGCAGTACCGACGCTCCCAACTCCTCGTCCCCGTAGCCGCCGTCGAGCGCCGGCGCGGCGGCGGACTGCGCGCCAACCGCACCGGCGGCGTCCTGGCCGCCGGCCTGGTCCCGCTCACCCTCCCGCTCGCGCTGCTCACCCCCTGGCTGCTCGCCGTGCCGCTGGCCTGCGCCCTCGCCTTCGCGCTGGCGGACGTCGGGCTGTCGCGCTTCGTGGTCCGCCGCAAGGGGTGGCCCTTCCTGCTCCGCTTCACCGCGCTGCACTTCGCGGTGCACCTGGCGCTCGTCCTCGGCGCGGTGGTCGGCGGGCTGCGCTGGCTGGTCGACCCCCGCTTCGGCCCCTCCGCCCGGGGCCGCCGCGACCGGCCCGCACCGGTGGCCGCTCCGTGAGCGCCGACGTGGACCAGGAGCGCGGGGCCGCCGGGGCGGGGACGCCCGAAGCGGGGACGCCCGGGGCGGGGCCGCCCAGGGCCGGGTCAGGAACGGAGACCGGGGCTTCCGGGGCCGGGGCCGGGGCCGGTTCGCCTCTCGGTTCGCCCGAGGCCGGGGCGCCCGAGGACGGTCCCGGCACCCCCGAGGCCGCGCCCGGTACGTCCCGGTCCGCGCCGCCGGAAGCCGCCTCCCGCCCCTCCCGCCGCGCCCGGTTGCTGCGCACGGCCGCCGCCCTCGTGCTCGTCGTGGCGACCGCCTTCGCCGTGGGCGGCTCGCTGCGCGGAGCCGGTACGGAGATGGCCGAGGCAGCCGGACGGCCCGGGGGAGTGCTCCTGCTGATCGCCGCCCTCCTCGCCAACGCGGCCGGGCTCATCCTGTCGATGCTGTCCTGGCGGGTCCTCGTCGTGGACGGCGGCTCCACGGCCCGCACCAGCGACACCGCCCGGATCTTCTTCATCGGTGTCATCAGCAAATTCGTCCCCGGCCGCATCTGGGGCGTCCTCGCCCACATCCAGCTCGGCAAGGCCGTCGGCATCGCCCCCGAGCGGATGATCGCCGCCTTCGGCCTCGGCCTCGTCATCGGGATGACCACCGGGGCCGCCGCCGGACTCCTCGTCGCACCGGCCGTGTTCGGCACGGGCGCCTGGGTCTTCGCCCCGCTCGTCCTGCTCGCCGCGGCCGCCGTGGCCCGGCCCGGCTGGGTGGGCCGCCTCGTCGCGTGGACGATGCGGCTGGCCCGCCGCCCGGCGGGGGCCGCCGACAGCTCGCCCCGCGCCCTGCGGCTCTCCATCGGCTGGGCCTGCGCGTCCTGGGCCGTCTCCGGACTCCACCTGTGGGCGATCGCCGTCCTCCTCGGCGCCCCGCCGCTGCTCTCCCTGCCGGTCTGCGTCGGCGGCTTCGCCCTGGCCACCGTCGCCGGAAGCCTCGCCTTCGTCCTGCCCGACGGCTGGGGCGCCCGCGAACTCGTCCTCCTCGCGCCCCTCGGCGCGGTCATGCCGCTGTCCGCCGCCACCGCGGCCGTCATCGCCAGCCGGCTGGTCTGCGTGCTCAGCGAGGTGGCCGCCACCGGCGCCGCACTCGCCTGGGCCCGCGCCGCCGGACCCCTGCCCACCCCCCGACCCGCGCTCCAGGAAGGAGCCGCATGACCTCCGCCGCCACCCCCCTGCTCACCGTGGACGACTGCGAACAACTGTCGACGAGCCAGGTGCACGAGCTGTACCGGTCCCACGTCAACAAGAGCCAGGTCTCCCTGATGACCTCCTTCGGCTTCGGCCGCGAACTCGTCGACCACGCCGAGGGATCCTGGATCCACACCCGCGACGGCCGCCGCATCCTCGACTTCACCGGCGGCGTCGGTGTCCTCAACCACGGCCACAACCACCCGCGGATCCTCGCCGCCCGCCGCCGCTTCCAGGAACAGCGCCGGATGGAGGTCCACAAGACCTACTTCTCGCCCTACATCGCCGCCCTCGGCCACAACCTCGCCCAACTCCTCCCCGGCGACCTGAACCTCTCGTTCTTCCCCAACTCGGGGGCCGAGGCCGTCGAGGGCGCGGTGAAACTCGCGTACAAGTACCACGGCGGCCGCCGGCAGCAGATCCTGCACGCCGACATCAGCTTCCACGGCAAGCTGCTCGGCTCCGGCAGCCTCACCGGCAGCGCCCAGAACACCTTCGCCTTCCCTGGCATCCCCGGCGTCTCCGCCTTCCGCTACGGCGACCTCGACTCCGTACGGGAAGCGGTCGCCGGAGCCCGGGACGCCAAGGGCCGCTGCGACGTCTACGCGATCCTCATCGAGCCCTTCTCCGCCTCCACGATGACGGAGTGCTCCGAGGAGTTCCTGCGCGGCCTGCGGGAGTTGTGCACCGCGGAGAAGATCGTGCTGATCTTCGACGAGATCTACACCGGCTGGGGCAAGACCGGCAGCCTCTTCCACTTCATGCGCTACCCCGGACTCGTCCCGGACGTGGTGACCACCTCGAAGTCCTTCGGCGGCGGCAAGTCCTCGATCTCCGCCTTCGTCGCCCGCGAGCCCGTCTTCCGCAAGGCCTACGACAGCCTCGGCGACGCCATGCTCCAGTCCACCAGCACCACCTACTACGGCTTCGGCGAGGAGACCGCCACCGCGCTGGAAGCCGTCAACATCGCCGTCGAGGACGACTATCCGGCCCGCGCCCGCGCCATCGAACGCGTCCTCGCCCCGGGCCTGGAGCGGCTGCGCAAGCAGTACCCCGACATCATCGCGGACGTCCGCGGAGCCGGAGCGCTGTACGGGATCTTCCTCGACGGCGGCCCCCGCCTCCTGGACCTCGCCGCGAAGATCGCCCCCGGCGGGCTGGCCCGCGACCCGCTGCTGCGCACCAAGGTCATCACCTGCGCGGTCGTCAACGCGATGTACCACGACCACGACGTGTACATGTACTACACGCTCAACGGCCGCAGCCCGCTGGTGGCCGCGCCGTCCCTGGTCGCCGGGCCCGACGAGGTGGAGATCTTCCTCGACGCCCTCGACAAGACCCTGTCCAAGGGTATGAACCGGCTCCTCACCGCCTTCCTCAAGGACAAGGCGGTGTCGCGATGGGCGGCCTGACCATCGCCGTGACCGGGGCCGCCGGCATGCTCGGATCCCACCTGGTGGCCCGGCTCGCCGCCGACGGCCACGACGTCGTCGGCGTCGACCTGCGCGACGACCCCCGCCCGCCCGCCGGCGCCCGGCACATCGTCGCCGACATCCGCGACGCGGCGGCGCTGGCCCGCGCCTTCGACGGGGCCCACGCGCTGGTGCACTGCGCCGCGGCGCTGCCCAGCTACCCCGTCGACCAGATCCGCTCCATCACCGTCGACGGCACCCGCACCGTCCTGACCGCCGCGCACCGGGCCCGGGTCGACCGGGTCGTGCACATCTCCTCCACCGCCGTCTACGGACTGCCCAAGCGGGTCCCCACCCCGGAGGAGCACCCGCGCGAGCCCGTCGACCCGTACAGCAGGGCGAAGGCCGAGGCCGAGGAGGTCTGCGAGGAGTTCCGGGCGCGCGGGATGTGCCTGCCGGTGCTGCGCCCCAAGACGTTCCTCGGGCCGGGCCGGATGGGCCTTTTCTCGATGCTCTTCGAATGGGCCGAGGAGCGCCGCAACTTCCCCGTCCTCGGCCGGGGCGACGTCCGCATCCAGATGTTCGGCATGGCCGACCTGGTCGACGCCGTGGTGCTCGCCCTGAACGCCCCGCCCGAGATCGCGAACGACGTCTACAACCTGGGAGCCGCCGAATTCGGCACCCTGCGCGAGGACTTCCAGGTCGTGCTCGACGCGGCCGGACACGGCAAACGCGTGGTCCCGCTGCCGGCAGCACCGGCACTCGCGGTCCTGCGCCTGCTGGAGCGCACCAAGCTCTCCCCGGTCTACGGCCGGCTGCTCTTCAAGCTCCTCGACGACAGTTACGTGGACATCGGCCGGGCCACCGAACGGCTCGGCTTCCGTCCCGCGCTCTCCAACCAGGACGCCATCCTCGGCACGTACGCGTGGTGGCGCACCCAGCGGGGGGCAGGCACACCCGCTCCCGGAGCCGGCCGGACCAGCCGGGACCCGTGGCGCCAAGGGGCGCTCGGCCTGGCCAAGGTCTTCTTCTGATCCCCTGGAGCCCTGCCGTGGACATCACCCGGTCCTCACCCGCGCCCGTGCGCGTGGTGGCAGTCCCGCCCGAACCCGAACCCGAACCCGCCGACCTCACCACCCTGCCCGAACCCACCTCCGTAGAACCGCTTCAGCCTCTTCTGACCGTGACCCCGACCGTGACCCCTGGCGCGATCACGACCACCACCACCGTGACCACGAGCGTGACCGCCACCGACGTACGGGGCCGTCGCCGCCGCAACCGGCTCCGCGACCTCCTCGCACTCCTGCGCCCCGGCCAGTGGGTGAAGAACCTGGCCGTCGTCCCGCTGGCTCTGCTCGACACCCCCTCGTGGGGGACCGCCGCCTTCCTGCGCACCGGCTGGGCCGTCCTCGGCTTCACCCTCGCCTCCGCGCTCGTCTACGTCGTCAACGACCTCGCCGACCGGGAGCGGGACCGGCTGCACCCGGTCAAACGCCACCGCCCGATCGCCTCCGGCCAGGTGTCCACCGCCGCCGCCGGAGTGCTGACCGGCCTCCTCGCCCTGTCGCTGACCGGCTGGGCGGTGGCCGGGCCCGCCTGGCAGTGGTGGCCCACCGCCCTCTACCTGGCGCTGAGCCTCGCCTACTCCCAGGGCCTCAAACACGTGCCGCTGGTGGACGCGTTCATCGTGGCGACCGGCTTCGTGCTGCGGCTCGTCCAGGGGTCGCTCCTCGTCGGCGCCCGGATGTCCGAATGGCTGGCGCTGTGCGTCTTCTCGCTCTGCCTGATGCTGGCGCTCGGCAAACGCCGGCACGAGATGACGGCGGCCGGCCGCGCCCACCGCCCCGCCCTGCGCGGCTACACGCTCGCCTTCCTCGACCACCTCGTCGTCCTGGTCGCCGTGCTGACCGCCGTCAGTTACGTGCTCTACCTGCGCGACGACGCGGCCCTCGCCGCCGGGGCCTCCCTCGTCACCCTGCTCTCCGCCCCCTGCGCCGTCTTCGGCCTCGCCCGCTACCTCCAACTCCTCCTCGTCGAGGAAGGCGGCGGCAACCCCGTCCACGTCCTCTTCCGGGACCGCGCCACGCTCGTCAACGCGGCGCTGTGGGCGGTGCTCGTGGCCCTCGCCGTCCTCCTCCCGCAAACGTCCGCATGACCCACCGACCGCCCGAAGGCGCCGCCCCATGAACCGGAAGCAACCGCTCGTCTCCGTCGTCATCCCCAACTACAACTACGGCCGCGCGCTGGAGCTCTGTCTGCGCGCCGCGCTCGCCCAGACCTACGAACCGCTGGAGGTGCTGCTGATCGACGACTGCTCCACCGACGACTCCGTCGCCGTCGCCGAGGCCTGCGGCGTCCGGGTGATCAGCACCGGCGTCAACAGCGGCGTGGCCACCACCCGCAACACCGGCGCGGCCCACGCCCGGGGCGAGATCATCGTGTTCGTCGACTCCGACGTGGCGATGGAACAGGACGCCGTCGCCAATGCCGTCGCCCTGCTCGACTCCGACCCCCGCATCGGCGCGGTCTGCGGCACCTACGACGCCGAACCCCTCATCCGGGACAGCCTGATCGAGGAGTACCGCTGCCTCCACCAGTTCTACTGGCTCGCCGAGACCGAGGGCCGCATCGGCACCCTCCACACCGCGATCTGCGCCATGCCCGCCCGGGTCTTCGCCGAGATCGGCCCCTTCAACCCCCGGCTGCGGCACACCGAGGACGGCGACTACGCCGCCCGGATCTGCCGGAGTTACGAGGTCCACAGCTCCACCACCGTCCGCGGCCGGCACGACCACGACGACACCTGGCGGGTCGTGCTGCGCAAGGTCTTCCACCGCACCCGGCTGCACATCCCGCTGTACGTCCGCCGCGGCGACCTCCCCGGCGGCATCGCCACCGGCCCGCGTGCCGGAGCCAGCGTCGCGGCCCTGCTCGCCCTGCTGACCCTGCCGCTCGGCCTGATCGCCCTGCCCTGGCTGCTCGCCCCCGCCGCCCTGCTGGCCTTCGCCCTCCTCGCGGACACCGCCCTCTACCGCTTCGTCCTGCGCCGCCGAGGGCCGCTGTTCACCGCCTACTTCGCCTTCACGCACTGTGTGGTCAACGCGGTCATCGCGGCGGGCGCGGGCATCGGCGTCCTCCAATGGCTGACCTCCCGCAGCTTCCGCCGGCTGTACGAGCCGGGGGAGCACCTCGCCCCGGTGCGGGCCGCCACATGACCGGAACCCTCGCTCCGGGCACGGTGGCCGACCCGGCCGCGCCGCCCGAGCCCGCAGGGCCGCCCCGCCGGTGGCCCGGCCGGCTGCTGCTCGCCGTCGCCGTCCTGTGGGCCCTGTTCGTCGCCGCCCGCGCCCTCCTCAGCGGCCGGTGGTGGGCGTGGAACGGACTCGGCCTCGCCCCGCCCGTCCTCCATCTGCTGTTCCCGCTCGCCCTGTTGATCCCGGCCGCGCTGATCCGGCACGGCAGACGGGCGGCGGTGGGCGTCGTCCTGCTCTCCCTGCTGCTCGGCTCCTGGCAGACCGGACTGCACCCCGGGGCGCTCCTGCGCGGGACGCCCGCCGTGCCCCCGGACGCCCTCAGGGTGGTCAGCTGGAACACCTTCTTCTGGGACCAGGACAGCGACACCGACGCGTTCTACGCCTACCTGAAGTCCCGCTCCGCCGACGTCTACCTCCTCCAGGAGTACCAGAACGCCCGGGGCGACGAACCCGCGCCGATCGACGACCTCGCCCGGCTCCGCAAGGAGTTCCCGGGCTTCCACATCGCCACCGAGGGCGAGTTCCTCACCCTGTCCCGCTTCCCCATCACCTCGGCGCGGGCGCTGCGCCCCGACGGGCTCGCCCCGCCCGACACCTCCTGGGCCGACTACTGGAACGTCCGCGTCCTGCGCACCGACATCGACGTCGACGGCCGGACCCTGTCCCTCTACAACACCCACCTGCCCGATCTGCTGAACGTCGACCGCAACCCGCTGACCGCCGGCTACCACCGCTCCGTACGGCAGCTCTCCGAGCGCCGCGAGCGGCACTTCGAGGTGCTGCGCGAGGACCTCGACGCCAACGGCCACCCGGTGGTCCTCGCCGGGGACCTCAACGTGCTGCCGGGCACCGGGGACCTGCGGTGGTTCGACGGACTGCGGGACGCCGCCGACGCGGGGGACTCGGTGTACCCGGCGACCTTCCCGGTCAGCGGTCCGGCGCTCTGGCGGCTCGACTGGGCGTTCGTCTCGCCCCGGATCGACCTCCACCGGCAGTCCGTCCAGGACCCGCCCGCCCCACTCTCCACCCACCGGCTGATCGATCTCCGGCTCTCCCTGCCCGCCCCCGGGGCGTCCGCCCCGGCCACCGAGAAGGAACGGCCATGACCCGGCGCTCCGCGCGCTCGCCCCGCTTCGACGTGACGATCGTGCTCACCTACTACCTCCCGTACACCAGCGGGCTCACCGAAGTGGCCCGCACGGTCGCCGAGGGGCTGGCCGCGCGGGGCCGCCGCGTCGCCGTCGTCGCCTGCCGGCACGATCCGGACAGCCCCGCACGGGAGAGGGTGAACGGCGTCGAGGTGTTCCGCGCCCCGGTCGCCGCCCGGCTCGGACGCGGGGTGATCAGCCCCGGGTTCGCCCCGCTCGCCGGGCGGATCGCCCGCGCCTCCCGGGTCGTCAACCTCCACCTGCCGATGCTGGAGGCGGGGCTCGTCGCCCGCCTCGCCGGGGCCACCCCGGTCGTCGCCACCCACCACGACGACGTCTGGCTGGCCGGGGGCGTCCTCGCCCCGCTCCAGGTGAAGATCGTCGACGCCTCGGTGGCCGGGGCGCTGCGCCGCTCGGCCGCCGTGGTCGTCAACAACGTGGACCACGCGGAGCATTCGCGCCACTGGCCCCTGATGCGCGGGCGCCGGCTGCTGGCCATCGCCCCGCCCTGCCGCGAACGCGAGCCCGCGCCCGCCGCGTTCCGCGAGACGGCGGGCCCGCACTTCGGCTTCCTCGGCCGGATCGCCCCGGAGAAGGGGCTCCACCACCTGGTCGACGCCTTCCGGACGATCTCGGACCCCGAGGCCCGGCTGCTGATCGCCGGCGACCACTCCAAGGTCGCGGGCGGCAGCGTCGTCGGGGCCCTGCGGGCCCGGGCCGGCGACGACACCCGTATCCGGTTCACCGGCTTCCTCCCCGACGACCGGGTGGCGGGCTTCTACGCCTCGCTGGACGCCTTCGCCCTGCCGTCCGTCGCCGAGGAGTCCTTCGGCATCTCCCAGGCCGAGGCGATGATGCTCGGTGTGCCCTCCGTCGCGAGCGACGCGCCGGGCATGCGCGTGCCGGTGGCCGAGACCGGTTTCGGCCGCCTTTTCCCGCCCGGCGACGCCCGCGCCCTGGCCGGAGCCCTCCTGGAGGTGGCCGCCTACGCCCCGGGGCGCCGCGCCGAGGGAGGCCGCGACGCCCGCGCCCGGTACGGGACCGACAGCTGCCTGGACGCCTACGACGCGCTGTTCCGGGAGGCCGGGGCCGTACAGGGAGCCTCCGCGTGAGAACGACCGGCATCCTGAGCGCGGCCGGGGCGAACGCCGCCTGGCCGGGCGGCGGATGGGCGCTGTGGGCGGCCGGGACCTGGGCGGTGTTCCTGGCCGCGCACCTCGTCCTCAACGGCCGCTGGTGGTTCTGGCTGCTGCCCTCGCTGCTGCCGCCGCCGGTGTTCGCCGCCGTGCCCGCCCTGCTCCTGGTGGCAGCCGGGGCGACGGGGGACCTCACGGCCGCGGTCGTGGCGGGCGCGGCCCTGCTGCCCGGGGCCCGGCAGTCCGGCCTCGTGCCCGGCGCGCTCGTGCGGCGAGCGCGCCGCCCGCCACCGCCGCCGGACGGGGCGGTGCGCGTCGTGTCCTGGAACACCCAGCACTGGTGCCAGTCCACCGATCCCGAGCCCTTCTACGCCTTCCTGCGCGGGCTCGACGCCGACGTCTACCTCCTCCAGGAGTACCACCACGACGGGTTCGACGGCACCTACCGCCTGATCGACGACGAGCGACGGCTGCGCGAGACCTTCCCCGGCCACCGGGCCGTCATCGCCCGCGGCCTGATCACCCTGTCCCGGCTGCCGGTCGCCGCGACCGTCGAGACGGCCGCCCGCCGGACCCTGCGGGTGGACCTGGAGATGCCGGGCGACGGTCGGATTCTCGCCACCTTCAACGTCCACATCCCGGTACAGCTGCGACTCGTCAGCCCGTTGCGCGCAGACTTCTACCGCGCGGTCCGCACCCGGGCCGCCGACCGGGCACGGGAGTACCGGGGACTCCTCGGGGACGTCGCCGGCTGCCCCCATCCGGCCCTGATCGCCGGGGACTTCAACACCACCGCCGCGATCGGGGACGCCCGCCGCATCGCCCGCCTGGGCGACGACGCGGTCGCCGTCGCCGGAAAACTCTGCCCCACCACCTGGCAGGCCCGACCCGGCATGCGCTGGTGGCGGCTGGACTGGGTGCTCACCACACCGGGCGCCCGGGTCCACCACTACCGCTTCCGCGATCCGCGCGGCCTGTCCGACCACAGCGTCCAGGAGGTGTCCGTGTCACTCACCGAACCGGACCACCGGACGCTCGCCGACCACCGATCCCGCCACCACGACGAAGGAACTCACCATGCGTTACCGCTACCTGGGCAAGACCGGCCTGCGGGTCAGTGAACTCTGCCTCGGCGCCATGACGTTCGGCCGCGAGGCCGACGAGAGCACCAGCCACGCCCTGCTGGACCGCTTCACCGAGGCGGGCGGCACCTTCGTGGACACCGCCGACATCTACTCCGCCGGGGCCTCCGAGGAGATCCTCGGCCGCTGGCTGAAGAGACAGCGCCGCGACGACGTGGTGATCGCCACCAAGGTGCGGTACGGCACGGGGGAGGGCCCCAACGACCGCGGCCTGGGCCGCAATCACCTGATCTCCGGGGTCGAGGCGAGCCTGCGCCGGCTGGGCACCGACCACATCGACCTCTACCAGGTGCACGCCTGGGACCCGGGTACCCCGCTGGAGGAGACCCTCGCCACCCTGGACGCCCTCGTCACGTCCGGGAAGGTCCGCTACATCGGGGCCAGCAACTTCTCCGGCTGGCAGCTCCAGAAGGCGATCGACCTGAGCCGGGGACACGGCTGGGAGCCCTTCACCGCCCTCCAGCCGCTCTACAACCTGCTGGACCGCTCCGCCGAGTGGGAGCTGATGGAGGTCAGCCGCAACGAGGGCCTGGGCGTCATCCCGTGGAGCCCGCTGCGCGGCGGCTGGCTGAGCGGCGCGATCCGGCGCGGTACGGAGAGGCCGCCCGCGGGCACCCGTGTGGAGACCGCCGAGAAGCTCGGCTGGGGCGAGTCGTGGAGCGCGTACGAGGGGGACGAGCGCACCTGGCGGGTGCTGGACGCCCTGCACGAGGTCGCCGGACGCACGGGCCTCGCGGTACCGGTGCTGGCCCTCGCCTGGCTGCTCGGCCGGCCCGGGGTCACCGCACCCATCGTGGGCGCCCGCACCCCGGAGCAGCTGGAGACCAACCTGGGCGCGGCGGACCTGGACCTGGACCCGGCCGACGCCGCCCTGCTGACCGCGGCGAGCGACCAGACGCTCCCGTACCCGTACAGCGTCATCGAGACCGACCCCGAACTGCGCTGACGCGAACCGTGTGACCGAAAACGGGCGGTGGCCCGGGGATCTCGTCCCCGGGCCACCGCCCTGTGCGTACCGCGCCGTTCGTGGTGCCGCTCAGTCCGTCGGGCGCTTGAGGCGGGCCACGAACTTGTACCGGTCGCCCCGGTACACCGAGCGCACCCACTCCACCGGTTCGCCCTGGCCGTCCACCGAATGGCGGGACAGCATGAGCATCGGCAGCCCCACGTCGGTGCCCAGCAGCCCCGCCTCGCGCGGGGTGGCGAGCGAGGTCTCGATGGTCTCCTCCGCCTCGGCGAGGCGGACGTCGTACACCTCGGCGAGCGCGGTGTAGAGCGAGGTGTACTTCACCAGCGAACGACGCAGCGCCGGGAAGCGTTTGGCCGAAAGATGCGTGGTCTCGATCGCCATCGGCTCCCCGCTGGCGAGCCGCAGCCGCTCGATGCGCAGCACCCGGCCGCCCGTCGAGATGTCCAGCAGACCGGCGAGCGTGTCGTCCGCCGTCACATAGCCGATGTCCAGCAGTTGGGACGTCGGCTCCAGTCCCTGGGCGCGCATGTCCTCGGTGTACGAGGTGAGCTGGAGCGCCTGGGAGACCTTCGGCTTGGCTACGAAGGTCCCCTTGCCCTGAATGCGTTCCAGCCGGCCCTCGACGACCAGTTCCTGGAGCGCCTGGCGCACGGTGGTGCGCGAGGTGTCGAATTCGGCCGCCAGGGTGCGTTCGGGCGGCACCGGGGTGCCGGGCGGCAGGGTGTCCGTCATGTCGAGGAGATGCCGCTTGAGCCGGTAGTACTTCGGTACGCGCGCTGTGCGCGTACCAGCACCGGTCTCGCTCCCCGTACTGCCCCCGTCGGCGCCCATGGCCCGCCTTCCCGACTGCTGCGTTGCTGCCGTCACCGGCTCCTCCGTCTGTCGCGGCTCACATGGTGGCACGGTCCGGTCACGGGTCGTCGCCCTCCCTTAGGTGTCGGTCCTATAACGGACGCGAGTGCACTTCTTATACACCCTTGACACCCCTAAAGGTCTAGGCCAAGCTCCCGGTACTGGTCTAAACCATTAAAGACCAGGTCCAGCCCCAGCAGAACTCGTCGAATGACTTCGCGGTGGGTGGGGTTGCAGCATCCCTGAGGAGGGTTTGACGTGAAGCGCAAGCTCATCGCGGCTATCGGTGTCGCGGGCATGTTGGTTTCGGTCGCGGCGTGTGGTTCGGACGACACGAAGTCGTCCGCGGACCCGAAGGACCGCAAGGAAAACCTGACCGTCTGGCTCATGGGCGAGGCCCGGTCCACCTGGCCGGAACTGGTCAAGGACGTCAACGCCGAGTTCAACAAGAAGTACCCGGGCGTCAAGGTCAGGGTTCAGTACCAGCAGTGGGCCGATAAGGTCAAGAAGCTGGACACCTCTCTCGCGGGTGACAAATTCCCCGACGTTGTCGAACTCGGCAACACCGAGACCATGCAGTACATCCTCAATGGTGCGCTCGGAGAAATCGACCCCAAGAAGTACGAGAACTCGGACACCTGGATCAAGGGTCTGAAGGACACGTGCTCCTTCGAGGGCAAGACGTACTGCGTTCCTTACTACGCGAGCGCCCGTCTGGCCGTGTACAACAAGGACATGCTGAAGGCCGGCACCGGCAGCGACGCCCTCCCGCAGACCGAGGACGAGTTCCTCGCCGCGATGGACAAGGTCTCCGCCGAGCTGGGCAAGAAGGACAAGCGCGCCTCCTCCCTCTACTTCCCGGGCCGTTACTGGTACGCCGCGATGTCCTACGTCGCCGCCTACGGTGGCCAGATCGCCACGTACGACGAGGGCAGCAAGGAGTGGAAGTCCGCGCTCTCCACCCCGGAGGCCCAGAAGGGCATCCAGCACTTCATCGACCTGGTCAAGAAGTACAACAAGGCCGATGTGACGAAGGACGAGCAGGACCACGCCAACGTCATGGCCAACGAGAAGGCCGCGGTCATCTACGGCCAGGCCTGGGAGGCCGGCAGCGTCACCACGGGCGAGAACGGCAACCCGAAGCTCGAGGGCAAGATCGCCACGGCCGGTATGCCCGGCCCGGAGGGCAAGGCGCTCCCGTCCTTCATCGGCGGCTCGGACCTCGCGACGATCTCCAAGTCCAAGGTCCAGGACCTCGGCGAGGAGTGGATCTCCCTCTTCACCAACGCGAAGTCCATGGAGGTCCTCGCGTCGAAGAACATCCTCCCCAACAACGAGAAGCAGCTTGAGCCGCTGAAGGCCAAGCCGGAGACCGCCGCCATCGCCAACGCGGTGCCGGACGCCTGGTTCACGCCGATCGCGCCGGGCTGGGCCTCCATCGAGAAGGAAGAGATCCTCCAGAACATGCTTCTGGAGATCGTCAAGGGCGATTCCGTCGCCGACGCCTCCAAGAAGGCCGACGACAAGATCAACGCGCTGATCAACAAGGAAAGCTGACCTTCCGATCGCCAGGCGGGGGCCCGGCGTCAGCGCCGGGCCCCCGCTCTTTTCCCGCAAGTGAACGCCGTGAATTCCGGGGCCCGCCCCGGACCCGCGATGGAAGGTCAGCCACGTGTCTGCCGCTGATACCAAGGCCGCCGGGCCGCCGGTACCCGTACCCCCCGACCCGCAGGTGACCGGGAAGTCGTCCTTCGACGACGATGCGCCCCGGGTGCAGAAGAGGAAGCGGAAGAAGGGGGAACTGCTCCCCTATCTCCTGATCCTCCCGGCGATCGTGGCGATCGCCGCCGTCTATCTCTACCCGCTCAGCAAGACGGTCATCATGTCCTTCCAGGACATGGGCCGCCGTGAGCTGTGGTCCGGAGAGCCCGCTCCCTGGGTCGGCTTCGAGCAGTTCACCAACATCCTCGGCGACTCCGAGTTCTGGTGGGTCACCTTCCGCACCGTCGTCTTCATGGTCGTCTGCGTGACGCTGACCATGGGGATCGGTCTGCTCGTCGCCCTGCTGATGCGCAAGCTCTCCAACTGGGTCCGGCTGGTGCTCACCGCCTGCCTCATCGCCGCCTGGTCGATGCCGCTGATGGTCGCCGCCTCGATCTTCCGGTTCATGGCCGACTCCGACTACGGCCTGATCAACACCCTGATCGCCAAGGTCGTCGGCGAGGACTGGCTCGGACACAACTGGTACCTCGACCCGATCCAGGGCTTCGGCATCATCACCCTGCTGGTCGTCTGGGGCGCCATCCCGTTCGTCGTCGTCACCCTGTACGCCGCCCTCACCCAGGTCCCCCAGGAGCTGGAGGAGGCCGCCGCCCTCGACGGCGCCAGCGGCTACGGCATCTACCGGTTCGTCACCTGGCCGGTCATCAAGCCGGTCTTCACCATGGTCGCCACCCTCTCGGTGATCTGGGACTTCAACGTCTTCGGCCAGATCTGGCTGCTGCGCGGCAACAAGCCCGAGCCGGAGTACGAGACCCTCGGTCTCTACTCCTACTCCAAGGCGTTCGAGTCCACCTCCTTCAGCCAGGGCACCGCGATCGCCCTGATCACGGTGCTGCTGCTGTCCGGCGTGGCCGTGTACTACCTGCGCCAGCTCATGAAGACGGGAGAGGTCGAATGAGCAGCTCGACCCAGACGACACAGGCGCTGCGGCCCGACCGCAAGAAGAGCCGGTTCCACCTCGACATCATCGGCCTCGGCATCGCCCTGGTCATGGTCTTCCCGGTCTACTGGCTGCTCATCAGCGCCCTGCGGCCCAACCACGAGATCCGCAGCTACGACCAGACCCTGTGGCCCACGTCGTTCACCTTCGACAACTTCGTCCGGGCCACCGAGCAGCAGAACTTCGCCACCGCCATCCAGTCCAGCCTGATCGTCGCCGTCACCGCGGTGGTCGGCGGCATGATCATCGCGACCCTGGCGGCCCTGGCGATCGGCCGGTTCCGGTTCTTCGGCCGCAAGGCCCTGGTCCTGATCATGATCCTGGTCCAGATGCTGCCGCCGACGGCCATGCTCATCCCGATCTACGCCCAGCTCAACGCGATGGGCGGGATCGACGAGTACTGGGGCCTGATCGTCGTCTACCTGGTCTCCACGCTGCCCTTCGCCACCATCATGATCCGCGGCTTCGTCGTGAACATCCCGGTGGAGCTGGAGGAGTCCGCGATGGTGGACGGGTGCACCCGCTTCCAGGCCTTCCGCCGGGTGATCTTCCCGCTGCTGGCCCCCGGGCTCGCCGCCGCGTCGATCTTCGCCCTGGTGAACGCGTGGAACGAGTACCTCTTCGCGTACATCCTGATCAACGACAACTCCAAGTACACGCTGAACGTATGGCTGATGACGTTCACGACCGAGCGCGGAACGGACTACGGCGCCCTCATGGCGGCGTCGACCATGATCGCCATCCCCGTCGTCGTGTTCTTCATGATCATCCAGAAGAAGATGGCCGCAGGCCTCACTTCCGGCGCTGTGAAGGGATAGTGCGGGCCCATGACCACCCTCGTTTCCACCACGGACACCGTGACGCGCGACGCGCTCGCCGTGCTCCAGCCCGGGTTCACCGGCACCACCGCGCCGGACTGGCTGCTGCGCCGCGTCGGTGAGGGCCTCGCCTCCGTCGGGCTGTTCGGCCGCAACATCACCTCGCCCGAACAGCTGACCGCCCTCACCGAGCGGCTGCGCTCCGAGCGGGACGACGTCCTCGTCGCCATCGACGAGGAGGGCGGCGACGTGACCCGCCTGGAGGTCACGCACGGCTCCTCCTTCCCCGGCAACTTCGCCCTCGGCTCGGTGGACGACGTCCACCTCACCCGGGCCGTCGCCCAGGAGCTCGGCCGCCGGCTCGCCGAGTGCGGCGTCAACCTCAACTGGGCGCCGTCCGCCGACGTCAACTCCAACCCGGGCAACCCGGTCATCGGCGTGCGCTCCTTCGGCGCCGACACCCGCCTGGCCGCCCGGCACACCGCCGCGTACATCGAGGGGCTCCAGGCCGCCGGCGTCGCCGCCTGCACCAAGCACTTCCCCGGGCACGGCGACACCGCGGTCGACTCGCACCTGGCGCTGCCCCGCATCGACGTGGACCTCGACACCCTGCACGCCCGTGAACTGGTGCCCTTCCGGGCAGCCATCGCCGCGGGTTCCAAATCGGTGATGAGCGCGCACATCCTGCTTCCCGCACTCGACCCGGACCGCCCGGCGACCCTGAGCCCGCAGATTCTCACCGGTCTGCTGCGCCAGGAGCTGGGTTACGACGGCCTGATCGTCACCGACGCCGTGGAGATGGACGCCATCGCCGGTACGTACGGCATCGAGCGCGGGTCCGTCCTCGCCCTCGCGGCGGGCGCCGACGCCATCTGCGTGGGCGGCGGCCTGGCCGACGAGGAGACGGTGCTGCGGCTGCGCGACGCCCTCGTCGCGGCCGTGCGCAGCGGGGACCTGACCGAGGAGCGGCTCGCCGACGCGGCCGCCCGTGTACGAGCTCTGGCGTCCTGGACGCAGAGGGCCCGGGGGGATGTCCCGGAGCCGGGCGCGGCAGTGCAGGAGGGGACCGCGCCCGGCACCGGAGTCAGCTCCGACATCGGTCTGGTCGCCGCCCGCCGCGCGGTCCGGGTGACCGGCTCCGGCGACCGGCTGACCGGTGCGGCGTACGTCGCCTCGTTCAGCGCGGTGGCGAACATCGCGGTCGGCGACGAGACCCCGTGGGGCATCGCCGCCGAGCTGGGCAGGCTCCTGCCCGGCACCGGCGCGGACACCTACACCGACCAGGCCGCCGCTCCGGCGGACGCGATCCTGGCGGCGGCGGGGGAGCGGCGCATCGTCGCCGTGGTCCGCGACGAGCACCGGCACGCCTGGATGGGCGCCGCGCTCGACGCACTGCTGGCGGCCCGCCCGGACACGATCGTGGTCGAGATGGGTCTGCCCCAGTCGGCCCCGCGCGGCTCGCTGCACATCGCCACCCACGGCGCGGCCCGGGTCTGCGGCCTGGCGGCAGCGGAAGCGATCACCGGCACGAGCGCCTGACGCACTCGTACCAAGCCCGTCCGGCGATCGAGGGCAAGGCCTCACGCCGGGCGGGCGGCGCACGACACCGCACGGCAAAGGGCCGGGACACCGTAAAGGCGTCCCGGCCCTCAGCCGTGCGAGGGGGCGAGCCCTACAGCCCCTGCCACCCCGGCTTCGCCGCATACGTGGCGCGGAAGTAGTCCGCCAGCTTCAGCTTCGACGCCGCCGCCTCGTCCACGACCACCGTCGCGTGCGGGTGCAGCTGGAGCGCCGAGGCCGGCACGATCGAGGCGATGGGCCCCTCCACCGTCTGGGCGACGGCCTCCGCCTTGCCCTCGCCGGTGGCCAGCAGGATCGGGTGACGCGAGTCCAGGATCGTCCCGATGCCCTGCGTGATCACGTGGTGCGGCACCTGCTCGATGTCGTCGTCGAAGAAGCGCGCGTTGTCGACCCGGGTCTGCTGCGTCAGCGTCTTGATCCGGGTGCGGGAGGCGAGCGAGGAGCAGGGCTCGTTGAAGCCGATGTGCCCGTCCGTGCCGATGCCCAGGAGCTGGAGGTCGACGCCGCCGGCCTCGGCCAGCGCCCGGTCGTAGGCCTCGCAGGCCGCCTGGACGTCCTCGGCCGACCCGTCGGGGCCCATGAAGGAGGCCTCGGAGAGCCCGAGCGGCTCGATGACCTCGCGCAGCACCACGGAGCGGTACGACTCCGGGTGGCCCGCGGGCAGCCCGACGTACTCGTCGAGCTGGCAGATCCGGGCGCGCGAGGCGTCGACCGCGCCGGAGGCGACCTTCGCCGCGAGCGCGCGGTAGATGGGCAGCGGGGTCGAGCCGGTCGCAACGCCGAGCAGGGCGTCGGGCTTGCGGGCGATCAGCGCGGCGATGGCCTCCGCGATCAGTTCGCCGCCTGCCGCGGCGTCCGGGACGATGACAACTTCCACGCTGTGCCTGCCGATCTGACTAGGGGAGGAGGTGGTATAGACCAATCAAGTTCCCAATTTAGCAGAATCGAGCAGCCGTACGGTGAACAGTCCGCCCACCGGCCGCACCTCGCCCGCGCCCGCGCCCCCGCACGCCCCGGCCCGCTGGCGGGCCACGGCATTGCCTGGTCGACTTGGACCGGTACGGTGCGGATCGCGCGCCCGCGCACGCGCCGTCCCGTACGCCGTTTGCCGCCAGCGCAGGGAGGCCCCCATGTCCGCGACCCCTCCGGCCGACCCGGGCGGCCAGGGCGACGAGCCCGGCCGCATCATGTCCGGCGAGATGGCCGAGCAGCCCGCGATGCTGCGCCGCATCCTCGAACAGGGCGCGCCCCGCGTCCGCGAGGTCGCCGCCGAGATCGCCGCCCGGAAGCCCCGGTTCGTGCTGCTCACCGCCCGGGGTACGTCGGACAACGCGGCGCTGTACGCGAAGTACCTGCTGGAGATCCGCCTCGGGCTGCCCTGCGGACTGGCCTCGATGTCCACCACGACGGCCTACGGGGCCCGGCCGGACCTGCGGGACGTCCTGGTGGTCACCGTCAGCCAGTCGGGCGGCTCGCCGGACCTGGTGGCCTCCACGAGGGCCGCCCGGGAGGCCGGGGCGGTCACCCTCGCCGTCACCAACAACCCGGACTCCGCGCTGGCGGCGGTCTCCGAGTACCACATCGACATCCTGGCGGGCCCGGAGAAGGCGCTCCCGGCCACCAAGACGTACACCGCCTCCCTGCTCTCCCTCTACCTCTTCGTGGAGGGCCTGGGCGGCCGCGACGGCACCGAGGCCGCGGCCGCTCTGCCCGACCTCGCGGGTGCGGTCCTGGGCCGCCGGGCCGAGATCAAGGCGCTGGCCTCCCGCTACCGGTTCGCCGAACGCATGGTGATCACCTCGCGCGGCTACGGCTACCCGACGGCCAAGGAGGCGGCCCTGAAGCTGATGGAGACCAGCTACATCCCCGCTCTCTCCTACTCCGGCGCGGATCTCCTGCACGGACCGCTGGCGATGGTCGACAACATCTCCCCGGTGATCGCCGTGGTCACCGACGGCCGGGGCGGCGAGGCCCTCCAACCGGTGCTGGACCGGCTGCGCGGACGCGGCGCGGACCTCTTCGTGGTCGGCCCCAAGGCCCAGGTGGAGGCGGCCTCGGCCGGCTTCTCGCTGCCCACGGCGGGCGTCCCGGAGGAGTTGCAGCCGATCCTGGAGATCCTGCCGCTGCAATTGCTGGCGTACGAGGTGACGATCGCCCGGGGCCAGGATCCGGACGCGCCCCGCGCCCTGGCCAAGGTCACCGAGACCCGCTGAGGTCACGGAGGCGGTGGCGCGGCCCCGAAAACACCCGCGGGCCGCGGCGCCAGAGCGGGACCCTCAGCCCACCCGGCACCGCAGCCCGGAGCTTCCGGCCGACGGTGTGCGGTGCCGTCGGCCACTGGAGGCACCGGCGCAGTCAGGGCAGAGAGTGCCGGAGCCTCGGTCCGCTCTCCTGTGCGGGGAGAGCGGAGGTCGTGATGTGTTCATTGTGGACTAGACCAATTGCCCGTGTCCATCCATGTGCACGACATTCTCGGGCCGGGCACCGGCCCCGTCCACCGGTATGCGGCACACGCGCGCCCTCCCCATCGGCACGGCCCGGCGGGCCGATCGGTTCGAGCGCCTCCGGTAACCCCAGGTACGCTCCACACGTGCCCTCCATGAACGACCTCGTCCGCCAGCACACCGCTCTCAGCGACACCGACCTCGAGTGGCTCCATCTGCTGGTCTCGGAGTGGCAGCTGCTCTCCGACCTGTCCTTCGCCGACCTCGTGCTGTGGGTCCCCACCCGCGACGGCACGCGGTACGTCTCCGTCGCCCAGATGCGCCCCAACACCGGGCCCACCTCCTACCAGGACGACATGGTCGGCCACCTCGTGCCGCGCGGCCGCCGACCGCTGCTGGACGCGGCCCTGGACGAGGGCCGGATCGTGCGCGAGGGTGACCCGGAGTGGCGCGAGGAGGTGCCCGTACGGGTCGAGTCCATCCCCGTGCGCCGCGAGGGCCGGGTGCTCGGCGTCATCGCCCGCAACACCAACCTGCTCACCGTGCGCACCCCCTCGCGGCTGGAGCTCACCTATCTCCAGTCCGCCTCCGACCTGGCCCAGATGATCGCCGCCGGGTCGTTCCCCTTCCCCGGCCAGCAGGTCGACATGGACGCCTCCCCGCGCGTGGGCGACGGCCTGATCCGGCTCGACGCCGACGGAATCGTCCAGTACGCCAGCCCCAACGGCCTCTCCGCCTACCACCGCCTCGGCCTCGCCTCCGACCTGGTCGGCCACCACCTCGGCACCACCACCGCCGAACTGGCCCCGTCCCGCGGGCCGGTGGACGAGGCCCTGGTCAAGGTGGCCAGCGGTTACGCCCCCCGCGAGTTCGAGGTCGAGTGCGCGGGCGGGGTGATCCAGCTGCGGGCCATTCCGCTCAAGCCCAAGGGCGTCCGCATCGGTTCCCTGGTCCTGCTCCGGGACGTCACCGAACTGCGCCGTCGCGAACGCGAGTTGATCACCAAGGACGCGACCATCCGGGAGATCCACCACCGGGTGAAGAACAACCTCCAGACGGTGGCGGCCCTGTTGCGCCTCCAGGCCCGCAGGATGGACTCCGAGCAGGGCCGCGAGGCGCTCAACGAGGCGGTCCGGCGGGTCGGTTCGATCGCCATCGTCCATGAGACGCTGTCCCAGAATCTGGACGAGCGGGTCGAGTTCGACGAGATCGCCGACCGGGTCATCGCGATGGTCTCGGAGATCTCCCCGGGCAAGGTGACCTGCCGTCGCACCGGACGCTTCGGCATCCTCGACGCCGAGGTCGCCACCCCGCTCTCCATGGTGCTGACCGAGGTTCTGCAGAACGCCCTGGAACACGCCTTCGCCGTGGCCGACCACGGGACGGTGGAGGTCTCCGCCGTGCGCGGCGGATCGCCCACCGACGGGCGGCTGCTGATCACCGTCACCGACGACGGGCGCGGGCTGCCCGAGGGATTCGACCCGAAGCGGACCGGCAACCTCGGGCTCCAGATCGTACGGACGCTGGTGGAGGGGGAGTTGGGCGGCGCGTTCGGCATGGTCCCGGCGCCCGAACGCGGCACCCAGGTGGTGCTGGACCTCCCGGTCCGCGCCGACAAGTAGGACATCCCGCGCCGGCGAGCAGGGAGAGCGGGGCGCACAGCAGAACGGGCCCGGACCGTGGTGACGGTCCGGGCCCGCTCCGTGATGCTCACGTTGCGATGCGCTTCGGGGTACTGCGCGCTGCGACTCGAAGGCGGGGCTGTGCGTACGCTCTGTACGCGCCGCCGGGCTGAGGCTTGGTGCGGTTCTCGCTCAGGCGCTTGCGTTGCGCGCCCGGTTGCGAGCGGCGCGGCGCTTCATCGCGCGGCGCTCGTCCTCGCTGAGTCCACCCCAGACGCCGGAGTCCTGGCCGGACTCGAGCGCCCACTGCAGGCACTGCTCCATGACGGGGCAGCGGCGGCAGACAGCCTTGGCTTCCTCGATCTGCAGCAGCGCAGGACCGGTGTTGCCGATGGGGAAGAAAAGCTCAGGGTCTTCCTCACGACAAACGGCGTTGTGACGCCAGTCCATGGCTGCTACCTCTCCTTGGTATTACACGCTTGTTGCTTGTGAATGTGAACGCTTTCACGAATCCCCCCGTAGATGACGGGCCGACTCCCAGATGGACTGGGTGTGGTCTGTGATGGTGAGGAGGGGTTCTGGCTCTCAGTGGAGGCCGGTGTTGCGGGCCGTCCCGATCGCCATGTAGAGATTCGCAAACCTCGGCGGCGGATACAACCCCTTCTGGAAAGTTTTTTTTGATTCCTCGGTGTCGACTAGGTCACAGCCGCACTTCTTAGGGGTGGGGGCCAGTCCAAACGTTCGAGTTAAAGGACTTTAGGCCCTTCCACTCACACAATCACACGCAGTGCACGGCGTACGCCTGTGAACGTCACGCTCGTACGCAGTCCCAGGTGGTCGCCGTCCATCTGGAAGGGCAGTGGAACCTTTGAATGCAAGGTGAAGTCCGTGAGGTCATGTCGTGAAACGGCGTGCTTGCCGCGCGGCCCCTTCTCGGGGCTCGAAGTGAGCAGCTGGGTGCCGTAGAGGGCCACCGCCGGGGTGGACAGACGCTTCAGCCCGAGGACGTCCAGCGCGGTGTCGAAGGAGGCCTTCGGTGAGGCGTACATCGGGCGATTGCCCAGGTAGGTCCAGGGGGCGGTGTTGCAGATTATGGAGAGCGCGAGGTCGGTCACCGGGTCCTGGCCGGGCACGTCGAGCGTGATCTGCCCGTGTCTGCGGTGGGCCTCGTTCAAGAACTGCCGTACCACCTGACGCACATACAGGGCATGGGTCGAACGCTTCCCGTGCTCGCGTTTCTGTTCGACCCGGCCGATGACTCCGGCGTCGAATCCGAGACCGGCGCAGAAAGTGAACCAGCGTTCGGGGACGGACTCGTCCTCGGTCCCGGGGGTTCCGGCCGCGAGGCCGAGTCCGACCGTGCGTTCGGTCCGGTTCTCCAGGGCGTCCAGGATCGCGCCGGTCGCCTCCACCGCGTCGTTCGGCAGCCCCAGGGCGCGCGCGAAGACATTGGTGGACCCGCCGGGAACCACGGCGAGCTTCGGAAGGCTGTCCACGTCCGGGCCCCGGTGCAGCAGCCCGTTCACGACCTCGTTCACCGTGCCGTCGCCGCCGAGGGCGACCACCAGATCGATGTCGTCGCTGTCCGCGGCCCGCCGTCCCAGATCCCGGGCGTGCCCCCGGTACTCCGTGGTCACCGCCTCCAGCTTCATCTCGCTGGCCAGCGCGTGGATGAGCACGTCACGGGTGCGGGCACTGGTGGTGGTAGCAGCTGGGTTGACCACGAGAAGTGCGCGCATGACGGCCAGCCTACCTACCGGGCGGTTCGGTGCCGTAGTCCCGGTTCGCTGCGCTCCGGCTCGGTGACGGAACGTGACCGGCCGCCCCGTCGTGCGCCCGAACGGGGGAGGCTCCTCCGCACCCCGGCTTCACTTCCGGGTCCCCGGGATGCCAACCTGAAAGGCGTGAGTACTCAAGCGACCCCCTCCACCCCGTCGCCCTCCGCCGCGGAGCGCCCGACCAGGATCACCGTCCTCGCCGGGGTCAACGCCCTCGAAGGCCTGGCGCTCGCCCTCGGCGGTGTCTACATGCTGGTCATGGGGCTGCTCGGGAAGCTGGAGAGCACGCAGCAGGCGGAGACGGTCGGGATCACGCTGGTCGCGCTCGGCGCGATCCCGCTGATCGCCGCCCGCGGACTGCTGCTGCTGCGCAGCTGGAGCCGGGGGCCCGCGCTGATCACCCAGATCATGGCGCTGCCGGTGGCCTGGACGCTGCTGCGCTCGCAGGGCGCGCTGATTCCCGCCGGGATCGTCCTGGCGGCGGTCGCCGTCACCGGTCTCGTGCTCGTCCTCAAGCCGGCGACCACCCAGGACCTGGGCATCCGCCGGGGCCCCAGGGCTACCCCCGAGGCCTGAGAGGCTGCCGGGGGGCCTCTGGACCGGCGGACGCCCTTCTCGCCTACTCCTCGACGAGCAGCCGCTCGCGCAGCTGGGCCAGGGTCCGGGCCAGCAGCCGGGAGACGTGCATCTGCGAGATGCCGACCTCCTGGGCGATCTGCGACTGGGTCATGTTCCCGAAGAAGCGCAGCAGCAGAATGCGCTTCTCGCGCGGCGGCAGGTCCTCCAGGAGTGGCTTGAGCGACTCCCGGTACTCCACGCCCTCCAGCGCCTCGTCCTCCGAGCCCAGCGTGTCCGCGACCGCCGGCGACTCGTCGTCCGTGTCCGGCACGTCCAGCGAGAGCGTGCTGTACGCGTTGGCCGACTCCAGGCCCTCCAGCACCTCCTCCTCGGAGATGCCCAGCCGCTCGGCCAGCTCGTGCACCGTCGGCGAGCGGCCGTGCTGCTGGGACAGCTCCGCGGTGGCGGTGGTCAGCGACAGCCGCAGCTCCTGGAGGCGGCGCGGCACCCGCACCGCCCAGCCCTTGTCCCGGAAGTGGCGCTTGATCTCGCCGACCACCGTGGGGGTGGCGTACGTCGAGAACTCCACGCCCCGGTCCGGGTCGAACCGGTCCACGGACTTGATCAGCCCGATCGTGGCCACCTGGGTCAGGTCGTCCAGCGGCTCCCCGCGGTTGCGGAAGCGGCGCGCCAGGTGCTCCACGAGCGGCAGGTGCATCCGCACCAGCCTGTTGCGCAGTTCGGCCTTCTCCGCCGAACCGTCGGGCAGCTCGCGCAGCTCGAAGAAGAGGGCCCGGGCCCCGCTGCGGTCGTGTGGATCGTGGTGCCCGTGCTCGCTCATCTGGCCCGCCCGCCCTGCCTGCGACTGCTGCTCCACCGCGACGTCGATGCTCTCGGGCCCGTCCGCTCCGTCCACCGGATGCGGCCGGGCCTGCTGCTCCGGGATGCCTG
Organism: Streptomyces sp. NPDC102283; assembly: GCF_044766265.1. Taxonomy (NCBI): domain Bacteria; kingdom Bacillati; phylum Actinomycetota; class Actinomycetes; order Kitasatosporales; family Streptomycetaceae; genus Streptomyces; species Streptomyces sp. NPDC102283. The sequence goes on from NZ_JBIWLQ010000022.1 coordinate 110,276, forward strand.
CTGGGCGCACCACCCCGGATCGGATCGTCTCGTCCCGCACAGGACCGTCCCCGTTCCCGTCGCTCACGCCGGCCCGGGGCCCGCGCCGCGCTGTTTGTAGAGGCTGATGCTGACCGTACGGTCATCGGCGACCGTGGAGTCGACCTTGCCGGCCAGTGCGGAGAGCACCGTCCAGGCGAAGGTGTCGCGCTCGGGCGCCCGGCCGTCCGTGGTGGGCGCCGACACCGTCACTTCGAGGGAGTCGTCGACGAGACGGAAGACGCAGCTGAGGACGGAGCCCGGCACGGCCTGCTGAAGCAGGATCGCGCAGGCCTCGTCGACCGCGATACGAAGATCCTCGATCTCGTCGAGAGTGAAGTCCAAACGCGCTGCGAGACCGGCCGTGGCCGTTCGCAGCACCGACAGGTAGGCACCCGCAGCGGGCAGCCGGACTTCCACGAAGTCCTGATTACCGGGCTCGCCTGCGATCTGGGACACCCTCACCTCCAAGGTGGCACAAACTCTTTCGAGGTTCCGGGAAGGGTGGCCCGGAGCCATGCGGTCCGTCGACGGTTCTTCGGCTCGGCGACGTTATCGGATCCATGATGCCGTGTCGTACGGACCCCGTACCCCGACGGTCACTCATGGTAAGTCCATGCGTACACACAGTGGCTAGGGGTCTGCGGCGTCCAATTGCGAAGAACCAGCGCCGCATTGACGTACCCAGGCGTCAGACGATCGAACCGTCCTCGAAGCACCAGCGCCAGCTCTCGCCCGTCTCGAAGCTCCGCATCACCGGGTGACCGGTCGCCCGGAAGTGTCCGGTGGCGTGCCGCAGCGGCGACGAATCGCAGCAGCCGACGTGCCCACAGGTCAGGCAGAGCCGCAGTTGCACCGGGTGGCTGCCCGCCTCCAGGCACTCGGGACACGTCTCGCCGAGCGGCACGGGCTCGGGGCGTGGCAGATCCGCTACATGCGCACACTCGCTCATGATGGGCAGATTACGACGGATCCGAGGACGGTGGGATGGACGCGCTGCCGCTGGTGGCCCTGGTCGCGGTCAGTGCGGCGGTCGCCGGCGCGGCCCGCCGCACCCCGGTGCCCGCCCCGCTCGTCCTGGTCGCCGTGGGGCTCGTGGCCGGCTATCTGCCGGGCGTCCCGACGTACCACCTGGACGCGCACGTGGTGCTCCCGCTGCTGCTCCCACCGCTGCTCCACACGGCGGCCGTGGACAGCTCCTACCTGGATCTGCGGGCCAACGTCCGGCCGGTCGCCCTGCTCTCCGTGGGGTACACCCTCTTCGCGACGGTCGCCGTGGGCTGGCTGGCCCACCTGATCATCCCGGACCTCCCGTTGACCGCCGCGCTGGTCCTGGGGGCGGTCATCGCCCCGCCGGACGCCGTGACGGCCGCCGCCATCGCCCGCCGGGTCGGGCTGCCCTCCCGGGTGACCACGATCCTCCAGGGCGAGTCCCTGGTGAACGACGCCACGGCGATCACCGCGTTCAAGGTGGCGCTGGCCGCCGCGGTGGGGGAGGGGATGAGCTGGGGCGCCGGGATCGGCGAGTTCCTGCTGGCCGCGGTCGGCGGGGTCGGCGTCGGGCTCCTGCTGATGGTGCCGCTCCACTGGCTGCGCACCCACCTGAAGGAAGCCCTCCTCCAGAACACGCTCTCCCTCCTGATCCCTTTCGTGGCGTACGCGGCGGCCGAACGGGTGCACGCCTCCGGTGTGCTCGCCGTGGTCGTCGTCGCCCTCTACCTGGGCCACCGCTCCTGGCAGGTCGACTTCGCGACCCGTCTTCAGGAGGCGGCCGTCTGGAAGATGGTGGCGTTCGTGCTGGAGTCCGCGGTGTTCGCCCTGATCGGGCTCCAGTTGCCGTTCGTCCTGAAGGGGCTCGGCTCGTTCGGCGTGGGGGAGGCGCTCGGTTACGCGGCCATCGTGTTCCTGGCCGTCGTCGTGGTCCGCTTCGTCTGGGTCTACCCGGCCACCTATCTGCCCCGGTGGCTCTCGCGCCGCGTCCGGGAACGGGAGCCGGGCACCGACTGGACCGCGCCGCTGATCGTGGGCTGGGCCGGGATGCGCGGGGTCGTCTCGCTCGCCGTCGCGTTCTCCGTCCCGCTGGTCACCCACGACGGCGAACCCTTCCCGGCCCGCAGCCTGGTGCTGTTCCTGACCTTCACCACCGTCATCGGGACCCTGGTGGTCCAGGGGCTGACGCTGCCCGTCCTCGTCCGCGTACTGAAGCTGCCGGGCCCCGACCCGCAGACCGTCACCCTCATCGAGGCGCAGGCCCAGAGCGAGGCGTCCGAGGCCGCCGAGGCCCGGCTGGACCGGCTGCTCGCCGATCCCCACAGCACTCTGCCGCCACCGTTGGCGGACCGGCTGCGCAGTGTGCTGGAACGCCGTCGCAACGCCGTGTGGGAGCGGCTGGGCGCCGCCGACCCGGTCACCGGGGAGTCGGCGGACGACACCTACCGGCGGCTGTCGAGGGAGATGATCGAGGCCGAGCGCGAGGTCTTCGTCCGGCTCCGGGACGAGCGGCGGATCGACGACGAGATGATGCGCACCCTGCTGCGCCGGCTGGACCTGGAGGAGGCGGCGGCCTACCGGGAGACGGACGACTCCTGAGGGGGCCGTGCGTCGGGGGTGCCGGTGATCACGGCGCTCACCCGCGCGCCGGGCGCGAACGCGCCCTCCTCGGTCAGCGTGGTCAGCGCGAACAGCAGCTTGGCGACGTAGACGCGTTCCACGGGCAGTCCGTGCCGGTCCTCGAAGTCCGCGGCGAAGGCCTCCAGCTCCGGGGTGGTGCGGGCGTAGCCGCCGAAGGCGAAGCGCTCGTCCAGCGACCAGTTCCCGGACGGGCCGCCGAACGCCTCGCGCTGGAGCCGCTCCACCTCCCGCCCGAGGAAGCCGCCGCGCAGCACCGGGACGCCCAGGGCCCGCTGCCCGGTGCCCAGGCCGGCGGCGAGCCCGGCCAGGGTGCCGCCGGTCCCGCAGGCCACGGCCGCCACCTCGCACTCCCCGGCCAGCTCGCGCCCCAGCGCCGTACAGCCCTGTGCGGCCAGCGCGTTGCTGCCGCCCTCCGGGATGACCTCCACGTCCCCGAACAGGCTCAGCAGCCCCTCCAGGACCTCGGAAGAGGCCTTCGCCCGGTACGTCGTACGGTCCACGAAGTGCAGGCGCATCCCGTCGGCCGCGCACCGGGCGAGCGACGGGTTGAGCGGCCGGTGCGCCAGCTCGTCGCCGCGGACGACGCCGACGGTGGGAAAGCCCAGCAGTCGCCCGGCCGCCGCGGTCGCCCGGAGGTGGTTGGAGTACGCGCCGCCGAACGTCAGCACGGTGCGCCCGGCGGCGGCCTCCAGGTTGAGGGCGAGTTTGCGCCACTTGTTGCCCGGCAGGTCGGGGTGGATCAGGTCGTCCCGCTTGAGGAGCAGCCTCACCCCGTGGCGCACGAAGCGCTCGTCGCGGACCTCCCGCAGCGGGGAGGGCACCCGGGGCCGCAGGAGGGCGTCGAGGCGGGGCGGGCTGTTCACCCGCCCATTGTCGCCTCTCCGGAGCCTCAGGAGGAGGCCAGCCAGAGGTCCGGGCCGAACACCTCGTAGTGGACGTCGGCGGGCCGGACGCCCGCCTCCAGCAGCTGGGCCCTGACGGCCCGCATGAAGGGGAGCGGCCCGCAGAGGTAGGCATGCGTCCCCGGTCGTACGGTGATGCCGTCCAGGTCGACGAGTCCGGTGCGGTCCGCCGGCTGCCCGGCGTCCGGGACCTCGTACCAGAAGTGCGCCTCGGCGTCGGTGAGCTTCTCCGTCAGCCGGACGTGGTCGGCGCGCAGGGCGTGGTCGGCCGGTGAGCGGTCGCCGTGCACGACGGTGACCGGGCCGCTGTGGTCCTCCTGGGCGAGGTGTTCCAGCATCGACAGCATGGGGGTGCAGCCGATGCCCGCCGAGGCCAGCAGCAGGGGCGCGTCCGGGTGGTCGAGCACCAGGTCCCCGTAGGGGACGGAGACGCGCAGCAGGTCGCCCGGGCGGGTGTGCTCGTGCAGGTGCCGGGAGACCTCGCCGTCGGGCGAGCCCTGGCCGCGCACCCGCTTGACGGTGATCGACCGCAGCCGGGCGGAGGGGGCGCCGGAGAGGCTGTACTGGCGTATCTGGCGGGCCCCGTCCGGGAGTTCGACCTGTACGGAGACGTACTGGCCGGGCCGGGAGGCGGGCGGGGGAGTGTCCTCGGCGGGGCGCAGCAGGAAGGTGGCGACGTCCTCGGTCTCCTCGACCCGGGCGGTCACCTCCCAGGTGTGCCACACATCGCCCGCCAGCACGCCCTGCTGTGCGTAGAGGCGCTCCTCGACGGCGATCAGGGAGCCCGCCATCAGCCAGTAGACCTCGTCCCAGGCCGCGGCGACCTCCGGGGTGGCCGCGTCGCCCAGGACCTCGGCGATGGCCGCGAACAGATGGGTGTGCACCACCTCGTACTGCTCCGGGGTCACCCCGAGCGAGGCGTGTTTGTGGGCGATGCGGTCCAGCATCACGTCGGGCCGGGTGCCGGGGTGCTCGACCAGCGCGGTCGCGAACGCGGCGATGGACCCGGCCAGGGCCTTGCGCTGGTCCCCGGAGGCCTGGTTGCCCCGGTTGAACAGGTCCCGCAGCAGCTCGGGATGGGCGGCGAAGAGCTTTGCGTAGAAGAGGTCGGCGATGTCCCCGATGGCCGCGCCGACGGCGGGAAGGGTGGCGCGGACAGTGGCGGTGGACCGGTCGGAGAGCATGACGGAACTCCTCATTGGAATGCGAGATGCATATTTATGGGCGGAGGGCGGTCCCGCCGGCGCGTGGGTTCGCCCGCGCGGCCGGGGCGGGGTTCAGCCGGGCGGTGGGCCGCTGCCGATGCCCAGGAGCAGTGGGCCGGTGGGGGAGGCGACGAGATCGGTGACGGTGATCGGGTCCAGTGCGGTGTAGAAGGCCTCCTGGGCCCCGCGCAGGGCCCCGCGCAGCCGGCAGGCGGAGCGGAGCGGGCAGGGGGTGTCGCCCTCGCACTCGACGACCTCGTCCGGCCCCTCCAGCTCCCGCACCAGCGCGCCGATCGACGCGGAGCGGCCGGCGGAGGTCAGGGTGAGCCCGCCGCCCCGGCCGCGACGGGCGTCGAGGAGGCCGAGGTGCTGGAGCCTGGCGACGACCTTCGCGGTGTGCGTGTACGGGACCCGCATGGTGGCCGCCACCTCGCGGGTGGTCGGCGGCTCCCGGCCCTCGGCGACGGCCAGTCGCATGAGGACGCGGAGCGCCACGTCGGTGAATCTCGTCAACCGCATGGGCTCACCGTAGATAAGTTGCACGGTAGATGCAAATTAAGCGGTCCGCCGGGCGACGAGGACCAACGTGCCCCGACCGAAGGCGGATTAGTCGCACTCTTTTGTGTAATGGCGACCCGGTCCTCCTGCTGAAAGGCTTTTGCACGCAGGTCAGCCCAAGATCGAAAGGACGTCAGATGTCCGTTGGTGAAGAGGTTCGCGACACGCAGGCGCCGCCGCAGCAGAGTCTGGGGACGGCAGCTGCGCGGAACCTCGCGACGACCACCAAATCCGCGCCGCAGATGCAGGAGATCACCTCGCGGTGGCTCCTGAAGATGATGCCGTGGGTGCAGGTACAGGGCGGTACGTACCGGGTGAACCGTCGGCTCAGCTATGCGGTCGGCGACGGCCGGGTGACCTTCGTCCAGACCGGGGACCGGGTGTCCGTGATCCCCGCGGAGCTGGGGGAGCTGCCCGCCCTGCGGGAGTTCGGGGACGAGGAGGTGCTCGCCGAACTCGCCCGCAGGTGCGAGCAGCGGGACGTGGCCGCGGGGGAGGTGCTCGCCGCCTCGGGGGACGCGGCGGACCGGGTCTTCCTGCTGGCGCACGGCAAGGTGGCGAAGGTCGGATCGGGCCCCTACGGGGACGAGACGGAGCTCGGGGTGCTCGCCGACGGCGCGTACTTCGGCGACCAGAGCCTGATCGACGGCGGCGCCGTCTGGGAGTACACGGCCCGCGCGGTCACCTCCTGCACGCTCCTCACCCTCAGCCGTGCCGACGTGTACAACCTCGCGGAGCGCGCCGCACCCCTGCGGGACCATCTCGCCGGTCTGCTCTCCATCCCGCAGCAGCGGACCAACCACTACGGCGAGGCGGCGATCGACCTCTCCGCCGGCCATGTGGGGGAGGCGGTCGTCCCGCACACGTTCGTCGACTACGACGCGGCGCCGCGCGAGTACGAACTGAGCGTCGCCCAGACGGTGCTGAAGGTCCACAGCAGGGTCGCGGATCTCTACAACCAGCCGATGAACCAGACCGAGCAGCAGTTGCGGCTCACGGTCGAGGCGCTGCGTGAGCGCCAGGAGCACGAGCTGATCAACAACAGGGAGTTCGGGCTGCTCAACAACTGCGACTACGGGCAGCGGATCCAGCCGCACGACGGGGCGCCCACCCCGGACGACATGGACGAGCTGCTCTCGCGCCGCCGCGGCTCCAAGCTCTTCCTCGCCCACCCGAAGGCCATCGCCGCCTTCGGCCGCGAGTGCAACCGGCGCGGGCTCGTCCCGGAGAGCGTCGACATCGGCGGCCACCACGTGCCCGCCTGGCGCGGGGTGCCGATCTTCCCGTCCAACAAGATCCCCGTCTCCGACGCCCGCACCACATCCATCATCTGCATGAGGACCGGCGAGGCCGAGCAGGGCGTCATCGGCCTCCAGCAGACCGGTATCCCCGACGAGATCGAGCCGAGTCTCTCGGTCCGCTTCATGGGGATCGACGAGCAGGCGATCATCTCCTACCTCGTGACGGCGTACTACTCCACCGCCATCCTGGTACCGGACGCCCTCGGAGTGCTGGAGAACGTCGAGGTCAGCCGCCGGCACTGACCCAGGCTCACCCCGGGGGCCCGGGCGGCGGCTGCCGCCCGGGGCCCCGGGCCCGCACACCATCGCCTCGCCCCAGGGAGTGACCGTGACCATGACCAGTACGGACGCAGCGACGGAAGGGCACGAGGCCGCGGCGCTCCTGGAGCGCACCCGTGCCGTCGTCGACCCGCATCTGCGATCGGCCGTGGAATCGCTGCCCGGCGGCATGCGCCGCATCGCGATGTACCACTTCGGCTGGCAGAACGCCGACGGGACCTCTGCCGCGGGCCAGGCCGGAAAGGCCATCAGGCCGGCCCTGGTGCTGGCCGCCGCCCGTGCCCTGGGCGGCGATCCGGAACGCGCCGTCCGCGCCGCCGTCGCCGTCGAACTCGCCCACAACTTCACCCTGCTCCACGACGACGTCATCGACGAGGACACCACTCGCAGGCACCGGCCCACCGCCTGGGCGGTCTTCGGCATCCCGGACGCCATCATCACCGGCGACGCCATGCTCGCCCTGGCCCAGCGGCTGCTGGCCGAGGACCCGCACCCGGCCGCCGCCCTTGCCGTCGCCCGGCTCTCCTCCTGCGTCATCGAGCTGTGCGCGGGCCAGCAGGCCGACTGCGCCTTCGAGGAGCGCGGCCCCGAGGAGGTCACGCTCGACGAATGCCTCGCCATGGCCACCGCCAAGACCGGCGCGCTGCTCGGCTGCGCCTGTGCGCTCGGAGCCCTCTACGCCGGGGCGGAGGACCGGGCGGTCCGCGCGATGGACGGGTTCGGGCGGGAGGCGGGTCTCTCGTTCCAGCTCATCGACGACCTGATCGGCATCTGGGGCGACCCCGACCGCACCGGCAAGCCCGTCGGGGCCGACCTGTCCGCCCACAAGAAGTCCCTGCCCGTGGTCTCCGCCCTCACCTCGGGCACCCCGGCCGCCGCCGAGCTCGCCGCGCTGTACCGGGGCCCCATGGCCACCGCCGGTGAGGTGAACCGGGCGGCCGACGCGGTGGACCGGGCCGGCGGCCGGGACTGGGCCCAGGTCTGCGCGGCCGACCGGATGGCCCGCGCGGTCCACCACCTCTCCCGGGCGGTCCCCGACCCGAGCGCCGCCGGAGACCTGCTGGCACTGGCCGAATTCGTCACCCGCAGGACCAGCTGACCCGCTTCGGGTGACCGGCGCCGCCCTGTCAACTCTAGTATTCCGGAGGTCGGTTGGACGAAAACAGCGCGGAAGGGCGGAAGCCGGTCATGGGCATACGGATTCAGCGGGCGGAGCAGCACGACCGGGAGCTGGTCGTCTCGGTCATGGAAGAGGCGTTCCACCACGACCCGGTCAGCAGCTGGGTGTTCCCCGACGAGGCGCACCGGCGTGCGGTCCACGGCAGATTCCTCGGCGTCTTCGTCGACATCGCCCTCGCCGAGGGCCGTATCGACATCGCCGAGGGCGGTGCCGCGGTGGCCCTCTGGCTGCCGGTGTCCGCCGGGGCCTCCGAGGCGGCGGACTCCACGCCCGCCCTGATGCGGCGGACCGCCGACCCCGACAACGAGCGCTGCGAACTGGTGGGCAGGCTCACCGGGGCCGCTCACCCGCACGACCGGGCGCACGCCTATCTGCTGATGATCGGCGTCTGCCCCGGCCGCCAGGGAGAAGGCATCGGCGCGGAGCTGATCGGAGCGGAGCTGGAGCGCTGCGACCGGGAGGGGCTGCCGGCCTATCTGGAGGCGAGCAGCGCCCGGAGCCGGGCGCTGTACGAGCGGCTCGGATTCCGCTTCCTCGGCCGCGCCGTCGACCTGCCGGACGGCCCGTCGATGTACCCCATGTGGCGGGAACCCCAGGCGGGTTGAGCTCCGGTGGAGGGTGGTACGGAGGCCGCCGGGGGCAGGGACTACAGTCCCTGCTCATGACAGATGAGTCGTGGGCCGGCTGGTACCGGGACACCAAGGGTTCCGACGCCGTCGTTCTCACCACGGACGGGCGGCAGCTCCGGATCCGGATCAGGGGGGTCGACTTCGAGGGCGAGAGCTTCGACGACCTGGGGCCGGTCGCCGGTATGCCGCCGGAGAGCGGGATGTTCGCTCTCGCGGACGGTGCGCTCACCGACTGCGTACTGGAATGGGATCTGCCGCTGCCCGTCCTCGTCGCGGGCACGCTCCGCCACGCCACGCTCAGCTGCCTGCTCTCCCTGCGCCGGGTCGACCCGGACCTTCACCTCGCCCTCCACCTCGACGGCGCGGTGTACGAGTCGGCCCGCGCCGAGCGCGACTTCAACGCCGCCCTGACCGCCGTCCAGCGGATCCTCCCTGACGGCGTCCGGATCCAGACCTGTATCGCCTGCGCCTTCTCCGACTACTTCCCGGCCCCCGGCCGGGGCCTCTCCGGCGGGCTCGCCTGCTTCCGGGGGGCCAAGGAGGCCTATCGAGGCTCGGCGGGCGAGGACGACGTGCTGGACCTGTGGGACCAGCGGTCCGGGTTCGTCCAGGAGATCTGGAGCTGCCGCGAGTTCGAGGTGCGCCCGGCCGACGGCGCGGGCACCGGCCATCGGGGAGCCTTCCCGCTGGAACTCGCCTGACCCGGCCCGGGGTCGCCTGACCCCGCCAGGGGTCGCGCGGCACCCTCCGGGGTTGCGCGCAATCATCAGAAGCGCCCGCCGCCACCGGAAGCGCCCGCAACCACCGGAAGCGCCCGCGTCCGCCCCGTATCGCATCCGCCCCGTGCCGCACACCGGTACGGGGCGGACGCGCGTCATGCCGTTGCTCTTGCCTCATTGTTCTACTAGCATGCGAACAACGGAGGTTTTCCATGACAAGCAAGAACCTTGGCCGCACAACGCTCGCGGCCCTGCCCTTTGTGCTCGCGCTCCTCACCGACCTCGTCCTCCATCTCACCGTCAAGGACCGTCTGCCCGCGCGGCTGGCCGTCCACTTCGACGCCGGCGGCTCCGCCGACGGCTACATGGGCGTCACCGCTCACCTCCTCTACACGGCCACGTCGCTGCTCATGCTCGGCGCGCTGTGGTCCTTCATCTCGGTCAACGGCAAGCTCCGCGGCCGTGGCCACCGCTGGTTCATCGGCGGAGGTTTCGCCGTCGCCGCGTTTCTCGGATACCTGCTGATCGCCGTCCTGTTCGTCAACCTGGACGCGCCGGAGAACGGCCCGGCCGAGGGCTTCCCGCTGTGGCACATCGCCCTGGCCCTCGGGGTGGCCGTCCTCGCCGGATCCCTCGGCCTGCTGGCGGCCCGACTCGTCCCCGCGGCCGACGACTCCCGTGACCGGGACCCGGCGAGCCGGGAGCGGATCGCCCTCGCCGACGGCGAAGTGGCCGGCTGGGCGCGCGGGATCGGCGCGTGGTGGGCGCCGGTCGCCGTGCTGGTGCTGCTGGCTGCCGCTGTCGCCGTCGGCCTGGCGCAGAACTGGTTCATCGGGGCGCCACTGGTTCTCCTCGCCCTGGTGACGGCCACCTTCTGCCGCCCCCACGTCACCGTGGACCGGCGGGGCCTCACCGTCTCCGGCCTGCTGCCCCGGCCCCGGGTGCGGGTGTCGCTGGAGCGGATGGAGGGGGCGGACAGCCGCCGCGTCAACGCGCTCGCGGAATACGGTGGTTGGGGCTACCGCATCCGCCCCGAGCGAAGCGGCGTCATCACCCGCTCGGGCGAGGCCATCGTCGTCAGCCTGACGAGCGGCCGAGAGTTCGCCGTCACAGTCGACGACTCGGCCACCGGCGCGGCCCTGCTCAACACGCTGCTCGACCGGCAGCGGACGGGGCGCTGACCATGCTCTTCCGGGTCGACCCGACCTCCACCGTCCCGCTCGGCGATCAGATCGCCGCCTCGGTCCGACGCGCGGTCGCCGAGGGCGCGGTGGCCCCGGGCGAGCGCCTGCCCGCCGCCCGCGTGCTCGCCGAATCCCTCGGCGTGAACGTCCACACGGTGCTGCGCGGCTACCAGCGGCTGCGCGAGGAAGGGCTCATCGAGCTGCGCCGCGGCCGGGGCGCGGCGATCACCGCCGGGGCCTCGCCGCAGCGGGCCCGGCTGCTGGAGCGCGTCCGTGAAGCCGTCGCGGACGCCCGGGACCTCGGCATGACCGAGGACGAACTGCTGACGCTCGTCCGCAGCGAACTCGACGCCTGACCGGCACGTGGGCGCGCACGGCCGACCGGCGCGTGCGCGGACCGCGCGGAGGACCGTTCCGTCATCGGAACGGTCCTCTGTCGTGTGGGGGGTGCCGACCGGTCCCGGGACACGGGACCGGCCGTCCTCCGCCGGGTTACCGGGTTACCGGGATACCGGGATACCGGGATACCGGGATACCGGAGTGTCCCGGTGTCAGGAGGCGGAGCGGGCGAGTGCGGCCAGGCCGTTCTGCCACAGCTGGTTCACCCGGGCCCGCTCGTTGGCGTCCGGCTGGGAGTTGGTGCAGGAGGGGCCGGGGCCGCCGCCCGACATCAGCTCGCTGCACGGGCCGGAGTAGTTGTCCGGCAGCCCGAGCACGTGCCCGGTCTCGTGCGTGGTGACCCGGGTCGAGTCGTACTGCTGGTTCTGGGCGTAGTCCAGGAAGATGTACCCGCGACCGTGCCCGTCGGTGCTCGCGTAGGAGCCGCGGGGGTCGTTGCCCTCACGGTAGGTGAAGTCCGCGTTGGAGCCCTCCTGGAGCCGGACGTTGGAGACCGCGCTGTTCCAGATCTGCGTGCTGCTGGCTATCTGGCCGCGGAAGGACGGTGCGCTCGACGCGTTGTAGGTGACCGTGACGGCCTTGATGCCCGGGTTGGCGGCGCGCTTCTCGGCGACGGACTTCATGACCGCGTCGAGGAAGGCGCGGTTCGCGGCGGCGTTCTCGCCCGAGCCGTTGTACGCGGCGATGGTGGTGGAGGAGGGAGCGGCAGGGGCCGGAGCGGCGGCGACGACGGGTGCGGTGCCCAGCGCGGCGACGAGGCCGAGCCCGGCGGCGGCGGTGGCGACGGCGGTCCTGAGGTGTCTCATGGGGGGATTTCTCCTACCTGTCCGATCGAACCCGCGCCGTGGGGGTGTCCGCTGGGCGGACAGGGCGTGGGGCGGTACGGGGAAGAGTGTGGGGCAGCGCACAGTCGCCGGGGATGATGCCGAACGGTGATAGCGCCGCCTTATCGCCGTCCCGGCCTTCTCTTCGCGCATGTCAGCCGCCTGTGAGCATGCCATGCTCACGCCACCGGCACCGCATCGTCACATGTCCCGGAGCCCAACACTCCCTGAATTGAAGCTATTTGGTGGGGTTGCGACGTCTGGTGCGCGGAGGGCGGCGGTCATAGTCTCCGCTGCATGGAGCTGGAGGTGAGGCACCTCAGGGCGCTCTGCGCCATCGCCGACGCGGGCAGCCTGCATCAGGCGGCCCGACGCCTCGGCGTCAGCCAGCCCTCCCTGACCACACAGCTCCGTCGGATCGAGAACGTGCTCGGCGCCGAACTGTTCCGCCGCGAACGGACCGGCTGCCGGCCGACCTCCCTGGGGTGGGCCGTACTGAGCCGGGCCCGGCCCCTCGTGGACGGCATGAGCGACCTGGTCGCCGAGGCGCTGGCGGAGGCCGAGGCCGCCCGGCCGCGCGGATCCCGGCTGCGCATCGGCTCCACCGCGAGCCGGGTCATCGGCAGCTGGTTGCGCCGGCTGCGCGTCGCCCTGCCCGGCACCGACATCTCGCTGCGGGTCGACGTCTCCGCCCACGCGCTGCTCCGCTCGGTCGAGGAAGGCAGCCTGGACGTCGCCTTCGTGCACGAGGTGGAGGGCTCCCCGCTCGCCGTGCCGGAGGGCCTGGAGCAGCGCGTGCTCGTGGACCGGGAACCGCAGTTCATCTCGCTCTCCCGGGACCACCCGGCCGCCCGCCGCCGCGTGGTGGAGCTCGGTGACCTGGCGGGCGACCCGTGGATGGTCGATCCGACGGTGGACGGCGAGTGGGACGGCGTGCGCCGGGTGCTCGGCGCCGCCGGGCTGAACCCGCCGGTCCTGCACGGCGACTACCTCACCGCCGCCTCCCTCGTCGTGCTCGGCGAGGCCGTCGCGCCCTGCCAGCCGACGTCGGGCCCGCGCGACGACATGGTGATCCGCCCCCTGCTCGGCGACCCGCTCGCGGTACGGCTGCTCCTGGCCTCCCGGCCTGCGACGGACACCGAGGTGGTGTACGCGCAGTTGGAGGACGCCTACCGGGACGCGGCGCGACGGGCCAGCGGCTACCACGAGTGGCTGCTGCGCCACCGCTCCCCGCTGGCCCGCACGCCCTGATCCCCCGCCGTGCCGCCCCGCCGTGCCGCCCGTGCCGGTGAGCCCATCGGTCCGCGGCCGGGCCCGCGCCGGTGAGTTCCCCGTTCTGCTGACAGCGTGCTCGGGTTCCCCCGCCGCCTCCCGGTGGGCAGAGTCGTCCCATGAGGCTTCTGATGCTGGGTGGTACGGAGTTCGTCGGACGGGCCGTCACCGACGCCGCCCTGGAGCGGGGCTGGGACGTCACGGTGTTCCACCGGGGCCGTCACGCGCCCCCGCCCGGCGTGAGCGTGCTGACCGGGGACCGGACCGCGGGCGAGCGCGGACTCGCGGCGCTGGCGGAGAGCGGGCAGGACTGGGACCTGGTCGTCGACACCTGGAGCGGCGCGCCCGCCGCCGTCCGGGACGCCGCTCGTCTGCTGGCCGGCCGGTCCGGGCACTTCAGTTACGTCTCCAGCCGCTCGGTGTACGCCCACCCGGCCGCCTCGGGGCTCGACGAGGACGGCCGGCTGGTGACCGGCGCCTCGCCCGACGACGGCGGGGACGTGCCGTACGACCGGGCCAAGCGCGGCGGTGAGCTGGCCGCCCTCGACGCCTTCGGGGACCGGGCCCTGCTGGCGAGGGCCGGGCTGATCATCGGCCCCGGGGAGAACATCGGCCGGCTGCCCTGGTGGCTGTCGCGGATCGCCCGGGGCGGACCGGTGATCGCCCCCGGCCGGCCCGTCACCGAGCTCCAGTACATCGACGCCCGGGATCTCGCGGAGTGGATCCTGGACGCGGCGGCGGGCGGGCTGCACGGCGCGTACAACACCGTCAGCCGCCCCGGCCACACGACCATGGGCGAGTTGCTGGAGGCCTGCGTGCGCGTCACCGGGTCCGACGCCGAGCTGCGCTGGACCGATCCGGAGGTCCTGCTGGCGGCCGGGGCCGAGCCCTGGAGCGACCTGCCGATCTGGCTCCCGCCGGGCGAGCTGTACGACACGCTGCACCGGGGCGGCCACACCAGGGCGTCCGCCGCGGGGCTGCGCTGCCGCCCGGCCGGGGAGACCGTGGCGGACACCTGGGACTGGCTGCGCGCCCTCGGTGGTGCGGCTCCCCAGCGCCCCGACCGCCCGGCCGTCGGCCTCGACCCCGTGCTGGAGGCGAAGCTGCTGGCCCTCTGACGCACCGCTTCCGCCTGCGTGTCGCGGCGAAGAAACCTCCTATAGGCCTACACAAAGGGGCAAGAGCGGCGTGTCATTCAATATGACTAAGTGTTGACCATGCATATTGCGCGACATGGAACAGAAGGCGCGCAGGCGCGGCAACGCAATCCGGGCAGCAGTGACAGTGGCCACGGCCGCGGCGATGGTGGGCGTGCTGGCCCCGGCCGCGGGTGCCGATCCGCTGCCGGGCGGACTGGGACCCTGCCTCGGCAGCTCCTGCCCGCCCAGCTGGAACGACCCGAACAACGGCCCGGTCACCAACTTCGACAGCAACATCAACGTCTACGTCGGCGGAGACTTCCTGGTCCGGGAGGCGGCGGCCGAGGCGGAGGGGAAGGTCGTCACCCTCGGCAGCTTCGACATGGACAAGCGGGACGGGGTGTCGCAGATCTACAACGTCGGCATCGCGGGTGTCGGTTCGCGGGTGCCGCCGCCGGACGGCTCCGACTATCTGACGGCGGGCGGCGACGTGACCATCGCCGCCGGCGAGCGCCTGCTCGCCGAGGAGGGCACGCACTCCGGCCGCGTCGCGTACGCGGGTGAACTCACGGGCACGGTGAACCCCACCACCGCCCCGCGCTTCGACGAGGACGCTGCCGCCCCGTACACCGGGCTGCGCCCGCAGCTCACCGAGGCCAGCCAGTGCTACGCGTACGACGGCGACGAGCACCGGGAGGCGACGGGCACGTGGGTGAAGTCCGGGGACGTCATGACGTTCACCGGTGACGGCTCGTCCGCGCTCCAGATCTTCGACGTGGACGCGGACCTGGAGTCGGAGGCGGGCGGCAACACGGGGTTCGTGTTCAACGGCATCCCCGAGGGCGCGACCGTCCTCGTCAACGTCTACGGCGCCACCCGCAGCGTCGCCACGTTCATGGGCTCGTTCCCCAACGAGGGCCTCCGCGAGAACCTGCTGTGGAACTTCCCGGACGCCACCGACCTGTCCTTGACCGGCCCGGCCCAGTTCGAGGGCAGCGTGCTGGTGGGCCAGCCGACGAGCACCACCGTGCTCAGCATGAGCGGCACCAACGGCCGTTTCTACACGGCGGGTTCACTCACCCATACCTCGTCGGGCGCGTCGGGCGGCCAGGAGATCCACGCGTACCCCTTCGACGGCGACCTGCCGACCTGCTCGCCCGATCCGACGCCGACGCCGACGCCGACGCCGACGCCGACGCCGACGCCGACGCCGACGCCGACGGATCCGACTCCGACGCCGACGCCGACGGATCCGACTCCGACGCCGACGCCGACGGATCCGACTCCGACGCCGACGCCGACGGATCCGACTCCGACGCCGACGGATCCGACGCCGACGCCGACGGATCCGACGCCGACGCCGACGGATCCGACTCCGACGCCGACGGATCCGACGCCGACGCCGACGGATCCGACGCCGACGCCGACCGATCCGACGCCGTCTCCCACGGATCCGACGCCGACCCCGACGGATCCCACGCCGTCCCCCACGGACCCGACGCCCACCCCGACCGATCCCACGCCGTCCCCCACCGACCCCACCCCCACCCCCACCCCCACCCGCACCGGCCACACGCCGCGTCCCACGCACTCGCCGAGCCACCCGGGTGAGCTGCCCGACACCGGCTCGCGGGGCGGCGAATGGATCATCGGGTCCATCGCGGCAGCGCTGGTCGCCGCCGGTGGCACGGTTCTCGTGGCCACGCGCAGGGCTCGTCGCCGCACCTTCTAGCAGGCACGAAGCACTGCCCGCTAGCGTGGTTCGATGACCGAACCGCTGTTGCACCTCGCCGAAGCACCTCTGTGGGAGGCGGCCCGCGGGACAGGGACGTACGAGATGCCCACCCGCGGCCGCACCCTCCAGGAGGAGGGCTTCATCCACCTCTCGCTGCCCCACCAACTCCCCGGTGTGGCCCGGATGCTGTACGGGGACGGCGACCGGGACCTCGTGGTCCTGGTCGTCGACCCCGCCCGCCTCGCCGACCCCGTCCGGTACGAGGCGATGAAGCCCGGCGGCGAGGAGTTCCCGCACCTGTACGGACCGCTCCCGGTGAGCGCGGTCGTGGAGGTGCGGCCCTGGGACGGAGGACGACGAGAGGAAGACGAACCCCAGTGAACGGCCCCCTC
Source organism: Streptomyces sp. NPDC102283 (assembly GCF_044766265.1). Taxonomy (NCBI): domain Bacteria; kingdom Bacillati; phylum Actinomycetota; class Actinomycetes; order Kitasatosporales; family Streptomycetaceae; genus Streptomyces; species Streptomyces sp. NPDC102283. The sequence goes on from NZ_JBIWLQ010000022.1 coordinate 126,643, forward strand.
ATCGCGGTGACCGGAGCGACCGGAGCGGTCGGCGGCCGGGTCGCCCGACGGCTGGCCCGGACCGGTGTGCCCGTACGGCTCCTCGGCCGCGATCCCGCCCGGCTGCCCGACCTGCCCGGCGCCGACCACGCGCCCGCCGCCCGCTACGGCGACGCGGAGGCCATGCGCCGGGCCCTCGACGGGGCCCACACCCTGTTCCTGGTCTCCGCCCACGAAAGCCCCTACCGGGTCCGCGAGCACACCACGGCGATCGACGCCGCCGTGGCGGTGGGCGTGGAGCGGATCGTGTACGTGTCCTTCCAAGGGGCCGCGCCCGACGCCACGTTCACCTTCGCCCGCGACCACTGGGACACCGAGGCCCACATCCGTACGGCCGACGTCCGCCACACCTTCCTGCGGGACAACTGGTATCTGGCGGGGCTGCCCGCGATGGCCGGGACCGACGGGGTGCTGCGCGGGCCGGGCGGCGACGGACGGGTGGCGGCCGTCGCCCACGAGGACATCGCCGACGCGGCGGCGGCCGTGCTGCTGGACGAGGGCACGGACCACGACGACCGGGTCCACGACCTCACCGGACCCGAAGCGTTCACCCTCGCCGAGGCGGCCGACGAACTGAGCAGGGTCACCGGTCGCCCCGTCGTCTACGTCCCCGAGACCCGTGAGGAGGCCTACGCCTCCCGGGCCGGCTACGGCGCGGAGGACTGGGAGGTGGCCGGCTGGGTCACCTCGTACGAGGCCATCGCGGGCGGGGAGCTGGCCGCCGTCTCCGACGCGGTGCCCGTGCTCACCGGGCACCCGGCCAAGAGCTTCGCGCAGTTCCTGGTGGAGAACCCGGACAGCTACCGTCACCTGCTGCCGGGCGGCTGACCGGCACCCGGGCCGACGGCCGACGCGGGCCGCTCGGCCCCGCGGGGCCACACCGCACTCAGCGCCACGGGATGTGACGCCACGGACTGCCCTCGCTCTCCGCCAGCAGACGGTGGGCGAGGACGTTCTGCTCGTAGAACGGCCCGTACTCCTCCTCGTCGAACCGCAGCACCCGCCCCAGCGCGTAGCCCGCCGAGAACTCCTCCCAGGAGCGGTGGGCCGACTTGCTCAGCGCCCCCGCGTAGACGATCGCCTGCTCCGCGTCGGCCGGGGCGCAGTAGCGCGCCGCCAGCCCCCAGCGCGCCAGGTTCACCGCCCGCCCGTAGTCGTACGCGACCGTCGTACGGACCCGGCCGTCCGGGGGCAGCAGCCCGTCCGCGCGGAACCGGGCCTCGTAGCGCATGATCCGGCGTACCAGTTCCTCGATGCCCTTCACCGCGCCCGGGGCCGCCCCCAGGTCCTGGGCGTGGCCCGCCGCGGTCTCCCGCCACAGGTCGGCCGAGGGCAGCTCGCCGAGCACGGAGGCCAGTTGGTCGCGGGTGCGCAGGACGAAGTCCGGTTCCGGCGGGCTGTTACGGGCCTCCAGCAGGGTGTCCAGCTGCTTGCGCCACTCCGCGTGGCCCGTGATGCCCCAGGACTCGCGGAGCAGATCGCGCTCGGTGGTGTACTCGCGGTAGACCGTGCCGACCTCGTTCCACGGCACCGCGTTCCCGACCGCCAGATGCGCCCCGCAGGCCAGTCCGTACGCCAAAGGCCCGTGCAGCGCGCCGTGGCGCAGCGCGAGCAGCCTGTTCTCCGGGAGGCGGTCGTTCTCCGCGTACGCGCGCTGCCACAGCGCCAGGTCCGTCGGGCCCGTCGGCAGCAGCAGTTGGCCGGGCGTCCCCACGTTCACTCCGAGGAACACCCGCGGGTCGGACCAGCCGAACTCGGCGGCCCAGCGCAGCGTGACCCCGTGGAAGACCCAGTCCGGATGCCAGGCCGGGAGCATGCCCCGGGTGAGCACCGGCCGGCAGACGAAGCCGGCCGGGTCGTGGTGCGCGCGCCAGGTGATGGTGTCCGGCTTCGCGTCCACCTCGGCGCGCGGGGCCGGGATGTACAGCTCGGCCCCTGCGAGCGCGGCCAGTTGAGCCCGGGCGTCACCGCGCAGCGCCGCCTCGTGGAGGAGCTGCTCGGTCTCGGACGGTGGGACCCAGGGTGCGGGCGGCCGGGCGGCCGGGGGCGCGGTGGGGGGATTCGGGTTCATGACCAGGGGATGTTCCGGTAGGGGCTGGTGGGGTCCTGGGTCAGTATGCGGTGCTCGGCGAGCGACTGCCGGTACGTGGGCTCCGCCGCCTCCGGGTCGTCGTCCTCCGCCCGGTGGACCACCCGGGCCAGGAGGTAGCCGAGGGAGAAGTCCCCCCACGAGGAGTAGGCCGCGCGGGCGAGCTGCCCCAGCCGCAGGACGTCCTGCTCGGCCTCGTGCGGATCGCCGTACCGGGCGCCGAGCGCGAGCCTCACGACGTTGACCGCCCGGCCGAGGTCGAAGGCGGCCAGCGTGTCGACGCGGTCGCGCGGGCCGAGCACGCCGTCGGCCCGGAACTTCTCCTCGTACAGGGTGACGTGACGCAGCGCCCGCTCCGCCACCGCCCGGTCCTCCGCGTCGCGTGCCGCGAAGGCGTGGACCACCGCGTCGGACCACTCCTCGCGCGTCGGTGTGCGTCCCAGCCGGTGCGCCAGGGTGTGCCGGGTGCGCAGGACGGCTTCCTGGACACGCCCGACCAGCTGGTTCTTCATCAGGGACGCGAGGCGGTCGCGGTACTCGGCGCGGTGCGGGATGCCCCACGGGCTGCGCAGCCGGGCCCGGTCGGTCGCGTAGTTCTCGTAGGCGGCGCCGAGCCGGTTCCAGATCAGGCCGTTGGTGACGGCCAGATGGGCGCCGAGCGCCAGCCCGTGGGCGAGCGGCCCGTGCAGCGGCCCGCCGACGTCGGTGAGCAGGACGCGCCGCTGGGCCCCGCCGGCGTGCTCGTCGGCCCTCACCCAGGCCTTCAGGCGCTTGGGCCGGGCGTCGACCATCGCCGCGTACGGGGTGCCGTGGTTCACCGCGAGCCGACGCACGTCGTACGGCCAGACCCGGGCCAGGCCGCCGAGGCTCACCTCGCGGAAGACCCACTCCGGGTGCCAGGGCGGCAGCATCCCCTGGGTCAGGACCGGGACGCAGGCCCGGCCGGAGGCCTCGTCGCGGATCGCGGGCAGGGGGGCCGTCCAGCCGGGGATGTCCGCGTGCAGCCGGGCGACGAGCACGTACAGCCGGGTCCGCGCGAGCAGCTCCACGACCGCGTCGGCGCTGCCGCCCGCGACGGCCGCGGACAGTGCGCGCTCGATCTCCGTGGGCGGTGCGGACGGCGGGTACACCTGCGGGTGCGCCGATGGGTGTGGCGGTGGGTGCGGAGCTGTTCGCGCGTACGGCGACGGCTCCGGCCCGTACCCGCCGTGCGCGCCGGCCACCGCCCGGCCGCTCTCTGTTTCTGCCCCGTTCCCCGTTGCCACGGTGAGATCCTACGGAACGGGTCCCAGCGGCCCGCCGGGCAGGCCCAGCAGGCCGGTCCCGGGAGTGGCCTGCGGGGCCTGCCCAGGGAGAGGTCAGGGCCCGGCCGGGCGCACCAGCCCCGACTCGTACGCGAACACCGCCGCCTGCGTCCGGTCGCGGACGCCCAACTTGACCAGGATCCGGCCCACATGGGTCTTCACCGTCTGCTCCGCCACGATGAGCTGCCGGGAGATCTCCGCGTTCGACAGGCCGCCCGCGATCAGCGTCAGCACCTCTGTCTCGCGCTCCGTCAGGTCCCCCACGCGCGCCTTGAGCGGCGGGCGCGGGGCCCCGGCCGTCCGCGAGAACTCCACGATCAGCCGCTTGGTGATGTTCGGGGAGAGCAGTGCGTCACCCGCCGCCACCACCCGTACCGCGTGGGCGAGTTCGTCGGCCGAGGCGTCCTTCAGCAGAAAGCCCGAAGCGCCCGCGCGCAGTGCCTCGTAGACGTACTCGTCGAGATCGAAGGTGGTCAGCACGAGGACCTTCACCGTCGAGCCCTCGGGGGAGGTGATCCGTCGGGTCGCCTCGATGCCGCCGAGCTCCGGCATCCGGATATCCATCAGGACGACGTCCGGAGCGAGTTCGGTGACCTTGGCGACCGCGTCGAGCCCGTTGACGGCCTGCCCGACGACTTCGATGTCCGGCTCGGCGTTCAGCAGGACCGTGAAGCCCTGGCGGACCATCATCTGGTCGTCGGCGATCACGGCGCGGATGGGCGGTGTCATGGGGCGTCCTCGGTCGTCTCGGTGCTGGTGGGCAGGATCGCGGTGACTTCCCAGCCGCCGTCGGGCGTGGGGCCGGTGGCCAGCTCACCGCCGAGCATCGCCGCGCGTTCGCGCATCCCGAGCAGGCCGTGGCGTATCCCGGGGGAGTGGGCGGCCGGGCGGTCCGGCGGCGAGTTGACGACCCGGACGGTCAGCCCGGCGGGCCGGTGGCCGATCACCACGTCGGCTCTCGCACCGGGCGCGTGACGCATCACGTTGCTCAGCGCCTCCTGCACGATGCGGTACGCCGACAGCTCGACGCCCGGCGAGAGGGGGCGCGGGGCGCCGGTGGTGGAGAGGGAGGCGGCGAGACCGGCGGAGCGCACGGTGGCGAGGAGCCCGTCGATCCCATCGAGGCCCGGCTGCGGGGCGTGCCGCGTGCTCTGCGCCGGCGCGTCCTCCGAGCGCAGGACGCCGAGCACCCTGCGCAGCTCGGCGAGGGCTTCGAGGGCGTTCTCGCGGATGCCGGTCAGATTCTCCCGCAGCTCCTCGGTGGGGTGCTCGACCAGATGCGGGGCGACCTGCGCCTGGATGGAGATCACCGACATGTGGTGGGCGACGACGTCGTGCAGCTCGCGGGCGATCCGGTTGCGCTCCTCCAGCAGGGTGCGCCGGGCCCGCTCGTCGGCTGTCAGCTCGGATTGGACGACGAGGTCCTTCCGGGCCAGCCGCAGACTGCGCAGGGCGGAGCCGAGGACGAGGGAGGTGGCGAACACGAGCACGGCCACGGCCGGGGTCACATGCGGCAATGGCGGCGTGCGCAGGGCGACGAACAGCGCCGGCGCCAGCGAGATCGCCAGCGCGGCCACCGCGCGGCGCGGCCGGACCCGGAGTGCCAGCAGGAACAGGGCGCCGCCCTGCAGCGCCGCCCCCGCGAAGGGGGTGGGATACGCGGACACGGGGCCCGGGTACGTGGGGTGGACCGGGGGAACGGATGCCACGGTGACGAGCGCAGCCATGAACGCCAGCGCGGTCGCCGCCCACCAGGCGCCCACCGGACGGATCATTCCGGCCACCAGCACCACGGACTGCGCGACGGCCACCAGCAGCGCCAGGCCGCCGATCGAGGTGCCGAACGGTGTGAGCTCGAAGGTACGGATCACCAGGACGCCGACCGCGGTGATCACCAGCAGCACCAGGAACACCGGTCGCCACACCGGCGCGTTCGGCTCTTCCATGCGCGGCACCCGGTCGGCGGGCGCGGCCCACAACTCCTCGTACAGGGCGCGCGGCACACGGCGCACCGCCGCCCGCAGCCGCACCGCCCTCGATGACGTCACCGCCCCCACCGCCCCCTCGGTTCCACTCCTGCTCAGACTAGGCATGACGTGCGTGTCCCTTCCGCTCGGGGGAGAACTCCCGTACGACGAGGGAGCCCCCGCCGGGGCGCCGCCCGCCCTGCTCGTAACCCCGGAACGCGGCCCAGCACACCAGCAAGGCCAGGGCGAACACCGGCAGCCAGAGCAACCGGGCGAGCACCCAGCCGGCGCCGTCGGGCACCGTGTGCAGCCCAGGCAGCGGGTCGTCCGCGATCAGCGACCCACTCGCCGTGACGATGATCATCGCGGTCTGGTGCCACAGGAAGACGGTCATCGCCGACAGGTTCACCACCGCCACCACCGCCCAGACCGCAGACCTCCGCAGCACCCGGCGCAGGGGCCCGAGCAGCAGGAGCGCCGCCCCGCACTGCGCCAGGCCGAACATCACGGCGGCCAGGCTCGGCGGATCCAGATTGGACATCCGGCTGCCCGGAACGCCGACCATGGAGGCCGGATACCCGGCCCACAGCACGAGCGCGAGGGCCGCCGCGGCCCCGCCGAGCAGCAGCGCCCAGCGACCCGCCCGGCCGCGCACCCCGCCCCGGGCCACCAGCGCCCCCAGGCAGTAGGGCACCAGCCAGCCCGCGACCACGTTGATCCACCCCAGCTCGCGAGGACCGCCGAGGCCCAGGCGTACGAGGTCGACGTGCAGCACCACCACGAGCGGCCACAGCGGGTGCAGCCGCGCCACCAGCGGAGTCAGCGCGGTCAGCGCGGCGAAGACCAGCAGGAACCACAGCGGGGACCAGACCAGCTTGACCAGCGCACGGACCGTCGCATCACCCACCCCGGCCACCAGCATCCCGACCGCCGCGAGCGCCCACACCACGAGCACCGCCGCCACCGGCCGGAACAGGCGTCCCAGCCGGCCGCCCACCCACTGTCCGTACGGCACGCCGCGCTGCCGGGCCGAGGCCCAACTCCCCGCAGCCACCTGCCCGCCCACCAGGAAGAACACCGCGAGGGTCTGGAACACCCAGGAGATCGGGGTGAGGTGAGGCAGCTGCGTCAGCGGGCTCGCCCCGCGCACCGTGCCGCTGTCGGTGACCAGCGCGGTCACCAGCCAGTGCCCGCCCACCACGCCGAGGATCGCCAGGGCCCGCAGGGCGTCGACGGCCCGGTCCCGGCCGGGCGGGGTGGCGGCCTCGATCCGGGCGACGAGACTAGTCACGGGAGGCCCCCAGAGCTTCGGCGCCCGCCGCGATCCGGGCCAGGTTCGTCAAGGAGCGCGAACCGGGCAGCAGATAGTCGCTGTGGCCGCCGTCGCCGGCGTCGAACACCTCGGCCCCGAAGCGGTCCGCCACCGGATCGGTCCCGAAGCCGGCCGTCGCGACGAACGGGACCCGCACCCGGACGTGGGGCACCCGGGCTATCCAGTCCCCGCCGCTCCGGCCCGCCCAGACCCGGGCCCCGGTGCGCAGCGAGGCGGCGTCCCGAACTCCGACCCCGGGGCTGCCGTAGAGGACGAGGGCATCGGCCGCCGTCCCCGGCGCGGACCGGGCGCAGATCACCGAACCGTAGGAGTGGCAGAGCAGACTGATCCGGGCGGCGGGCCGCGCGGCGCGCAGCCCGTCCACCAGCGCGCGCAGCCCCGGCGCGGCCCCGTCGGCCCGCCCGGTGGTCAGCGCGGCCGGGCTCACGGTGCCGGGCGAGCGGTAGCCGAGCCAGACGACGACGGCCCCACCCGCCCCCAACTCCCGGTGCAGCGCCCTGGCGTCACGCCTCAGCCGCCAGTAGGCGTCCAGCCCGACGCCCGCACCGGGCACCAGCACAGCGATCCGCCGGGCCGCGGACAGCTCCCCGACGACCTCCGTGCTCCGGCCGCCGTCCCGCCCGTCGAAGGCCAGGAACTGCCGCCCGGCCGCGGCCATCCCTCGCAGCGAGGCCGCTCGCCTGAGGTCCCCGTGCCCCTCCGCCGCCCGCTCGGCCGCCCGTATGTCCTGCCGGCTCACCGCGTACCGCCGGGCGAGCGCCGACTGCCCCACGTCCCGCAACGGACCCTGAGCGGTCGGCGCGGGGGCGGGCACGGCGGCGGGCCGGGCCGCTCCGGACACCGGCACAGCCACCGCGAAGGTGACGAGCGCGGCGAGCAGGGCGCGGAGCCGGCGGGGTCTGCGCGGGCGGTCGGGCATGGGGTGAGGTCCTTCCGTACCAGGGGCATCGCGTGCTTCCGATACAGAAGTTATGGACGGAGGACGGTAGTCGGCGTCCCGCTGGAGGGGGCACCTTCGGGGTGGCTCTCAGGTATGACGTGGGGGAGACGGCAGTGTGGCCGGCCGACGTGTGGTCGGCGGGCGTGTGGAGGACGCGGCAGGGGGCGGCCCCGGCCGGTGAGGCACGCGTCGGCCGAGGCCGTTCGGGCACGCGCCGGCCGCGGCCGGTCCTGCTCGGTGTCAGCCCCGGCCGGTGTGCTCCAGGACCGCGGCGGCGAGCGGGGCGTGGACCTCACGGGGGAGCGCGTGGCCCATGCCGGGGATCTCGACGAGCCGCGCGCCGCGGATCGCCTGGGCGAGGTGTTCGGAGTGCGGGGGCGGGAAGACGGGCTCGGCGAGGGCCGAGACGACCAGGGCGGGCACACGGGTCCGGGCGAGCTGCTCGGTGCGGTCCATCCCGGAGTAGTCGGCGCGGGAGTGCGCGGAACCGGCGTGGTGGTGCCCGGTGTGCTCGATGATCCGGCGTTCCAGCGCTCGGGTGCGGTCGGCGTCGAAGGGGATCACATCGCCGCCGAGCGCACGCCAGTGCTCCACGCGCCGCTCCACCTCGGCTTCGGGGCCCCGGTCCTCCACGGGCCGTGACCACAGCTCCAGCAGGGCGGGCGCGACGCCGGGAAGCTGCTCGGGCGGGATCAGTGTCCCGTCCGGCGTGGTGTAGGGGAGGGAGCTGAGCGCTCTCGTCCCGAACACCGTGGCGCTCAGCAGCCGCTCGGGGTGGTCGGCGATCAGCAACTGGGTGAGCATGCCGCCCAGCGACATCCCCAGGACGTGCGCGCGCTCCACACCGAAGGCGTCGAGAACGGCCACGGCGTCCTCGGCCAGTGCGGTGAGCGGGTAGGGCCGCTCGTCGAAGGACCACGTGGACCGGCCGGTGTCCCGGTGGTCGTAACGGATCACGCGGTGCCGGGCGGCGAGCAGCTCCACCAACGCGTCGGGCCAGCCGAGCCCGGACGCCTGCGCGCCCATGACCAGCAGCAGGGCAGGGGCATCGGGTGCGCCGTGCGCCTCGGCCCAAAGGCGTACGCCGGGGGCGACTTCGACGAAGCGTTCCATGGGGACCTCGCTGTTCTGGTGAGTCAACGAATGAGACGAGACGGATCGTCTCGTTTCGAGAGTAACGCATCGCCGGGCGCGTGACCAGTGGGTACGGGAACGGCCCCGGTCCGCACGCGATGACGCGCGGGCCGGGGCCGTCGAAGCATTGAGCTTCTTCGAGTTGGCCACCGATCGGGTGATGTGCCGTGAAGCGCAACGGACGAGGCCCTCGGGCTGTTGATCGAGATGTCTGACGTCTCAATCACGTTGCTCGGGGGCCTCGTTGGTCATCCATCCTGCCGCACTCGACCTGCCGCATGCGCTCGTGGAGTGGGTCACCATGCTGGTGGTCACTCGTGAGGGCGACCGGCGCTGCAAGCTTCGTCCGTCTCAGCGGGCGATGGTGGCACTGGTGTACCTACGAGAGCACACCACTGTGGCGAAGATCGCCGCCGGGTTCGGGATCGGCGAGTCCACCGCCCACGCCTACACCCGCGCGGTCGTCGACCTGCTCGGCGAACGAGCACCGGGTCTGCTCAAGACGCTACGCGAGCGCGATCCCGAATTCGTCCTGCTCGACGGCACCCTCGCCGAGTGCGACCGGGTCGGCGACGGCCGGGCCGACTACTCCCACAAGCACCGGCGCCACGGCGTGAACGTGCAGGCCGTCACCGATCCCGGCGGCCGGCTGCTGTGGATCTCACCCGCCCTGCCGGGCCGCACCCACGACCTGACCGCCGCCCGTACCCACCGGATCATCCGGATCTGCGAGCGCCAGGATGTTCCCATCCTGGCCGATCTCGCCCACCAAGGCGCCGGGCCGTGGCTGACGACCGGCATCGAACGCAAGCCACTCCAGGAACTCACTCCCACCGAGAAGACCCTCAACCGGGCACTGGCCGCAGCACGAGCACCCGTGGAACGCGGTGTCGCGAGCCTGAAGTCCTGGCGGATCTTCCGCAGGTCCCGGTGCAGCCCCAACCGCATGACGTCAATCACCAAGGCCATGCTCACGCTGGAGAGGCAACCCTGGCGGAGCATGGAGGATGGTCACTAGAAGCAGCCTCAAGCGACCAGCTGGCTGACCCAGCGCGCCAGAGAAAGGCCGCAAACAGCGCCCAGACCATTGGATACCAGGAACATCGAGTTCTGAAGAGTAGACAGACCACGCATCGCCGGATCAGCCCCCAGAGCGACAATCCTGCGGGGGCTCATCAACCAGAAGGCTCCGCGCAGGCCGGTCGTCCGGATGGTCCACACCGTCACGACGACGATGAGGGCAAGGCACGGAACGACACCCACGAGCCGCCAGACACTAAAGCCGAAATCCTGGGAATACAGCAGAAGATCCACCAGGGCTGACACGGGGAGTGCCGCCAGAACAACCCGGAAGAACTCATGACCGCGGCGCTCCGGGCCATATATCTCGTTGCTGAGAACGGAGACGGCCACACAGACAGCCGGTGTAAGCACCACGACGAACAGGATGTTCCATCCCGTTCCCGGGCCACAGGCAACTCCGTACCTCGCCCCGCACGAGCCGCCCAGGATGAGCGCCCGCACGGCGAAGTACCAGAAGAAGACTCCCCAGGTGAATACCGCGGTCAGCAACGACATGGCCGCATAACCCATCAGCCCGGGGGTCGTTCTGACCGAGGTCTCAGCCATGCGTTCTTCCCATCCGCGCCTCTTCGCGAGCCCACCTCCGCCACCGATTTGAAGGGCTCCGGTGGCCACCGCCTGAGCGCGCCTCCAACTGTCCTTGCGGAGGAGTGAATCATGTCCGCGCCACCCCAGGAACAGCTTCAGACGTCAGACATCTCGCTCAGCAGCCCGAGGGCTTCGCTCGTTGCGCTTCACGGGCCGTCACCCGATCGGTGGCCTACTCGAAGAGGCTCATTGATGCGGAGATCGGGCCTTCTTGGTCTCCTGGTAATGGGCCAGTTCGTTGACCTGCGAGGATCTTCCCCATTGGCCGCTGAACCGGCCTTTTGCCGTTGGCCGGCGATGGGGGGCGACGGCCCTGATCGGGTGTCCTGCGGACTGTGTGCGGACGGCTGCCCGCTCGCGGTCAGTGCCCCAGCTGTAGATCGTGACCTGCGGCTTCGGGTGCCTTGTGTTGCCTCTGCGGAGCGGTCCAGTTGGCCGATCACCAGTACCACAGTTCAAGGATCTCGGGCCAGATCATATGTGACGACGGCCCATCGAAGGCGGCCGGGTCGATCTCTTTGACCTCGGCGGCGAGCCGGTGGAAATGGGCCAGAGCCGCTCCTTCTTCCTGTTTCTCCAACTCGTCGCCTATCTCGAGGATGTTGGATTGGGCCAGGTTCAACCCGTAGTGGTGCAGGCACTTGAGCCACAGTTCGACGCTGGAGTTGGCGAACCACGGCTCACCGCCAGGCAGGACGTAGTACACGGTGCCGGTTCTCGGCTCGACTCCGAATGCCCACAGGAGGCCGGGAACCAGGTTGCGGTGGTGGTTGGCAGTCAGTTGGTAGAGCCGTCGACCGTCATTCGTGGCGAGCTGGGGTGCGGCCTCGGGTTGCAGGGCAGGGTATTCGATCAGCTGATGAGCTACAGGAACTCCGACATCCACCAGGATCGCCTTTTGATCATCCGGGATCAGCCAATGCGCCAGGGCGCCTGGGTCGGCTCGTCCGACGTTCTCGGCTCCCGCCCAGCTGACAAGCTCGTCATACGTCAGCACTGAGGCATCCTCCACGTCGATCAGCGAGGCCGTCGAATCCGCAGAGATCCTAGCGGCTGTAGATCGTCGTCCTCATGCCTGAGCTGCTCGGCGCCTGTAGTGGAAGGCCCGGGATCGGGCCTGGTGGCGACGTCGCCAGTCGGACCGGTCGAGCCGATGGGAGGCGGCGTGGGCGGGGCGATCGACGAGAGTGACGACCAGTCGCTGGATCTCGTTGCAGCTCAGCGATATGAGGTTGTTCGGTGCCGGCCGGCGGCCGTGCTCACCGGCTCGCAGGACGGCGAGGAAGGCGTGGGCAAGCATGGCGAGGGTGACCCGGCGGGACCAGGACGCGTAGCGGCGGACCTGGTGCTGGTCGAGGGCGGCCAGTCCCTTTCCGGACTGAATCCGAGGCGCCCGACCGGACGACCTCACGGCGGTCGATCATGCCTCGGAGATCGGAATCCACTCGATCCGGTCGGAGTCGTTCAGCTCGGAAGTGTTCAGCAGGGAGCAGTCACAGTTGATTCTCGGCCGCGCGACTGCCGTGATCACACCGCGGACGCAGGCGCTCGCGTCGGAGAACACCGCACCCGGCCCGCCGAGCCGCCGAAATCGGCGACCGGCGGACCGGGTGCGGTCCGGTGGGCGGCTTCACCGGCCACTACGGGCCGGGCCGGCCGGTTCCACCAGGATCAGGCCTTCTTGGTCTCCTAGTAACGGGCCGGGTCGGTGACCTGCGGTGATGGCGGCCGCAGGTCGCTGACCTGGCCTTTTGGTGTTGGGTGGTGATGGAGTGCGACGGTCTTCATCGGGTGTCCTGCGGACTGTGTGCGGACTGTTGAAAGGACAGAAGACCAGCCTGTGGCCGCGTCGGTCCTCTAACTGATCAGCCTTGTCGGCGTCAACGCGTAACCGCTGCTTCCCCGACTGTCACTGGGTACCGTTACCTTCTCATCAGGGACCGGTGAAGGCACTCACCGTTCCTCTGTGCAGACCAAATTTGACGAAGGGTCGATGAGTTGGTGGCGATGGTCGGGACGGGGCGCGTATGGATATCGGTGACGGTTGCGTTGACTGGCGTGGCGACCGTGGTGTTGGTCCTGGTCGCCGTCTTCGCGGGCCCTGACACGACAGAGCGGACCGTAGGGGTGTGGGGTGCGGTCGTCTCGATGCTCAGCTTGCTGGTTTCTGTGGTTGCTTTGTTCCGAAGTGCAGGAGGCGGGCTTGCGGGCGGGCGGCGAGTGCGTGGCGGCCGCGGATCGGTGGTGGCTGGCGGCAATATCACTGCCTCCGCGATCGGAAACAACTCCAAGGTGAACGGCCCCCACTCGTCGCCTAGTCGTGCTGCGGCGAGGCGGAACGCGGATGACGTTCGGGCTGGTCGAGATGGGATCGCAGCTGGTGGTGACATCACGGACAGCGCCCTCGGGGATGGTAGCGAACGATGACGCCATTCCCCTGGATCTGGCGTAAGGGCCGAACTGCTTTTCTGGGAAGCGAAGAAGCACCCGTCGAGGTCGCACAGACGGTTCAGGCCGGCCCGGGCGCAGTCGTGGCTGGCGGATCTATCATCGCTTCTGCGGTGGGTGACAACAACAACGTCACATACATCGAAAATCAGTATGTAACAGATGGGAACGCCTCGCTAAAGGCGACCCGGGACGCTTTCGAGCATGCGTTGGCCACTTTTCCGCCGACGCTCCAAGAAGAAGCTCGCCAATTGCGTGATCACTGGCCTGACGTGGAAGCCGTAATTATCAACCTTCCCTCTGGTAGATCTGCACGGAGGGGCGTGTTTGAGCAATGGGAAAAGAGTGAGCCGCCGTGGCTCGACAAGGCCCCCACTCGCGCGCTTACCTGGCTTGGTGGCCTGGCGTCAGTCTACGATGCCGAGAGTGCATCATTCTCGTTCTATGACCGGGCTGTACGCGAGGGGGGATTTCCTCGTGAACTTTTGGTCGTCAAGGCTGCCCTGCAGAAAGAGACGCTCACCGAGGGTAGTGCATGTTCGTACCTAGCCGCCCATGTAGACCTCGACTCACCGCTAATCCACTCCGTTCGATCCGCCCTCGCTAAGGACTGGGCCGCAGCCCTTGCTCACCTGGACCGGTGGACTGCTCTTGATAGCAACGGACAGGCTCTGAAATGTCTCCTAAGGGCGCGCATGCTTATGGCGCTGGACTTGCTCGACCAGGCCCTGCCTGCTCTGCGTGAAGCGGATGTAGCACGCGTCAGCCAACTGGGAATGGAACTGGCACAGGCTTTGCTCCTGCGGGCCAGGCGCCGCGCTACTCGCGACAGGCTCGCTGACGTCCAGGAAGCCCTGGCTGTTGCACTCCGAGTTCGTAACGCACGTCGAGAATGGTTTGGTGACAGCGCTGCGGCGGTCGTCCTTGCAATGCGGGCCGCTCTGTCCACTCAGGATTTGGCAACCGCGTGGGCTCTCTGCCAGCCGGATCCCGAAGGGGAAGCTAGCGAGCAAGAAGCAGAGGATCCTCGCGTATTGGCGGAGAGCGCCCTGATTGCGGCACTGACGGGTCGCGAAAGCCGTGCGCGCGAACTCTTGAGCGTAGTGACGAGCCCGTTCCCGCGAGCACAGGTACTGGCTGTACTTGAGGAACGCCGCGCTGACAGCAGCGAGGACGAGCGGGTAGCGGAGGCTTGGCAGCGTGCCTGGGATGCAGCGGAGTCGGGGCCCGACCAGCTCATGGCGGCCATGGGGCTGGTGGAGTCCGGACAAGACCTGCCGGAGCTCTCGCACCTGAATGACGACTATCCCGAGGCGGTGGCTGATCTCGAGAAATTTGCCCACGCCGTCAGCGGCACAGCAGACGGGGACCTGTCGATTCTGCGTGCCAATGCGAACCAACACCCGATTATTGCTGTGAAACTGTCGCAGCGCTACCAGCAACTCGGCAATCTCGAAATGGCTGCGGCCACGCTGCAAGAGGCCGCGATACACTGGCGCGATGCGCAGTTGATGAATCTGGCAGCTCGCGGCTACCAACGTGCCAGGAACTACCTAAAGTCCAAGGAGTGCGCTGAGAGTGCGCTGCGAATTGCTGGGCCAGGCTGGGCAGCGCAGGGTGCCATGTATGAGCTGCTCGTTGAGACAGAATCCGCCGCAGGGAATTGGGAGCAGGCCACGGAAGCGGCCATCACGCTCCTAAGGTTGGACCCGCATAACCTTGACGCACGTTGGGCCTTGGTGAAGTGCTATGTCACACGGGCGCAGCCTGACGAATCGTGGCAGACCCTGACCGAACTCGGCGAAGCAGCGACACCACGACGTCGCGACGAAGCGATCCTGTGGGTCCAGCTTGGCGCGCGCCTGTCTATTGATCCGCAGTTTGTCGGGCGGGCACTAGAACTGATGCAGAAATGGCCGCAGGATGAAGAGTTGCTGGGACGCTTCCTGGCAGCTCTTCTCTTGCGATCAGCCACGACCCAACCTATGCCTGAAGAGGCAGCTGAAATGCTGCGTGGAGCGAGCTCGGACTACTTGGAGCGCTTCCCCGACAGTGTGTATTTCCGCGCCCTCGACGCCAGCGATCCACGCGCGGTACTCGAAGAACTTGGCCGGAGCCTGCGCCGCGAGCATGAGGATGAGGACCGCCGCGAGATTCGAGAGCGGATCGGGCAAGGCCAGTTCCCGGTGGGAATGCTGACCCTGATGAACGGCCGGCCATACGCCGAGGTGTGTGTGCGGCTCACCGAGGGGCCTCCCGGCCTCTTTGCATCGGACCCAACCTCGGACGTTTGGGAAGCAGCCGCCGTCCAAGCTGCCATGACTCGGCGGGTAGTCCTGGATACGAGTGCAGCTGTATCTCTCGCCCTGTTGGAGCAGGAAGCCACCGAGCGGCTCCTCGGCTCCTGTCAGAGCATCATGACGACTGATCAGATTGTTGGCGACGCCTTCCATGCCCTCGAGTCCCTAACTCTGCAGTCCGATGCCACGGTGGTCTGGGACGAGGGCGAGGCACGGGCAACTCTTCACGTTGCTTCAGAGGAACAGATGGGTGCCCTGCGAGGGACACTCAAGCGTGCCGTTGAACTCGTACGACTTCTACCGCGGGTGGCCCGGCCGGAGCTACGGGCATTGCCGGGATTGTCTGGAGACCGTGCCCCGCAGGCATGGCTCACGGCCTTGGACCACGCCAAGGAGCACAACATGGTGTTGTGGTGCGATGACCGAGCTCTGCGCGTAGTTGCCCGGTCGGTGGGCGTACCCGCATTCGGAACGCTCGCCTTGATCGACGCGTGTCTGCGCGAGCAGACCGTGGCACCGCAGGAGGCGATGGTTCTGAGGGCCGAACTCCTCCGGCATTTCTACATGGATATACCCTTCTCCAGCGAGCTGTATGGGTTCGCAGCGCAATCCGACAGTTGGCAGGCACGAGCCGTAGCCACAGCGATCGCACGGCCGACGACCTGGACCGATGCGCAGGCTGTGGTGCGGCTGGTCCTCAACGCGATTGCACAGATCATCGATTCTGAGCCGGACCAGACTGCTGCCTGGTTGACAGCTGCGTACGTGGGTCTCTGGCGAGCAACTCTCCCCTCCCACAGGTCTGCCAACCTACAGAAACTCTGCATCCAAGCTTTGACTCAGCCGTGGGTCTCCGCCTCATCGATGCCCTTTATTCTTACCGGTCTGCGCGACGGTGCTACAGAGGTCGAAAGCGGCGATGGCCCCCTGATGGCCGCTCTGGCTCGCTACTACGGCGAACTAGTTGGACAAATGGGTCATCCTGAGGCAGGGGCAGAGCTCATGAACTTGTTCAGTCATGCTGGTGCAGCGGACAAGTCCGCAGCTGCGCGTATCGTGATTACTCACCGAGACAATTAGGGTCTCTGATTGGGTCATGCGGCGTACCTGATAATGATGCTGGCGATGTGCTTCTTCGGGGGTGCGGCTCTTTCGAAGTGAACGCCGTGGGGCCAGGCGGTCAGTGTGCATCCGTCCTGGTCGGGGCTGGGGTAGAGCGGTTGGTGTCCATGTTTGATGTGGTAGGCCCAGTAGGCGTCGAGGCCACTTATTTGCTCATTAGCTCCAGCCATCCAGGGATACCTGAGGGTTGCCGGCGAGGTAGCAATGCAGCGCGCTGGCAGTTGTGTCCACGAACGCTTCGGGAACGGCGTCAGTGAACCTTTTCCAACCTCACGCTGATGCGTGGTGAAGGACGAGGACGGCCTTCACCACGTCGGTGATTCGGTTGGTGCTGCAGCGGAGCTTC
>NZ_JBIWLQ010000023.1:0-140243 GCF_044766265.1 Streptomyces sp. NPDC102283
AGGCCGGCGCCGGGGGGGAGGGGCCCCGGCCGGGGGTGCCCCCGCGGGCGGGGCCGGGGGGGGGGTCCGCGGGGGGCGCCGGGTGGGCTCGGGGCGCCGGGGGGGGCGGGGGCCTCGGGTTGGGCCCCCGCCACCACCGTGACCTGGTAGTACGCAGCCCTGAACCCGGCAGTACAGCCCTGACGCCGACCCGGCAGAGCGAGGTGCACCCGCAAGGTGTTCTATTACGTCCTGAAATATGTCGTGCTGGGGCCCGTACTGCGGCTGCTGTTCCGGCCCCGGATCGAGGGCTTGGAGAACATTCCTACGGGCGGCGCGGCGATCGTCGCGGGCAACCACCTCTCCTTCTCCGACCATTTCCTGATGCCGGCCATCATCAAGCGCCGCATCACCTTCCTGGCGAAGGCCGAATACTTCACGGGCCCGGGGATCAAGGGCCGGCTCACCGCGGCCTTCTTCCGCAGCGCGGGCCAGATCCCGGTGGACCGGTCCGGCAAGGACGCCGGGCAGGCGGCCATCCGCGAGGGGCTCGGTGTGCTGGGCAAGGGCGAGCTGCTGGGGATCTACCCGGAGGGCACCCGCTCGCACGACGGCCGCCTCTACAAGGGCAAGGTCGGGGTCGCGGTGATGGCGATCACCGCCCAGGCTCCGGTGATTCCCTGCGCCATGGTCGGCACCTTCGAGATCCAGCCGCCCGGCCAGGTCGTGCCGAAGATCAAACGGGTCGCGATCCGCTTCGGCGAACCGCTCGACTTCTCCCGCTACGCGGGCATGGAGAACCAGAAAGCGGCGATCCGGGCCGTGACGGACGAGATCATGTACGCGATCCTCGAACTCTCCGGCCAGGAGTACGTGGACGAGTACGCGGCCAAGGTGAAGGCGGCCGAGCAGGAGGCCGCGCCGCCGAGGAAGTTCCCGGGGCTCCGACGCTGAGCGCGAATACGCCACCGGCAGAGCGCCCTCGCCCCCGGCGGGTCCGCTCCCCTAGCGTCGGGTCATGAGTAGAGGACACGCGTGGGTGCTGGGTGCGACGGGCCAGATCGGGCGGGCCGCGGTGCGGGCGCTCGCCGCGGACGGCTGGGAGGTCACCGCGGCCTCGCGCGGCGGCGGCCGGGACGAGGGTTGGGACGCCGGGGTCCGGGCGGTGGGGCTCGACCGGGACGAGGAGGGGGCGCTCGGCCGGGCGCTGGGCGACGGCTGTGACGTGCTGGTCGACATGGTGGCGTTCGACGGCGCGCACGCCCGGCAGCTGACGGGGCTGGCCGGCCGGATCGGGTCGGCCGTCGTGATCTCCAGCGGGGCGGTGTACGAGGACGACCGGGGCCGCAGCTTCGACACACAGGCTTCGATCGACGGCTTCCCCCGCTATCCGGTGCCGCTGCCGGAGACCTGGCGCACGGTGGCACCGGGTGACGCCTCGTACGCGACGCGGAAGATCCTGCTGGAGCGGGAGCTGCTGGCGGCGGGCGAGGAGCTGCCGGTGACGCTGTTGCGCGCGGGCGCGGTCCACGGCCCGTACTGCCGCACACCGCGCGAGCTGTACGTGGTGAAGCGGCTGCTCGACGGACGGCGGCGCCGGGTGTTCGCGTACGGCGGGGAGAGCCGCTTCCATCCGGTGCATGTGTCCAACGCGGCGGAGCTGATCCGGCTCGCCGCCGGGAATCCGGGCTCCCGCGTGCTGAACGCGGCGGACCCCGAGGCCCCCACGGTCGCGGAGATCGCATCGGCGATCGACGGTGTGCTGGGGCGGGAGACGGAGACGGTGCTGATCGACGGCGCTTCCCCGGAGGGGCATGTCGGGGTGACACCGTGGAGCGGCGCCCACCCCGTGGTCTACGACATGGGGGCCGCCGAGGAACAGCTCGGCTACCGCCCGGTTACCGGGTACGTCGAGTCGCTGCCGGAGACGGTCGAGTGGCTCGCCGGGCAGCTGGCGGAGCGCGACTGGCGCGAGGCGTTCCCGAAGATGCTCAAGAACTACGGCGCATGGCTCTTCGACTACGCGGCGGAGGACGTCTGGCTGGAGGCGCACGACCGGGGACGGCGCTGAGCGGTCCCCGGTCGGGCGCCTCCTGGGTGATCCAGGCTTCGGCGCGGCGTGCGGAGCGCTGATGAGGTTCGCCGAGCGGACTCCGTCGGCCGGGCCGCCTTCAACCCGTGTCACGGTCCGCCTTCAGCCCGTCCAGCAGCTCGCGCATCGCCTCGTCCAGGATCCCGCGCAGCAGGCGGGCGTCGGCGGCCACGGCGGTCACCAGGACGGCGGGGCCGGCCAGTGGGGTCAGGGCGGCGGTGGGTCCGAGGAGGCGTGCGGGGAGCGGGGCGTCCTCGAAGGCGGGGTCGACGAGGAGCAGCTGGCCGACGGCCCGGTGGCCACCGAGGACGGCGGGGCCGTCCCAGCCGCCGGGAGCGTCGGGCCCGTAGGCCAGTTGCTGGTCCAGGAGCGGGCGGCCCGCGCGGTGGACGGTGAGCCGGGTGGTGAGCGCGCCGGTGGGCTCGCCGTGGCGGCCGAGGATCTGTTCCTCGCGCAGCAGCAGGCGGGCGGTGGGGGCGAGTCGGACCCGGGTGGTCTGGTGGAGGTCGCTGCCGTGGGCGGAGACGAGCTGTTCGGGGAGCCAGTGCAGCACGGCCCCCTCCCCCGCGGACAGGTCCACCCCGTACGTGGACGGGCCGGTGTCCGCCCGTGGGCCCGGGAGGGCCACGGTGGCCGCCGCCGAGTCCACGGTGAGCCGCGCCCCGTCCGCGATGTCCGCCCCGATCGCCAGCCGGTCGCCGTTGAGCGGGGCGCTCATCGCGCCGACGACGGTGACCCGGGCGTACGCGGCCAGCGGCGAGCGGGTGCGACGCAGGGCGAGCGGCCCGTCGCTGACCAGGACGGGCAGGGCGGTCCCGCCGCGCCCGTCTGGCTCGGCGCGCAGCCGGGCCGTCGCGCGGACGCTCACGCGGCCCAGGCGGCGAGCTGTGCCCGCACCCAGTCGGCGACCGGGCCGACGCCTTCGGTCGAGGTCAGCGAGGTGAAGGCGACGGGGAGTTCGCCGCGCTGCTTCTCGGCGTCGAGGGCCATCTGCTCCAGGTCGGAGCCGACGTAGGGGGCGAGGTCCGTCTTGTTGATGACCAGGAGGTCGGCGGTGGTGACGCCGGGGCCGCCCTTGCGCGGGATGTCGTCGCCGCCCGCGACGTCGATGACGAAGATCTGCGCGTCGACCAGCCCCTTGGAGAAGGTGGCGGTGAGATTGTCGCCGCCGGACTCGACGAGGATCAGGTCGAGCGGGCCGACCGCGTCCTCCAGGTCCTCGACGGCTTCGAGGTTGGCGGAGATGTCGTCGCGGATCGCGGTGTGCGGGCAGGCGCCGGTCTCGACGGCCTGGATCCGCTCGGGCGGCAGGACCGCGTTGCGCAGCAGGAAGGCGGCGTCCTCCTGGGTGTAGATGTCGTTGGTGACGACGGCGATGGACAGCCGGTCGCGCAGTTCGCGGCAGAGGGCGGCGACGGTGGCCGTCTTGCCGGAGCCGACGGGACCGCCGAGGCCGATGCGCAGGGCGCGCCGGGTGCCGTCGGGGCGGGTGGCGTCGGCGCTGACGGCGCCGGGGCCGTCGTGGGAGTGGCCGAGGTGCATGGGGGCTCCAGTGGGTGACGATTACGAGGCGAAGAGGCGGACCGGCCAGGCGGCGTGCGCCTCGGCGGTGATGTCGAGGAGCGGCGCCGAGGCGGCGGGCAGGGCGTCGATGCCCTGCCGGGCGGCCTCGGCGGCCTGTTCGGCGACCCGGTCCAGCTCGGGGGCGAGCCGGGCTAGTACGGCGGTGGCATGGAAGGGGTCGAGGGAGAGGAGCCGGACGACGGCGGTGGCGGGCCCGCTGACGGTCTCGTACGCGACCCAGTGGGCGGCGTCCACAGGGGCCAGCCCCGCCGACCGTGCGGTGAGCCCGAGGACGACCGGCTGGTGGGCGCCGCGCGGCCGGGCCGCCGCGAGCGCGTCCAGTTCGGGGCCCGGCCAGGTGGCGCGGGCCGCCCGCATCAGCTGCCGGCCCAGCTTCCGGGCGGTGGCCCGCAGGGCGGGCGAGGGCGTACGGGCGTCGGCGGCCTCGTCGAGGGCGAGCGGATCGAGGCCGTGGGCCGCCGCCGCGGCGAGGGCGGCGGCGGTGAGGCCCGTGGTGTGCAGGCGGCCCCGGCAGAAGTCGGCGAGGGAGTCGGCGTCGAGGACGCGTCCCTCGGCGACGGCCGGTTCGGCGCCGCCGGAGTGGGCGTGCCCTCCGGCGGGGAACCGGCCGTCGGCGAGGACGAGGAGTGCGGCGCGTGACATGGCGGGTCCGCTCAGAAGAGGAAGTAGCGCTGGGCCATGGGCAGTTCCGCCGCCGGCGCCGGCTCGACCGGATCTCCGTCGATCGTGACGGCGAAGCTGTCGGGGTCGACGTGGACCTGCGGCACGGCGTCGTTCTCCCGCATGTCCGCCTTGGTGACGCCCCGGGTACTGGTGATCGGCACGAACCGCTTGTGCAGGGCGAGGCGTTCGGGCAGCCCGTCCTCGATCGCGGCGGCGGAGACGAAGTTGAACGAGCTGTGGGCGGCCGCGCGTCCCAGGGCGCCGAACATCGGCCGCGGCAGGACCGGCTGGGGCGTCGGGATGGAGGCGTTGGCGTCGCCCATCTGCGCGTACGCGATCTGGCCGCCCTTGATGACGGTCTGCGGCTTCACGCCGAAGAACGCCGGGTCCCAGAGGACGAGGTCGGCGAGCTTGCCGGTCTCCACGGAGCCGATCTCCCGGTCCAGTCCCTGCGCGACGGCGGGGTTGATGGTGTATTTGGCGACATAGCGACGGACTCGGTGGTTGTCGGCCCGCCCGTCCCCGGGCAGGGCTCCGCGACGCTTCTTCATGACGTGGGCGGTCTGCCAGGTCCGCAGGACCACCTCGCCGATCCGCCCCATGGCCTGGGAGTCCGAGGAGATGATCGAGATGGCCCCGAGGTCGTGCAGGATGTCCTCGGCCGCGATGGTGGAGGGCCGGATCCGGGACTCCGCGAAGGCGAGGTCCTCGGGGACGGCGGGGTTGAGGTGGTGACAGACCATCAGCATGTCGAGGTGTTCCTCGATGGTGTTGACGGTGTGCGGCCGGGTGGGGTTGGTCGAGCTGGGCAGGACGTACGGCTCGGAGACCACGCTGATGATGTCGGGCGCGTGTCCGCCGCCCGCCCCCTCCGTGTGGTACGCGTGGATCGTCCGGCCGGCGATGGCGGCGAGAGTGTCGGCGACGAACCCGGCCTCGTTGAGGGTGTCCGTGTGGATGGCGAGCTGCGCGCCCGTCCGCTCGCAGACGGTGAGGCAGGCGTCGATGACGGCGGGCGTGGCACCCCAGTCCTCGTGGATCTTGAATCCCAGTGCGCCGCCGCGCAGTTGGGAGTGCATGGCCTCCCGCGACATCGTGTTGCCCTTGCCCAGCAGCCCGATGTTGACCGGGAAGGTCTCCAGCGCCTCGAACATCCGGGCCAGGTGCCAGGGCCCCGGGGTGACGGTGGTGGCCTTGCTCCCCTCGGCGGGGCCGGTGCCGCCGCCGACGAGGGTGGTGATGCCGCTGGAGAGCGCCTGGTCGACGAGGGTCGGCGAGATGAAGTGGACGTGGGCGTCGACCGCTCCGGCCGTGAGCAGCTTCCCGTTGCCCGCGATGATCTCGGTCTCCGGGCCGATCACCACGTCGGGGTGGACGCCGTCCATGGTGTCCGGGTTCCCGGCCTTGCCGATGCCGGTGATCCGGCCGTCCCGGATGCCGATGTCGGCCTTGACGATGCCCCAGTGGTCGATGACGACGGCCCCGGTGATGACGGTGTCGGGCGCGCCCTCCGCGCGGGTGGTGCGGGCCTGGCCCATCGACTCCCGGATCACCTTGCCGCCGCCGAACACCGCCTCGTCGCCCGCGCGTCCGGGGCCACCCGAGCGGTCCTCCTCGATCTCGACGAGCAGATCCGTGTCGGCGAGCCGGATCCGGTCGCCGGTGGTGGGTCCGAACAGGTCGGCGTAGACGGCTCTCTCGAGGTCAGGCATCGAGGGCTCCTCCGGTTTCGCCGCGCAGGCCGGGGACGACGCGGCGGCCGGCGAGGGGGACGAGTTCGACCTCGACGGGGATGCCGGGCTCGAAGCGGACCGCCGTGCCGGCGGCGATGTTCAGCCGCAGCCCGTGGGCGGCGGCGCGGTCGAGGCGCAGCCCGGGGTTGGCCTCGGCGAAGTGGTAGTGGGAGCCGACCTGGACGGGACGGTCGGCGGCGTTGAGGACGGTGAGGCGGGTGACGGTCCGCCCCTCGTTGAGGGGGATGTCCCCCTCCCCGTACAGGATCTCTCCGGGAATCATCGGCGCGGCCCCGTCAGACGATCGGGTCGTGGACGGTGACGAGCTTCGTGCCGTCCGGGAAGGTGGCCTCGACCTGGACGTCGTGGAGCATCTCGGGGATGCCTTCCATGACCTCGTCCCGGGTGAGCAACTTACGCCCGGAGGACATGAGTTCGGCGACGGTGCGGCCGTCCCGGGCGCCTTCCAGCAGATGCGCGGTGATCAGGGCGACGGCCTCGGGGTGATTGAGCCGCAGCCCGCGTGTCCGGCGCTTCTCGGCCACGTCGGCGGCCACATGGATGAGCAGACGCTCCTGCTCGTGCGGGGTCAGTTGCACGCTTCCACCTCATCGTCTTCCGTCCGGCTCCGGCTCCGGACGCAGCGGGACCCTATCCCCGTTCAACAGTTCGTTGAACGGGGAACGGCCCCCTCGCGACCAGGCATTGCACGTTAGGGCGGAAGTTTTTCCATTGCGTTAACTGATCTTTTGCGGGTTCATGGACATCAACCCGCACAACCCGTTCTCCAGCACTTCGGGGCGCACGTCCCCGAAGAGCGCCTCCTGCACGATGAAGCCCTGCGCCGTCGCGATCAGCGTGCGCGCCACATCGTCGCCGGGCACATCGCTCGCCAGGATCCCGGCGGAACGGTAGGCGTCGACGAGCTTCGTCCAGGCGACGCGCATGGTGGCGTAGCCGTCGTCGAGCAGCGCGGCGAGCCGTTCGTCGCGCAGCGTCTCGGACCAGAGCTGGACGACGAGCGCGGCGAAGGCCCTGCGTTCCAGCCCGTGCACCTCCCCCGCGAGCACCCCGCCGAGCACCCGGCCCAGCAGTGCGTCCGGAGTGGGCGGCGGCGTCATGCGGGAGGCCTCCTCGAAGGCGCCGCGGATGACGGCGAAGGTCTCCTCGGTGATGGCCGCGATGATGTCCTCCTTGCCGGGGAAGTAGCGGTAGACCGCCCCGGCGGACAGACCCGCCTCCTTGAGGACGTCCTGCATGGACGTGCCGTGGAATCCGTTGCGGGCGAAGCAGCGCGCCGCACCGTCGAGGATCTGACGGCGACGGGCGTCGAGGTGTTCCTGGGATACGCGAGCCATGGTGTCAATCTAAAACGAACATTCCTTCTTGACAATCCCGCACGGCGCGCCGACAGTGGGAACGAGACGTAAAACGAACGATCCTTCTCTTGGAATTCTCTGTCGCCGCACGAATCGAGGCCCCTCATGTCCACCGCACCCAACCGCCGCGCGGTGGCGGTGATCCTGCTGATCCCCCTGATGGTGACGCTCACCCTGTGGGCCTTCGCCTGGCCCGCCGCCCGGATCGCCCCGCACGGCCTCCCGGTCGGGGTCGCGGGCCCGGCACCGGCGGCCCAGCAGCTGGAACAGCGCTTCGGGCAGCGTGACGGCGCGTTCGACGTGCACCGCTTCGACGACGAGGCCGCCGCCCGCACCGCGATCGAGGACCGGGTCGTATACGGAGCCGTCGTCGTCACCCCGCAGGGGCCGCACCTGCTCACCGCCTCGGCGGCGAGCCCCGTCGCCTCCCAGCTGCTGCGCGAGGCCGTGACGGCGTCCGCGCCCGAGGGCGCGCCGGTCCGGGTCACCGATGTGGTCGCCGCGCCGCCCGGGGACCCGCGCGGCAGCGCACTCGGCGCGAGCGTCCTGCCGCTGGCCCTCGCGGGCATGGCGGCCGGAGCGGTCGTCACCCTGATGGGACTGCGCGGGGCGCGGGGCGCGGTGACCCTCGTCGGGTCGGCCTCGATGGTGGGCCTCGTCGCCACCTCCGTGGCACACAGCTGGCTCGGCGTGGTCACGGGCGGCTGGTGGGCGGAGGCGGGAGTGATCGCGCTCACCGTGCTGGCCATCGGTTCGGCGGTGGCCGGACTCGCCGCCCTGTTCGGGCCGCGCGGCATCGGACTCGGCGCGCTGCTGATGGTCCTGCTGGGCAACCCCTTCTCCGGCGTCACCAGTGCACCGGAGTTGCTGCCCGAGCCCGTGGGCGCGATCGGCCAGTGGCTCCCGCCGGGCGCGGGCGGTTCACTGCTCCGCTCGGTCGCCTTCTTCGACGGGAGCGCGGCGGGCGGCGCCGTCCTGACGCTCTCGCTGTGGTCGCTGTTCGGCCTGGCGGCGGTGCTGTTCGCCCGCCGGGCGCCGACAGTGGCGGAGCCGGCCGAACCCGACCGGGAGCCGGCCCTGACCGGCTGAGCACCGGAACCACCCCGGCCGAGCCGGGCGCCCCTCCCGCCGGAGGGGCGCCCGGCTTCGTGCTGCCCCGGGGACAGCCGCGGTCTCAGGCGTCCCGACCGTCGCGGGGGCGGTGCTCGGCGGCGATGCCGAACCTGCGCCGTTCGCCCTGAGCGGATGGCGCGGAGCCGATCGAGGAGACCGAGCTGATCACCTGCTCCTCGGCGGCGGACTCATCCTCTTCGAGTCGTTGCAGGTCAGCGGCGGAAACCAGGGCGATGAGCGGCTTGCCGTGCCGCGTCACCACCACGCGTTCACCGCCGTAGACAACGCGGTTGATCAGTTCGGCGAGCTCCGCCCGTGCTTGC
Source organism: Streptomyces sp. NPDC102283 (assembly GCF_044766265.1). Lineage (NCBI taxonomy): Bacteria > Bacillati > Actinomycetota > Actinomycetes > Kitasatosporales > Streptomycetaceae > Streptomyces > Streptomyces sp. NPDC102283. The sequence goes on from NZ_JBIWLQ010000023.1 coordinate 8,867, forward strand.
GTCACCGGAATCTCGTAGGCCATAGTCCCCATCATAACCTTCTGTACGTCCTGTACATTTTTTACGGACGGGCAGACGGATGGTCAGCTCCAGGAGAGAGGCACGCCATGATCCGCCCCGCCGCCCGCTACGTACTGCCGGAGTTCACCGAGCGCACCGCGACCGGAACCCGGACGCTGGACCCGTACTCCAAGCTGTTGTCCGAGCGGATCGTCTTCCTCGGGAGCCCGATCGACGACATCGCCGCGAGCGATCTCATCGCCCAGTTCATGTATCTGGAGCACGCCGATCCCGACCGGCCCCTGTCGCTCTACATCAACTCCCCCGGCGGCACGTTCCAGGCGATGGCGGCGGTCTACGACACGATGCGATTCCTGACCTGCGAGGTGGAGACCTTCTGCCTGGGACAGGCGGGCTCCTACGCCGCGGCCCTGCTGGCCGCCGGGGCGAAGGGGCGCCGACATGCGCTGCCGGGCGCGCGGGTAGTCATTCAGCAGCCCGCGATGGAGGAGCCGATGCGGGGCCAGCCGTCCGACCTGGAGATTCACGCGCGCGAACTGGTGCGCACCCGCGAGATGTTCGCGGCCATGCTGGTCCGGGACACGGGCCGGACCGCGGAGCAGATCACCGCCGACATCGAGCGCGACACCATCCTCGACGCCGAGGCCGCCCTCGCCCACGGGCTGGTCGACCACGTCGTGGAGAGCCGCTGACTCTCCCGGTCGCCGTACGACGCGAGGTGAAACGCCGATGGAGCCACCCGATTTCCCACCGCTGCCCGCACTGACCCGGGCCGAGGGCGAGTTCGTCGACTGCTATCTGGCCGTGCTCGACCAGGTGGGCCGGATCAATCCGGCCCATGGCAGCGACACCTACAGCGCACTGCGGGCCGCCCAGGCCCTGGCCTCCCGGGCGGCGGCCCTGCGCGAAGCCCTGGCCCTGATGCACGAGCGCGGCGAGTCGCGGATCCACGCCGCCACCCTGGCGCGGGCCCTGCGCGTCCTGGACGGGGAGCGCAGGGCGGGCCGGGTCGCGATGCCGCCGCCCGTGAACTGACCGGCCCCGCGCACGGGGAGCGCCATACGGGAGCGGACCGGTCGGAGCCGCGCACGACACGCCCGGTCCCGGGACCGATTCGCCTCGCTCGTTCGGCGTAGGCGATCACCCGCACGAGCGACGGCTCAACTTGCGTTCGACGCACGGTCCGTACTCGAAAAGCACCCTTTCGTCGCTGGTACGAGGGTGTGCGCCCGGCTCGCGGGCGAGCGCGAATCCGACCTGTCCACCCGAATGGATCAGTGGTGAGGAGACTCACAAACCGCTGTTTCAGCTCGGAAATCCGGCACCGGGTGAGTCAAGATCCCTGGGACGACAAGCCCCCGCCACCGCGGCGGGGCGGTCCGGGCGGACGCCGAGTCCTGCCGCCGCCCGGATGACTGGTCGACAGGAGTGGATCGGCAGGAGTGGAGGACCCGAGCACAACGGGCCGACCGGGAGACCGGGAAGCCCTCGGGGTGAAGCCGCGTCAGCGGCCGGGCGACTTCGCCAGCCCGAACCCGACAGGTCATCCTTCACAGGCGGCTGACGAAGGGTTGCGCATGTCTGCGCAGGTTCATGTCCCGTCTCTGTTCGCCCGGGTCGGCACGGCCTCGGTACTCACCCTGGCCGTGACGTCCTCGATGCTGGCGCCCGGTCTGGTGAACGACGCCGAGGCCGCCACCCACTCGACGAAGGCGCTGAAGGTCGCCGCGTCGAAGAAGGGGGCTCCCTACAAGTACGGAGCGGCCGGTCCCAGCCGCTTCGACTGTTCGGGGCTGACGGTCTATTCGTTCAAGAAGGCCGGCAAGAAGCTTCCCCGCACGGCACAGCAGCAGTACAACAAGACCCGTCACATCGGGAAGTCGCAGCGCAAACGCGGTGACCTCGTCTTCTTCCATTCGGGGCGCAGCGTCTACCACGTGGGCATCTACGCCGGGGCCGGGAAGATCTGGCACTCCCCCAAATCGGGGGACGTGGTGAGACTGGCCAAGATCTGGTCCAAGAGCGTCTGGTACGGACGGGTCCGCTGACCCGCCGACCGGACGCTCTTCCCGTGCGGACGGCCCCGCCCGTCCCCGGGGCCGCCCGCGGCGCGCTCAGCGCAGCAGCGGGCCGGTGACCAGCGCCAGTCCCAGACCGGTGAGCGCCACCCCGCTGCCGCCCTCGATGGCGCGGGCGGTACGCGGGCGGCGCAGCCACCGGCCCAGCCGGTCCACGAGCAGGGCGACGGCCGGGAACCAGATCAGCGCCAGCACCACCACCAGGGCCGCGAGCAGCAGGGTCCTGGGCAGCGGCGGCTGACCGTGGGGCACGAACTGCGGCAGCAGGCTGAGGAAGAGGACCGGGGCCTTCGGGTTGAGCGCGTTGGTCAGGAACCCCTGGCGCAGCGCGCGTCCGAGCTCCCTGGGCGCGGGCCGCTCCGGCTCGCCCTCCCTCGTACCGGAGGGTGAGCCGGAGCTGTCCTGCGGGGGCCGGCGGCGGATCGCGTACAGCGCGCTGATCCCGAGGTAGAGCACGTACGCGCCGCCGAGCAGCTGGACGGTGCGGAAGAGCACCGGCATGGTCACCAGCACCGCGGCGAGTCCGGCGACCGCGAGCGCGGTGTGCACCAGCAGCCCTCCGGCGACGCCGAGCGCGGTGGCCAGGCCCGCGGTGCGCGAGGCCAGGGCGTTGCGTACGACGACGGTGAAGTCGGCGCCGGGCAGCGCGACCATCCCGGCGGCGACCCCGGTGAAGGCGATCAGTTGTGCGTCCATGGGTCCACCTTGGACCGGCGGAGCCATTAGCGTGTACTTGCAATCTTCTGGGTCTGCCTAAAGGAACGCTTCATGTACGACCCGACACGGCTCGCGGCGCTCGTGGCGGTCGCGGAGGCCGGATCGATCACCCGGGCCGCCGCCCGCCTGGGCTACACCGCGCCCGCGCTCTCCCAGCAGCTGGCCAAACTGGAGCGGGAGACCGGGGCGGTGCTGCTGGTGCGCCACCACCGTGGGGCGCGGCTGACGGCGGCGGGCGAGCTGCTGGCGGGCCGGGCCCGGCGGGTCCTGGACGAGCTGGACCAGGCGCGGCACGAGCTGGCGCGACTGGCCGGGCTCTCGGGCGGCAGGCTGCGCGTGGGGACGTTCACGACGGCCGGGATCCATCTGCTGCCGCCGGTCCTGAGCGCGTTCCGGCGGGCCCATCCGGAGGTCGAGCTGGCCGTCGCCGACTACGAACCGCCCGGCGGGATCGCGGCAGTGGTCGCGGGCGAGGTGGACCTCGCCCTGACCCACGCGTACGAACCGGCGGCGGCCGAGCCCCCGTCGGCGGGCGTCCTGGTCGAACCCCTGCTGGTCGAGGAGCTGGTGCTGGTCACCTCGGTGGGCCATCGGCTCTCCGAGGGCACCGGGCGGCTGCCGGTCGGCGAGCTGGCGGGGCGGCCGCTGATCAGCAGCGCGCCCTCCCATCCGCCCCGGCGCGGGGTCGAGAACGCGCTCGCCGAGGCCGGGGCGACGCCCGCCGTGGTCTGCGAGTCGCCCGGCTACGCGTTGGTGTGCGCGCTGGTCAGCGCGGGGCTCGGGGTGGCGGTGGTACCGGAGATGGTCGCCTCGATGGCGGCGGCCCCGCTGTCGGTCCGGCGGCTGGAGCCCGCTTCGTTCCGCCGGACCATCTCGGTCGTGCACCGGGGCGACCGGTCGACCGCCGCGGCGGCGACGCTGCTCGCGCTGTTGCGCGGCGGTTTCGGCCGCGGGAGCACGGTCCCGGCGCGGTGAGCTTCACCGCGGGGTCAGCCCTGGGCCGGGACGGCCCAGGGGAGGGCGATCCAGACCGTCTTGCCGCCCTCGGCGGTCGGGGTCACCTGGACCCGCCCACCGCGCTCCTTGGCCAGCGCCCGGATGATGACCATGCCGCGGCCGTTGTCCTGTCGTACGGCGGCGGGCAGCCGCTGGGGCCAGCGGGGGTGACTGTCCGTGACGCCGAGATACAGTTCCTCGTCGCGTTCGAGGCGCAGGTCCACGGTGAAGGTGGGCGACTGGCCGAACGTGTGCTGGACGGCGTTGGTGGCCAGCTCCGAGACGATCAGCCGGATGGTGTCGGCGAAGTCCGTGTCGTCGGGCAGGCCCCACTGGGCCAAGGTCCTGGCGACATGTCTGCGGGCCGATGAGACCGAGACCGGATCGGTCGGCAGCGTGACGGTTGCTTCCTGATGGTCTGCCATGGCGACGCCGTCCCTTTCCCGCCCTGGCCGACCGGCGGCCGGCCAGGATTGTGCTTCGCGCCAGATTGCCATTGATGCAGCTCCCTGTAACGGCGTTCGGCCAAGATATGCATATATCTGTCGCTCGAAGCGGTGAATTCGGGACCCGTACGGCGTGGACGGACGGCACACTGACCCCTCTGCGGGTCGGCTCCGGTGACGGACCGGCCCTTCGCGACAGCAGAAGGAGACCGGCATGCTGCACGGCCCCGTCGTCCGACGCCGCAAGCTCGGTGAGGAGCTGCGGAGTCTGCGCCACGCCTCCGGGCTGACCAGCCGGGACGCGGCGCGGCTGCTCGGCTGGCACCAGTCGAAGGTGAGCCGCATCGAGACGGGCGCGAGCGGGGTGACGCCCGCCGACGTCTCACGGCTTCTGGACGTCTACGCGGTGCGCGACACCCAGCTGCGTTCCCTGCTCGAAGTCCTCGCGGGGTCGGCGGGCGGCGGCGGTTCGGGCTGGTGGCACGCCTACCGGGGGCTGATCCCGCCGCAGTACCGCGATTTCATCAGCCTGGAGTCGCAGGCCAGTACGGTCCGGACGCTGGAGACCTCGGTGGTGCCGGGACTGCTCCAGACCGCGGGATACGCACGGGCCGTGACCCGCGCCTCGCTGGACGGGTTACCGACGGGCAGGCTCGACTCCCTGGTCGAGGTCCGGCTGACCCGCCAGCGGGTGCTGCGCGCGAGCCCTCCGCTGCGCTTCACCGCCGTGCTGGACGAGGCGGTGCTCCACCGTGAGGTGGGTGGGCCGGAGGTGATGAGGGACCAGCTGCACCACCTGACTCAGGTTGCTCAACTACCGCATGTGCAACTGCAGTTGCTGCCGTTCTCGGTCGGTGGACACGTCGGACTCACGGGCCCTTTCGTTATCTTCTCCTTTCCGAACATTTCTGATCTGGATGTGGTCGTTCTTGACCACTTGACGAGTAGCCTCTATCTGGAACGGAAAGAAGACCTTGACGCGTACAGCTCGGCCTTCCGTTCCTTGCAGGCGCACGCGCTGTCACCAGAACGCTCGCTGGACCTCATCACCGAGATCAGACGCAGCTAAGGGGCCGCCATGTCAGACCGTCCCGCACTGTCCGCCGCACCGCCGTCGTCCACAGCGCCGCCCGCGCCGCGGTGGCGGCGCAGCAGCCGCTCGACCGGGATGAACAACTGCGTGGAGACCGCCCTGTTGGGCGGCGCGCTCCTCGGCGTACGCGATTCCAAGGACGTGCACCGGCCTCCGCTGCGCTTCTCGGCAGCGGCCTGGAGCACGTTCGTGGACGGGCTCGGCCCGCACGGAGCCGAGCCACCGCGCTTCAACTGACCGGAGCGTCCGCCTGCCGGGGAGCGGTGGCGAGGACCGTGGCCACCGCGGTCGTGATCTGCTCCTCGGTCAGGTCGGCCCGCGCGGTCAGCCGCAGCCGCGAGACGCCGTCCGGTACCGACGGCGGGCGGAAGCAGCCCACCGCCATCCCGGCCGCGCGGCAGTCGGCCGCCCAGCGCACCGCCGCGTCCGCCGAGGGCGCCCGGACGGAGACGACGGCCGCGTCGGGCCGGACCGCCCTCAGCCCGGCGGCGGTGAGCCTGCCGTACAGCGAGATGGCCGCCTCCCGGGCGCGGGAAGCCCGTTCGGGCTCCCGGCGCAGCACCCCGAGGGCGCCGAGCGCGCCGCCGGCCGCCGCCGGGGCGAGTCCGGTGTCGAAGATGAACGTACGGGCCGTGTTGACCAGGTGGTCGATGACCCGGGCGGGCCCCAGGACCGCTCCGCCCTGGCTGCCCAGCGACTTCGACAACGTGAGCGTGGCCACGATCCCGTCGCCGCCCGCCAGCCCGGCCGCGGCGAGCGCGCCGCGACCGCCGTCGCCCAGCACGCCGAGGCCGTGGGCGTCGTCCACCAGCAGGGCGGCGTTGCCGGAGCGGCAGACTTCGGCCAGGGCGGAAAGCGGGGCGGCGTCGCCGTCGACGGAGAACACCGAGTCGGTGACCGCGAGGACCCGCCCGTCGTGCGCCCGCAGGGCCTTCTCGAACGCCTCCGGGTCGGCGTGGGGCACGACGGCGGTCTCGGCGCGGGAGAGCCGACAGCCATCCACGATCGAGGCGTGGTTGCCCGCGTCGGAGACGATGAGGGAGCCGCGCCCGGTCAGCGCGGTCAGCGCGGCGAGATTGGCCGCGTATCCGGAGGAGAGCACGAGGGCAGCCTCGAAACCGCAGAACGCGGCGAGCTCCTGTTCCAGCCGGGCGTGCAGGGCGGTGGAGCCGGTGACCAGGCGGGACCCCGTCGCCCCCGCCCCCCACCGACGGGCGGCGCCGACGGCGGCGGCGATGACCTCCGGGTGCCGGGTGAGGCCCAGGTAGTCGTTGCTCGCGAGGTCCAGCAGCTCCGGCTCGGAGCCGCGCGGACGCAGGGTCCGTACGAGTCCGGCGGCGGCCCGGCTGCGGGCCTCGGCGTCGATCCAGTCGAACGGGGCGAAGGACATGGGGCGGTCCCTTGGGTAGGCGGGCCCTCGGCGGGCGGCTCCGCGCGGACGGTCCGGTGCGGACGGTCCCTTTGTAGGCAGCCAACAGACCCTAACCGGGTGCGCAGCAGGTCAGGGTGTGGCAATACACACACCCTCGCCCGGGTCTCCTGTCTGGTTCCTCCTTGGCTGGAGGCGGTGCCGTACGCCAGGATCATCTTTCATGGACCTGCTGAACACGCTGGTGGACAAGGGGCTGCGGCGCGAACTGCCGACCCGCGAAGAAGCGCTCGCCGTACTGGCGACCTCCGACGACGAGCTGCTCGACGTGGTGGCGGCCGCCGGGAAGGTGCGCCGTCAGTGGTTCGGGCGGCGCGTCAAGCTCAACTATCTGGTCAACCTGAAGTCGGGGCTCTGCCCCGAGGACTGCTCCTACTGCTCGCAGCGGCTCGGTTCGAAGGCCGGGATCCTCAAGTACACCTGGCTGAAGCCGGACGAGGCGTCCAAGGCCGCCGCCGCCGGAGTGGCGGGCGGCGCCAAGCGGGTCTGCCTGGTCGCGAGCGGGCGCGGTCCGACGGACCGGGACGTCGACCGGGTCTCGAAGACCATCGAGGCGATCAAGGAGGAGAACGAGGGCGTCGAGGTGTGCGCCTGCCTCGGCCTCCTCTCCGACGGGCAGGCCGACCGGCTGCGTTCGGCGGGCGCCGACGCGTACAACCACAACCTCAACACGTCCGAGGAGACGTACGGGGCGATCACCACCACCCACACGTACGCGGACCGGGTGGAGACCGTGCAGCAGGCCCAGGCCGCCGGGCTCTCGGCGTGCTCCGGGCTGATCGCCGGGATGGGCGAGAGCGACAAGGACCTGGTCGACGTCGTGTTCGCGCTGCGGGACCTGGACCCGGACTCGGTGCCGGTGAACTTCCTGATCCCGTTCGAGGGGACGCCGCTCGCCAAGGAGTGGAACCTCACCCCGCAGCGCTGCCTGCGCATTCTGGCGATGGTCCGTTTCGTCTGCCCCGATGTCGAGGTGCGGCTCGCGGGGGGCCGTGAGGTGCACCTGCGCTCGATGCAGCCGCTGGCGCTCCACCTGGTCAACTCCATCTTCCTGGGCGACTACCTGACGAGTGAGGGCCAGGCCGGCCAGACCGACCTGGACATGATCGCGGACGCCGGTTTCGAGGTGGAGGGCGCGGGCACGACGACGCTGCCGCGCCACCGGGCCGACGCCCTGAGCGGCGGCTGCGGCACGCAGGACGCCACGGCGGAGCCCGGCTGCGGATCGCACGGGACCGCCGGAGCCGCGGGCTGCGGTTCCCACCAAGGCGGCGGTGGCTGCGGACCGTGCGGCGGCCACGGTGAGCGGGAGCGGCAGCCGGCGGGCGGCGTCGGGAGCACCGGGGAGGGCGTGCCGGCCTCGCGCACGGACGCGGCCGGAGCGGCGCGCACGGATCTGGTGGCCGTCCGCCGCCGCGGCGCGGGAACGGATCTCGCGCCCAATGCCTGAGCCGTACGCCCCCGCACTCCCCGTGTCCGCCGCGCCGAAGCCCTACGCACCGGACGAACTGCGGGCCCTGGACCGGGCGCACGTCTGGCATCCGTACGGTCCGATGCCCGGCCGCCAGGAGCCGCTGATCGTGGAGTCGGCCTCCGGCGTACGGCTACGGCTCGCCGAACCCGCCGAGGGGCGGCACGAGTTGGTGGACGGCATGTCCTCCTGGTGGTCGGCGGTGCACGGTTACAACCACCCGGTCCTCAACGAGGCCGCGCGCGGCCAGCTGGACCGGATGAGCCATGTGATGTTCGGCGGACTCACCCATGAGCCCGCCGTGCGGCTGGCGACCCGGCTGGTGGAGATCACCCCCGGACCGCTCCAGCACGTCTTCCTCGCCGACTCGGGGTCCGTCTCGGTGGAGGTCGCGGTCAAGATGTGCCTCCAGTACTGGCGTTCGGCCGGGCGTCCGGCCAAACGGCGGCTGCTGACCTGGCGCGGGGGGTACCACGGGGACACCTGGCAGCCGATGTCGGTGTGCGACCCGGAGGGCGGGATGCACGAGCTGTGGTCGGGGGCCCTGCCCCGCCAGGTCTTCGCCGACGCCCCGCCGGACGGATTCGACGCGGAGCCGGACGCCGCCTACGTGACGCATCTGCGGGAGCTGATCGCCGAGCACGCCGACGAGCTCGCGGCGGTCATCGTGGAGCCGGTGGTGCAGGGGGCCGGCGGGATGCGGTTCCACTCCCCCGCCTATCTGCGGGTGCTGCGCGAGGCCTGCGACGAGCACGACGTCCTGCTGGTCCTCGACGAGATCGCGACGGGATTCGGGCGTACGGGCAAGCTGTTCGCCGCCGGGCACGCCGGGATCTCGCCGGACGTCATGTGCGTCGGCAAGGCCCTGACCGGCGGTTATCTCACGATGGCGGCGACGCTGTGCACCACCCGGGTGGCCGAGGGCATCTCCAGCGGCGAGGTGCCGGTGCTGGCGCACGGCCCGACGTTCATGGGCAATCCGCTGGCCGCGTCGGTGGCCTCCGCCTCCGTGGACCTGCTGCTGGGACAGGACTGGGAGGGCGAGGTGGCGCGGATCGGCGCGGGCCTGCGCTCCGGGCTCGCTCCCGCCGCGGACCTCGCCGGGGTGGTGGACGTACGCGTCCTGGGGGCGATCGGGGTCGTCCAGCTCGACCGCGAGGTGGACATGGCGGCGGCGACCCGCGCGGCCGTGCGCGAGGGCGTCTGGCTGCGGCCGTTCCGCGATCTCGTCTACACGATGCCGCCGTACGTCACGGGGGACGAGGACGTGGCGCGGATCTGCCGGGCCGTGTGCGCGGCGGCGCGGGAGGGCTGAGTCGATATGTCGATGATTCTGGTGGTGTCCGGTACGGGCACGGAGATCGGCAAGACCGTGGTGACCGCCGCGGTGGCGGCCACCGCGCGGGGCCGCCGGGTCGCGGTGCTCAAGCCCGCGCAGACCGGGCTCGCCCCCGGGGAGCCGGGCGACGCGGCGGAGGTCGCGCGCCTGGCGGGGAGCCAGGTGACGGCGGTCGAACTGGCCCGCTTTCCGGAGCCGTTGGCTCCGGCGACGGCCGCCCGGCGGGCGGGGCTCGTGCCCGTGCGGCCGTTCGAGGTCGCCGAGGCCGCGGAGAAGTTGGCCACCGAGCACGACCTCGTCCTGGTGGAGGGTGCGGGCGGTCTGCTCGTGCGGTTCGACGACGAGGGCGGCACCCTCGCGGACGCGGCCCGTCTGCTGTCCGCGCCGGTGCTGCTGGTGGCCCCCGCGGGCCTGGGCACGCTGAACGCCACCGCGCTGACGGCCGAGGCGCTGCGGAACCGGGGGCTGGGCTGCCGGGGCGTCGTGATCGGCAGCATGCCGGCGGAGCCGGACCTCGCGTCCCGCTGCAACATCGAGGACCTGCCGGTGGCGGCCGGTGCGCCGCTGCTCGGCGCGGTGCCGGCCGGCGCGGGTTCACTGTCGGGCGCCGCCTTCGCGGCACGCGCGCCGGGCTGGCTGGCTCCGGAGCTCGGCGGGACCTGGGCGGTCGCGCGCTGACGGGGCGCGCCGGGGGCGTCCGGGCGGTCCTGGGGGATCCCCGTCCGGACGGTCCGCGAGGATTCCCGGCGGGGCGATCCGGGGGAGAATCGTGGAGGAACGTCACGTCCGCTCCTCAAGGGTCACGACCACTCCTCGACGGAGGTCCGTCATGCAGCCGCGCAGCAGGAAGCTCCCCCGGGACGCCGTGCACCACCCGGTCTTCGCCCGCTTCTACGCACGGGTGAGCGTAACCGCCGACCTGAAGGGCGGCATCGCCGCCTACCGCGAGGAGCTTCTGTCGGGGCTCTCCGGCCGGGTCATCGAGATCGGCGCGGGAAACGGGCTGAACTTCGCCCACTACCCCGGGGCCGTCTCGGAGGTCGTGGCGCTGGAGCCGGAACGCTCACTGCGGCAGCTCGCCGCCCGCTCCGCCCTGCGCGCGGAGGTGCCGGTGGACGTGGTGCCGGGGGCGGCCGAGGCGTTGCCGGTCAAGAGCGAGGCCTTCGACGGGGCGGTGGCGTCCCTGGTCCTGTGCACCGTACGGGATCTGCCCCGGGCGCTCGCAGAGATCAGCCGGGTCCTGCGGCCGGGCGGCGAGCTGCGGTTCTTCGAGCACGGGTCGGCGTCGGGCCGGGCGCTGGCCACGGTGCAGCGGGTGGCCGACCGGACCCTGTGGCCGTTGCTCTTCGGCGGCTGTCACACGGCCCGGGACCCGCTGGCCGCGATCGAGGCGGCGGGCTTCGAGATGGGCACGTACCGCAGGCTGCGGATTCCGGAGAGGGGCCTCCAGGTGCCCTCCTCCCCCTGCGTCCTCGGCGTGGCCCGCAAGCCGTTCACCGAGGGCTGAGGCTGCGGGCTGGGGGCTGCGGGGCGTCTCCCCCGGTCTGTCGTGGCCAGTTCCGCCCGGCCTCACACGCTCCACTGCCGCAGCTCGTCGGCGATGGCGCGCACGTCCGCCTTGCCCTGCTTCACCAGCAGCGCCAGATCGCGGACCTGCTCGGGCGAGGTGATGACCTTGAGCCCGGAGGCGACGAGGTAGCCGTACGCGACGGCCGAGGCGAACATCGCGTTGGAGCGTTCGAGTGCGGGCACGTGCAGCAGCAGCTGCAACAGGGCGGCCGCCCGCGTGTGCGGGTCGCTGTAGACGGCGCTGCCGAAGATCTCCGCGTCATGCCGTGCGACGGCGGCGACGAGCGCCCCCCAGTCGACGACCTGCGGGTCTCCGGGCGTCTTGTGCTCGGCGACCATCAGCAACCAGGAAAGGTCGATCCGAAGATTCAACGGGTGCCTTCGCGCTCCGGGCCGAACTCCTCGGCGAACACCGACTCGTACTGCTTCATGAAGTCGGCCGCGGCCTCGACGAAGGTGTGTCCCACCTCACCCGCGTCCTGCTGGACGAGTTCCTCTATGTAGCGGTTCACGCTCATCCCCCTCTGGAGCGCGCGCTGCCGCGCGGCCTCGGCGGTGGCCTCGTCCACTCGAACGTTCAGCTGAGTCTTGGGCACCCGACCACGCTAGCGCGGCCGTGCTAGCACCGGCAAGAGGAGTGCGGGGCCCCGGGGGGCGGGGCCCCGCGCCCGGACTGTGGAACGCGATCGACGCCCGTCACCGCGGATGGTGGGATGGCCGTCATGAACGATCTTTCGATACGGTCCGCGACCCCGGCCGACCTGGACGAGGTCCTCGCCTTCTGGAAGGTGGCCGCCGAGGGCACCAGCATCAGCGACGACGGTGACGGAATCGCACGCCTGGTGGAACGCGACCCGGACGCCTTGATGCTGGCGGAGCGGGAGGGGGCGTTGGTGGGCACGGTCGTCGTGGGCTTCGACGGCTGGCGCTGCCATCTCTACCGGCTCGCGGTCCACCCGGACCAGCGGCGCCGGGGCGTGGGCGGCGCCCTCCTGGCGGCGGCCGAGGAACGGTTCGTCGCGCTGGGCGGGCGGCGCGCCGACGCCATGGTCCTGGACCGCAACACGTCGGCCCACCACGCCTGGCGCGCGGCGGGTTACGAGCCCCAGCCGCAGTGGAGCCGCTGGGTGAAGCACCTGACCGGCTGAGCGGTACGGCGGGGACCGGCCGCGATACGGCATGCTCCGGCGCTGCGGCGGCTTCGGGCACGGTACGGCGGACATCGACGCGGTGGGCGGGGCGGTGCTGGGCAGACGCCTACGATGACATGCCCTCCGTCACCCCCTGCCGAAAGGTGTGAGCGTCCGCCCATGGGCGAGCCTCCAGTAGCCGATCACCGCGGACGCCGCGCGGTCACCCCGCCCCTGCCCGATCATGGGACGGAGGTGAACCGATGATCGAAGTGCTTCTGCTGCTCGTCGCCCTGCTGCTCTGCGTCGCCTGCGGCGCGTTCGTCGCGGCGGAGTTCTCCCTGACCACGGTGGAGCGCGGCGAGCTCGAACGGGCCGTCGATCGGGGCGACCGGGGCGCCGCGAGCGCCCTCAAGGCCGTCCGGAGCCTCACCTTCCAGCTCTCGGGGGCCCAGCTCGGCATCACCGTCACCAATCTGGTGATCGGCATGCTCTCCGAGCCCTCCATCGCCAAGCTGATCCGCGGCCCCGTCGAGGCGGCGGGGCTGCCTCCCGCCGCCGCGTCCACCCTGGCGCTCGTCCTCGGTACGGCGCTGTCGACGGTGGTTCTGATGGTGGTCGGCGAACTGGTCCCGAAGAACTGGGCGATCTCCTCCCCGCTGGCGGTGGCCAAGGCGGTGGCCACCCCGCAACGCGTGTTCACCGCGCTGTTCCGCCCCTTCATCAGCCACCTCAACAACACGGCCAACCGGATCGTGCGCCGCTTCGGCCTGGAGCCGACCGAGGAGCTGGCCTCCGCCCGCAGCCCGCAGGAGCTGGTGGCGCTGGCCCGGCACTCCGCGAAGGCGGGTGCGCTGGAGGCGGACACGGCCGAACTGTTCGTCCGCACGCTGAACCTCTCGGAGCTGACCGCGGAGAACGTGATGACACCGCGGGTGCAGGTGACCGCACTGGAGCTGCACGCGACGGCCGAGGACGTCGCCAACGCCACCCGGGCGACCGGCCTGTCCCGCTTCCCCGTCTACCGGGGCAGCCTGGACACCGTGGTCGGCGTGGCCCACATCAAGGACGTGCTGGCGATCCCCGCCGACCGGCGGCCCCGTACCAGGGTCTCGGAACTGCTGCGCGAACCCCTGCTCGTGCCGGAGACGCTCACCGTGGACCGGCTGCTGGACCGATTGTCCGGGAGGCTCGCCATGGCCGTGGTGATCGACGAGTACGGCGGGACCGCCGGGGTCGCGACGCTGGAGGACATCGTGGAGGAAGTCGTCGGCGAGGTCCGCGACGAGCACGATCCGCACGAGACGCCGGACCTCGCCGCCGCCGGCGAGGACGCCGACGGACGGACCCTGTGGTCGGCCGACGGGGCGGCGCGCACCGACCAGCTCCGCAGGATCGGTCTGCGGGTGCCGGACGGGCCCTACGAGACCCTCGCGGGCCTGGTCGCCGCCGAGATCGGACGGATCCCGACGGTCGACGACAGCGTCGAACTGGAGGGATGGCGGATCGACGTGGTCGACGCCTCGGGCCGCCGTGCCGCGCGGGCCCTGCTGCACGCCCCGCTGCCGGGGTCCGAGGACCGGACGGAGGACGAGCGGTGATCGTTCTCCAGCTCTTCGTCGGCCTGCTGACCCTCGTGGCCAACGCCTTCTTCGTGGGCGCCGAATTCGCCCTGATCTCCGTGCGCCGCAGCCAGATCGAACCGGAGGCCGAGGCCGGGAACCGGCGGGCCCGCAGTGTCATCTGGGGCCTGGAACACGTCTCCGCGCTGCTCGCCGCCGCCCAGCTCGGCATCACGCTCTGCACCCTGGTGCTGGGCATCGTCGCCGAACCGGCCATCGCGCATCTGCTGGAGCCGGCCTTCGACGCGGTGGGAGTGCCGCACGGGCTGGTCCACCCGCTGTCGTTCGTCATCGCGCTGGGCGTGGCCACCTATCTGCACATGCTCCTGGGCGAGATGGTGCCGAAGAACATCGCACTGGCCGAACCGGCGCGGAGCGCCCTGCTGCTGGGCCCCCCGCTGGTGGCGATGGCCCGCGCCCTGCGGCCGGTGATCTTCGCGATCAACGCGTTCGCCAACACCCTGCTCAAGCTGTTGCGGGTGGAGACGAAGGACGAGGTCTCCGCGACGTTCTCGGACGACGAACTGGCCCGGCTGGTCCAGGACGCCGGGGACGCCGGGCTGGTCGACGACCGCTCCGCGCAACGCCTCCACCACGCCCTGGAGCTGGGACGCCGGCCGGTACGGGACGTGGTCATGCCCGTCGACCGGGTGCTGTACGCCAGGGTCGGCACCACCCCGGAGGAGCTGGAGCGGCTCTCGTCCGAGTCCGGGTTCTCCCGCTTCCCGGTGATGGACAGCGAGCAGCGCATCCTCGGCTACCTCCATGTGAAGGACGCCCTGGACGCGACGCCCCGGGACGTTCCTTTCCCGGTGACGGCGATGCGGCCGATCGCCCGCGTACGGGCGGCGACCCCGCTGGACGACGTGCTCACCGCTCTGCGACGCAGCCGGACCCATCTGGCGGCCGTTCTCGACGAGGACGACCGGCTGGCCGGCATGGTCACGATGGAGGACGTGCTCCGCGAACTCGTCGGACGGCCGGGGTCCCGCTGACCTGCTGGCCTCCCGGCCTACCGACCGGTACGCTCATCTGGCCATGGAATTGAATGCCTCCTACACCAGTCTCGTCGCGGTCGGCGACTCGTTCACCGAGGGCATGTCGGACCTGCTCCCCGGCGGCGCCTACCGGGGCTGGGCCGACGTCCTCGCCGCCCGGCTCGCGGTCCGGTCCCCCGGTTTCCGGTATGCCAACCTCGCCGTACGCGGGAAGCTCATCGGCCAGATCGTCGACGAGCAGGTGGAGGCGGCGGCCTCGCTCCGGGCCGATGTGGTCACCCTCGTCGGCGGGCTCAACGACACGCTGCGCCCGAAGTGCGACATGGGGATGGTCAGGGGGCGGCTCGAAGAGGCCGTGGAGCGTCTCGCACCGACCTGCAAGCAGTTGGTGCTGATGCGCAGCCCCGGGCGGAGCGGACCGGTGTTCGACCGGTTCCGCCCCCGGGTGGAGGCGCTGTTCGCCCTGATCGACGATCTCGCCGGTCAGCACGGCGCCGCGGTGGTGGATCTCTACTCCGCACCCTCGATCGCCGATCCCCGGATGTGGGACGTCGACCGGCTCCATCTCACCACCGAAGGCCACCGGCGCGTCGCCGAGGCCGTCTGGCAGACCCTGGGACTGCCGGCCGAACTGGACTGGCGTACGCGGATGCCCGCGACCGCGCCGCCGCGCTGGGCGGCCCGGCGAACGGAGGACGTCCGCTTCGCCCGTCAGCACCTGGCCCCCTGGATCGGGCGGCGGCTCACCGGCCGCTCCTCCGGCGACGGGCGCTCGGGCGCCCAGATCGACGCCACGACGGGCCGGGCCTTCTGGATCACGCCGGCGGACACGGAGAACCCGGGCCCGGTGACGGGGTGGCGCCGTGCCGTCTCCCCCGACGCCACGGTGGGCACCGCGGAGACCGACTGAAGCGGTCGCGCGGGCCGGCGCCCCCTGGCTCCTTCGTAGCAAGCCACAAACCGGGGCGCGTCGCTGGCCTGCACGAACCGCCAGTAGAATCCCTTTACGTGACTGCTGTGTCTGCGAAGCCTCGCATCCCCAATGTCCTGGCCGGCCGCTACGCCTCCGCGGAGCTGGCCGTCCTCTGGTCCCCCGAGCAGAAGGTGAAGCTGGAGCGTCAGCTGTGGCTGGCGGTGCTGCGCGCTCAGAAGGACCTCGGGATCGAGGTGCCCGAAGCGGCGCTGGCCGACTACGAGCGGGTACTGGACCAGGTGGACCTGGCCTCGATCGCCGAGCGCGAGAAGATCACCCGGCATGACGTGAAAGCCCGGATCGAGGAGTTCAACGCCCTCGCCGGTCATGAGCAGGTCCACAAGGGCATGACCTCCCGGGACCTGACGGAGAACGTCGAGCAGCTCCAGATCCGCCTTTCGCTGGAGCTGATGCGCGACCGCACCGTGGCCGTGCTGGCCCGGCTCGGCAAGCTCGCCGCGGAGTACCGCGAGCTCGTGATCGCCGGACGCTCGCACAACGTCGCCGCGCAGGCGACGACGCTGGGCAAGCGCTTCGCGACCGCGGCCGACGAGATGCTGGTGGCCCACGGCCGCCTGGAGGACCTCCTCTCCCGCTACCCGCTGCGCGGGATCAAGGGCCCGGTCGGCACGGCGCAGGACATGCTGGACCTGCTCGGCGGCGACGCGGGCAAGCTGGCCGACCTGGAACAGCGCATCGCCGGGCACCTCGGCTTCGCCGAGGCGTTCACCTCGGTCGGTCAGGTCTACCCCCGATCGCTCGACTACGACGTGGTCACCGCTCTGGTGCAGCTCGCCGCGGCGCCCTCCTCGGTGGCGAAGACGATCCGCCTGATGGCCGGCCACGAGCTGGTGACCGAGGGCTTCAAGCCCGGCCAGGTCGGCTCGTCCGCGATGCCGCACAAGATGAACACGCGCTCCTGCGAGCGGGTGAACGGTCTGATGGTGATCCTGCGCGGCTACGCCTCGATGACCGGCGAGCTGGCGGGCGACCAGTGGAACGAGGGCGACGTGTCCTGTTCCGTGGTCCGCCGGGTGGCGCTCCCGGACGCGTTCTTCGCGTTCGACGGCCTCCTGGAGACCTTCCTGACGGTGCTGGACGAGTTCGGCGCGTTCCCTGCCGTCGTGGCCCGCGAGCTGGACCGCTACCTTCCGTTCCTCGCCACCACCAAGGTCCTGATGGGCGCCGTACGGGCCGGAGTGGGCCGCGAGGTGGCGCACGAGGCGATCAAGGAGCACGCGGTCGCCTCCGCCCTCGCGATGCGGGAGCAGGGCGCCGAGCGCAACGAGCTGCTCGACAAGCTCGCCGCGGACGAGCGGATCCCGCTGGACCGCGCGCAGTTGGACGAGCTGATGGCCGACAAGCTTTCGTTCACGGGTGCCGCCGGCGACCAGGTGTCGTCGCTGGTCGCCCGGATCGGGAAGATCACCGAGCAGTACCCCGAGGCCGCGAAGTACACCCCCGGCTCGATCCTCTGACCGGCACCGCCCTCACCGCATGACCCCCGAAGAGCTGAGCGCCGCCCGTGACCGCATCGTCCCCGATGTGGCCGCGGGCGGTCTGCGCGTGCTCTTCTGCGGCATCAACCCGAGCCTGACGACGGCGGTGACGGGGCACCATTTCGCTCACCCCGGGAACCGGTTCTGGCCGGTCCTGCACCGCTCGGGTTTCACGCCCCGGCAGCTGCGTCCCTCGGAGCAGGCCGAGTTGCTCGGTCTCGGACTCGGCATCACCAACGTGGTGGCGCGGGCCACGGCCCGGGCCGACGAGCTCGGCACGGACGAGTTCCGGGAGGGCGGGGCCGCTCTGACGACGAAGGTCGAACTGCTCGCGCCCCAGTGGCTCGCGGTGGTCGGCATCACCGCCTACCGCACGGCCTTCGGGGAGCCCCGGGCCCGGATCGGCCCCCAGGACCGCACGGTCGGCGGCGCCCGTGTGTGGGCTCTGCCCAACCCCAGCGGCCTCAACGCCCACTGGACGGTCCAGACCATGGCCGAGGAGTACGCCCGCCTCCGGGCAGCCGTCGTCCTCGCCCGGCCCACGACCGACCGGCCCGGCCCCGGTCCCGCCCCGGCCGACTGAGCCGCTCCGGGCCCGCGCCTCTTCCCCGGTCCTCACGCGTCCCGGCTGCGGACCGCCCACCAGCCCGCCAGGAGCGCTGCCGCCGCCCATAGGGCGGTCACCGCCAGGCCGGTCCACGGCCCCGGACCGTCTCCCGGGTTCTGGTGCAACACCGCCTGCCCCGCGCGATCGGGCAGATAGGTCACCACCGCGGTGGCAACGTCCACCAACACGAAGGGGACGATGAGGAAGAGCGGTATGAGCAGGCCGAGCACCGCTACCGCGCTCCGCAGGAGCGCCGCGAGGCCCGCCGCGAGCAGCGCCATCAGCGCCAGGTGGATCCCCCCGCCGATGGCGGCACGCAGCGCACCCGGGTGCCCCGGGCCGATCGCGTGCTCCCCGGGGAAGAGTGGCCGAGGGGGAGTCCCTGCTGTTCCCGGCTGCGGTCCGGCAGCTCGCCGCCGAGTACGGGACGGACAGAGCACGGGCCGCTCTCGACCGGGCGGCGCTCACCGAGCGGGAGGCGGCGGTGCTCCGGTTGATGGCCCGGGGCCTGTCGAACGCGGAGATCGCGGCCACCCTCGTCGTCGGGGTCGAGACGGTGAAGTCCCATGTCAGCTCGGTCCTGGCGAAGTTGGGGGCCAGGGATCGTACCCAGGCGGTCATCGCCGCGTACGGGTCCGGGTTCGTCGCTCCGGGGTGACCGAGGTTGCGGCTCGATACCGGCTTCCCTCGCTGCTCGCAGGGGTCCCGGCCAGCGAGTACGATCCGGCAGACATGCGCACGAGCTGGGAGGACATACCGTGGGCCGGCTGACCGGTGGGGACCCCTCGCTGTTGCGACGGATCAATTCCGCGGTAGTGCTGCACGCCCTGAGAGGGGCCGGCGCGCCGACGCTTACGGACCTGACACGGATCACGGGGCTGTCCCGGCCGACGGTCGAAGGGGTCGTCGAGGGGCTGTTCGAAGCGGGTCTCGTGGTCGAGGCGCTGCCCGACGAGGGCGAGGCGCGGCGCCAGGGGCGCCCTGCCCGGAGGTTCCGTTTCCGGGCCGAGGCGGGGCATCTCCTCGGGGTGGAGATCGGTCCGCACCGGGTGTCGGCGCTCATCTCGGGGCTCGACGGCCGGATCATCGGGGCGGGTTCGCGCGCTGTGTCGGAGACCGCCGGCGCGGACGACCGGCTCGACCAGGTCCGGGCCGTCATCGCGGACGTACTGCGACGCACCGGGGTGGCCCGGAGCAGTCTGCGTGCGGTCGGTGTGGGCAGTCCCGGGATCGTGGAGGCCGACGGCACCGTGCGGCTGGGTACGGCGCTGCCGGACTGGACCGGCCTCGCGCTCGGCGAGCGGCTTCGCCGTTCGTTCCGCTGCCCCGTGCTCGTCGAGAACGACGCCAACGCCGCCGCGGTGGCCGAGCACTGGAAGGGCGCGGCCACCGAGTCCGACGACGTGATCTTCGTGCTGGCGGGGCTGAGCCCCGGGGCGGGGTCCTTGATCGGCGGACGTCTGCACCGGGGGTACGGCGGGGCCGCCGGGGAGATCGGCGCTCTGCACCTGCTGGGCAGGGACGTGACGCCGGAACATCTGCTGTCGACGACGGACACGCCGCTCGACCCGCTGGACGAGCTCGCGGTGGCCGCGGTGTTCGCCAAGGCCCGGGAGGGCGACGCGGGGGCCCAGGCGGCGGTCGAGCGCTTCCTTCAGCGGCTGGTGCACGATGTGGCGGCGCTGGTGCTGGCACTCGACCCGGAGCTGGTCGTGGTCGGCGGCTGGGCCGCCGGACTGGACGGGGTCCTGGAACCCCTGCGCAGGGAGCTGGCCCGCTACTGCCTGCGCCCGCCCCGGGTGACCCTGTCGCTGCTCGGAGAGGCCGCCGTCGCGACGGGGGCGTTGCGGCTCGCGCTGGACCACGTCGAGGAGCAGTTGTTCGCCGTCGAAGGGGCCGTGACGGCCCGCCGCTGATCGGGGTGAGGGCCGCCACGCGGGCCGCGTGCGCATCGGTGGGTCACGGGCGCTGCCCCGGGAGCCGGGGGATCACGGGCGTTTCCCCCTGGACCGGTGGATCATCGGCGCCCCCGAGCCGGATCGGGCGGGGACAACGCGCGCCCGCCGGTTCCCGGGGACTGGAGTCCTCGAGAAGCGGCGGACGTGGGCCAAGGTGTGCGCGAGGGCAGGTCGGAGGCGTCAGGAGGCCTGGCGCTCCGGCTGTTCGTCGTGGCTGATCTCCAGCGCGCCGGAGTCCCCGAAGGTGAGTCGGCAGGTGTCCGCGCGGTAGGTGGCCACGGACACCGCCGCCGTTCCGTCCGCGGTGAAGTAGCGGGTGGTGACGACCAGGACGGGGGCGCCGGGGAGCCGGTCCAGTTCCTTGGCGTCGTCCGCCCGCGCCGAGCCGAGCTCCACGGAGCGGTCCTGGCCCTGCAGGCCGAGCCGGTGCAGCTCGCGCAGCACGCTGCGGGCGCGGACGGCGCCGGACGGGGCCTCTATGGCGGAGAGGTCGGGCACCGAGGAGGCGGGGATGTAGAGGAGCTCCGCCGCTACCGCCTGTCCCTGGGTGTCTCGGATACGGCGCACCACGTGCACCGGTTCGGCCGGGTCCGTTCCGAGCATGGCGGCCACCACCGCCGGGGCCTTGTCCATGGTGCTCTCGACCGGCTGCCACGCCTCGCCGCTGACGCCGCCCGTCCATTCGTGCTGGGCGGTGGAGACGGCGATGCCCACGCGCGGCGGGGCGACGGTCGTCCCGACACCGCGGCGGCGCTGCAGTCTGCCTTCGAGTTCGAGCTGCTCCAGCGCCTGCCGGAGCGTGGCCCGTGCGACACCGAACCGCGCCGCGAGGTCCCGCTCGTTGGGCAGGATCTCACCCACCGCGAAGTCCGAGTCGAGTGCCTCACTGAGCACGGTCTTGAGGTGCCAGTACTTCGGCTCCTGTACCGATTCCAGCTGCGTGGTCCCCACCCTGTCCTCCGCAATCGCCCAGCGTCTTTTTCCGCGACGTTATTTATTAAAGGTTCCTGTCTTAAGTGGAGACCCTAGGACGGCACACCTCCTTGGTCAAGACCAATACTTATTCCGTAACGGAACGAAACGGAACTCTGGCGCAGAGCGTTCACACGACGTTCTTGGCGCCGTGAGGCGAGCGCAGCACAGAGCCCCGCCATCACGGCGGATGGCGGGGCTCTGACCAGGGAGGCGGCGGACCCGTGAGTCGACGGGGGCCGAGGCGGCCGGTGGGGCTTTCGACTACGCGACGGGCAGTCCGGAAAGCTTGTCCGGATTACGAATGATATAGGCGCATTGAATGACACCTTGGCTGACTTCGATCTGGAAGACGGTGTCAGCCTTCCCCCCGACGAAGTAGACGGCGGCGGGCCCGCCGTTGAGCTCCACGATGCGGACCTCCCCGTCCGGGCCGAGGCTCCCCGCCACGGCGAGGAGGAAGCGGCCGACCTTGTCGGCGGTCTCGATGATCCGCCGCGGCGCCTTCGCCTTGCCGCCGCTGTCGCTGACCAGCCGGACGTCCGGAGCCAGCAGCACGAGCAGCTGCTCGATGCCGCCTCCGGAGGCGGCGGCCAGGAAGCGTTCGGTGAGATCGCGGCGCTCTGCCGGGTCCACGTCGTAGCGCGGCTTGCGCTCCTCCACATGCCGCCTGGCGCGACCGGCGAGCTGCCGGACGGCTTCCTCGGTGCGGTCGAGGGCCGTGGCGATCTCGGCGTACGGGAAGCCGAAGGCCTCCCGGAGCACGAACACCGCGCGCTCCAGCGGCGAGAGTGATTCGAGGACGACCAGCACGGCGAGCGATACGGAGTCGGCGAGGACGGCGCGCTCCGCCGTGTCGGGCACGGCGGGGCCGAACTCCGTGACCACCGGCTCCGGCAGCCACGGCCCCGTGTACGACTCCCGGCGCGACCGCAGATGCCGGAGCCGGTCGATGGCCAGCCGGGTGGTGATCCGCACGAGGAAGGCCCTCGGCTCCCGGACGTCCTCGCGCGCCGCCGCCGACCACCTCAGCCACGCCTCCTGGACCACGTCCTCGGCATCGGCGACGCGGCCGAGCATGCGATAGGCGACACCGGTGAGAACGGGCCGGTGTTCTTCGAAGAGCTCGGTCGCGGCGTCGACGGTCATCGGTCCATCCCAGCCCACCGGTCACGCGCTGTCCAGCGGGAATCGCCGCACCCCTTGAACTGCGGGCTACCCGGCGGTAATTGTTGTTGACGAGATGTCTACCCACTCCAGGGAGCAGCAGCATGACCACCACGGTCTCCTTCGCCGTCGCGACGGCCGACGGCCCCCGTCCGGTCTCGGTCGCCTACGAACGGACCGGCTCGGGCGCACCGTTGCTGCTCCTGCACGGCATCGGGCACCATCTGCGGGCCTGGGACCCGGTGACACGGATCCTGGCAGCCGAGCGCGAGGTGATAGCCGTGGACCTGCCCGGCTTCGGCAGCTCGCCCGCGCTGCCGGACGGGGTTCCCTACGATCTCGCGAGCGTCGGCCGGGCGCTCGGAGCCTTCTGCGCCGAACTCGGCCTGGACCGCCCCCATGTGGCCGGGAACTCGCTGGGCGGCCTGCTCGCGCTGGAGCTGGGGCGCACCGAGCTGGTGCGGTCGGTGACCGCGCTGTCCCCGGCCGGCTTCTGGACCGAGGCGGAACGGCGCTACGCCTTCGGCGCCCTGCGGACGATGCGCCGGAGCGCGCTGGCCCTGCCGGTGGGGCTGATCGAGCGCCTGTCGCGCAGCGCGGCCGGCCGGGCGGCCCTCACGAGCACCATCTACGCCCGGCCCGGCGGGCGTTCACCGGAGGCCGTCGTCGCCGAGACGCTCGCGCTGCGCGGAGCGACCGGCTTTCACCAGACGCTGGAGACCGGCAGGGGCCTGTTCTTCGGCGACGACGTGAAGGACGTCCCCGTCTCCGTCGCCTGGGGCACCCGGGACCGGATACTGCCGCGCAGGCAGGGGGTCCGCGCCAAGAGGGTGATCCCCGGCGCCCGGCTCGTTCGGCTGCCCGGCTGCGGGCACGTCCCGATGAGCGACGACCCCGCGCTCGTGGCCCGCGTCATCCTGGACACCAGCCGCTGAGCCGGCCGGTCGGGGCGTCGGCGCCCCGAGGGCCTCTCGCCGCCCGAGGACGCCGGAACCGTACGCCACACCGGCACCGACCAGGAGACTCCCCACGCCCTGCGCGATGCCGTACGTCCCGGCCCCGACGAGAGGCGCCGTCAGGGCGGCGGAGACCGGGATCAGGCCCGAGAAGAGCGTGGCGCGTTCGGCTCCGATGCGCTGTATCCCGCTGTACCAGCAGACGAACCCGATCACGGTGACGACGACGGCCTGCCAGAGAAGGGCCGCCGCCTCGCCGCCCGTAGGGACGCGCAAAAAGGATCCGCCGTCCATCAGCAGCCCGAGCAGCGCCGACTCGACGGCGGCGACGCCGCAGACCGTCGCGGAGAGCAGCTTCGGGCCGAGCGGCCGCAGCACGGGGACGGCGAGGACCGCGAAGCCGACCTCGCCCGCGAGCGCGCCCACCGAGAAGAGCACTCCCGCCAGGTCGGTACGCCCCCAGCCCTGAACGGCGAACGCCCCGACGGCGACGAGCCCGGCCGCGTACAGCGTGACGCGGGACGGGCGGCGACCGTCCAGCAGCGGGACGAGCACGCCGACCACGATCGGCGCACAGCCCACGAAGACGCCCGGAACGGCTGGTTCCGCCGATTGTTCGGCCGCCAGGACCGCCAGGTTGAAACCGACCATGCCCACAGCGGCGAGCAGGGCGAGCCGCCCCCACTGGCGGCGGGTGAGACTCCGGAGCCGGACCGTCGATGAGTCGGGGTCGCGCCGCAGGAGCGGGACGAGCAGGAGCGCGGCGAGAGCGTAGCGGAGGGCCTGGCCGCCCGCGAACGGGTAGTCGCCGAGGACGCTGTTGGCCGTGAAGGATGCCCCCACCAGCACACACGCGAGGGCCGCGAGGAGGGCCCCGCGCAGAGAGGTTGCGTTCATGGGGTCGACGCTAGGGTCGGTGGAGGACCGGTTTAAGGTCCACTTCCATGACGTCTTCGGGGACCAATCCGCATCGTCCGTCGGCGAAGTCCCTCTCTCCGGCGTGGGAGTTGCTGCTGCCCGCCGCCGCCGCGCCGGCGCGCGGGCGGGGGCGCGCGCTGTGCTCCGCGCTGCGGGAAGCGGTCCGCTCCGGCCGCCTCGCGGCCGGCACCAGGCTGCCCTCCAGCCGTGAGCTCGCCGCCGATCTGGGGGTGTCGAGAGGACTGGTCACCGAGGCGTACGAGCAGCTCACCGCGGAGAGCTATCTGCGCAGCGGGCAGGGCGCGGGTACCTGGGTGAGCGAGGGCGTACGCGCGGCGGAGCGTCCCGTACGCGACCGCGCGCCGCGCGCGGCGGACGCGCTGGTGGACTTCCGGCCCGGTACCCCCGATCTGTCCCTCTTCCCGCGCAGCGCGTGGAGCGCCGCCCAGCGGACGGTGTTCGGCCGACTGCCGCACGGCGCGCTGGGCTACCCCGATCCGCGCGGGCTGCCGGAACTGCGTGAGGCCTTGGCCAGACTGCTCGCCCGGCGCCGGGGGGTGGTGGCCGATCCTGAGCGGCTGGTGGTCTGCTCGGGGGTGGCCCAGGCGACGACCCTGCTCGGCTTCGTGCTCCGGGACGAGGGCGTGGCCTCGGTCGGGGTGGAGGATCCGGGCAGCCCGGAACACGCCTCGCTGTTCGCGGCGACCGGTCTGGGCACCGTCCCGCTGCCCCTCGACGACGACGGCCTCGCCCTCGCACCCCTGAAGCGCTCCGGCGTGCGCGCCGTGGTGACCACGCCCGCGCACCAGTTCCCCACCGGCATCGGGTACTCGGCGCAGCGCCGCGGCGAGCTGCTCGACTGGGCGCGGGACGCGGACGCCGTGATCATGGAGGACGACTACGACGGGGACTTCCGGTACGACCGGGCGCCGGTGGGCGCCTTGCAGGGACTGGATCCCGAGCGGGTCGTGTACACCGGTTCCGTGAGCAAGTCGCTGGCTCCCGGCCTGCGGCTCGGCTGGCTGATCGCCCCCGCCGCCCTCACCGAACGGATCGTCGCGCGCAAACGGACCATGGATCTGGGCAACCCGGTGATCGACCAGGCCGTCCTGGCCGACTTCATCGTGCGCGGCGGCTACGACCGGCAGTTGCGCCGCTGCCAACGGGCCTACCGGGAACGCCGGGACGCCCTGGTGGCAGCGCTCGACGAGCACTTCCCCGGCGCGACGGTCAGCGGCATCGCGGCGGGCCTGCACATCATCGCCCGGCTGCCCGCGCGGTACGGCCCCGAGGAGGCCTTCCTGGAGCGGGCGGCCGCGGCGGGCATCGCGCTGCGGCCACTGCGCGACTGCGGAACGGCCGGCTCCGAGGACGGCACCCTGCCCCTCGTCCTGGGCTACGCCCATCTCGCTCCCGGCGACATCGTCCGGGGGATCGCCGCGCTGGCGGCCGCGTGGCGTTCCGGCCGGCCGGGTCCCGGCTGACCGGTTCCGTTCACCCGGGGTTGGGGCTCCGTCCGCCACGAGGCACTAGGCATGGGCGAGGACCGGCGCCGGTCTTCGGCCTTCTCGCGAACGGCGCACCATCCGCCCACCACCCCGGAGGCGCTTCGATGCCCTACCGTCCGCACCGTCCGCGTGTTTCCTCGCCCGGCCGCCGCGCCGTCCTGCGCGGCTCACTGATCGCCCCGGCGGCGGTCGCCCTCTCCCCCGCGACCGCTGCGGCGGTGCCCGCGCTGCACCTGGCGGGGCGGCCCGAAGCGTCCTGGGGTGTGCAGGTGGGCGGTGTCACCTCCTCGTCGGCGCTCCTGTGGGTGCGCTCGGACCGGCCGGCCCGGATGCTGGTGGAGACCTCGGCGACCGAGTCGTTCCGACGGGTCCGCCGGTGGCACGGGCCGTCGATCGGCCCCGGAACCGACTTCACCGGCACCACACCGCTGTACGGCCTGCCCGCGGGCGAACAGGTGCACTACCGGGTGACGCTCTCCGACCCGGCCGATCCGCGCCGTACCGGCAAGCCGGTGTACGGGACCTTCCGTACCGCTCCGGCCCGGCGCCGCTCCGGGGTGCGGTTCCTGTGGTCGGGCGACATCGCGGGGCAGGGCTGGGGCATCAACCCGGACATCGGCGGCTACCGCGTGTACGAGGAGATGCGCCGTCTGGACCCGGACTTCTTCCTGTGCAGCGGCGACAGCATCTACGCGGACGGCCCGCTGGAGCCGAGCGTGACGCTGCCGGACGGCCGGATCTGGCGCAATGTCATGACCGCGGAGAAGGCGAAGGTCGCCGAGACGCTGGACGAGTACCGGGGCAACTTCCGCTACAACCTGCTCGACCGGAACGTCCGCCGCTTCAACGCGCAGGTGCCCTCCGTCGTGCAGTGGGACGACCACGAGGTGCGCAACAACTGGTATCCCGGCCAGATCCTCGACGACGCGCGCTACACCGAGAAGAACGTGGACATCCTCGCGGCACGCTCCGTGCGCGCCTTCCACGAGTACGTGCCGCTCGCGCCCTCGTACGGTTCCGGGCGGCGTTCGCGGATGTACCGGGTCGTGCACCACGGGCCGCTGCTCGACGTGTTCGTGCTCGACATGCGTTCGCACCGCAACGCCAACTCCCCGGGCCGCCAGACCGAGGAGACGACGGGCATCCTCGGAGCCGAGCAGGCGCGGTGGCTGAAGCGCTCGCTGGCCGCCTCCCGGGCGGAGTGGAAGGTGATCGCCGCCGACATGCCGCTCGGCCTCGTGGTCCCGGACGGCGCGACGGACTTCGAGGCCGTGGCGCAGGGCGATCCCGGGGCTCCGCTCGGGCGGGAGCTCCAGATCGCCGAACTGCTCCGGTTCGTCAAGCACCGCAGGATCACCGGCACCGTGTGGCTGACGGCCGACGTCCACTACACCTCGGCCCAGCACTACACGCCCGAGCGGGCGGCGTTCAAGGACTTCGCCCCGTTCTGGGAGTTCGTGTCGGGGCCGCTGGCGGCGGGCGGTTTCCCGGCCAACGCGCTGGACGGCACCTTCGGCCCGGACCGGGTCTTCGTGCGGGCTCCCGACCGGGCCAACGTCTCGCCGATGGAGTCCCCGCAGTATTTCGGCGAGGTGGAGATCGACGGCGACAGCGCGGAGCTGACGGTGCGGCTGCGGGCCGAGGGCGGAGCGGTGCTGTTCACCAAGGTGCTCCGGCCGGGCCGCGTCGGGCAGTGAACCGGGGCTGGGTCGAGGCCCGTTGTCAGTGGTGGGTCCTACGCTTTTTCCCATGACCCGATCCGTTCAGGCCTTGGCCTACGCACGCCCGTCCTCCCTGACGTCATCGCAGGTGGGGCCCTCTCTCGGTCTGGAGACCGCGGGGGGCCTCACCCCGCGCGGAGCGGAGGCGCACCCTCGGTTCTTCGCGGGCTTCCTCTCCGATCCGCGGACAGCGGCACGCGGGCTGCTGGCGGTCGCGGACGTGGCGGCGGCACGCTACTACCAACGCGCGTTGCCCGCCTCCCTGGACCCGGTGGTGACGGGCAACGGCGACCGGCTGCGCTTTGAGTCGTTCTCCGGTTGCTGCGGGGTGTACGCACGCCTCGACGTGCTCCAGGAAGGCCTGGACGGCCGGGAGACCGGCCATGGAACGACGAACGTGGACGTCAATCCTCCGCTGCGGGAGGCGCTTTCGCGGATCACGGCGCACGATCCGCTGCATCTGCGGGTGGGGCCGCAGGAGATGGCGGTGACCACGCTGGAGGGTGGTCCGGTGGTGGAGAAGAAGGTGCCGCTGCCCGACCGGTGGCTTCGCGGTTTCGCCGAGGCGCAGGTCGCCTCGGCCGGATTCGATCTGCGGGCCGAGCTGACGGCGGCGCAGGCGGTGGCGTTCCTGCGGTCGCTGCCCCGCTCCCCCACCTCGGGCCGGGCGGCACGTGGCGCCCGGTGGGTGGTGGCGTCGGGCGGATCCCTGCGCCCGACGACCCGTCCCGTGCCGGGCGCGGTGTGCCTGCCGGGCCCGGAGCGGCTGGTGGCGTTGCAGCGGGTGCTGCGCGACGCGACGGCCCTGCGGGTGTACGGGCCGGTGGCCGACGGTGTGGCGGCGGCGAGCGCCTGGGAGGTGGTGCTGCCGGGGATGCGGCTCACGCTGACGCTCTCGCCCGACTCCTCGCGGGGATTCTCGGGCGAGGGCGGTGTCCTGGAGGCCCTGGCCACGGATGACGCGGCGGCCGACGCCGAGCTGGTGTCCGTGCTGCTCGCCTGGGAGCCCAGGATCGAACCGGCTTCGCTGGCCGAGCAGTCGGGGCTGGGCGTGGAGCGGGTGCGGGCCG
Organism: Streptomyces sp. NPDC102283; assembly: GCF_044766265.1. Lineage (NCBI taxonomy): Bacteria > Bacillati > Actinomycetota > Actinomycetes > Kitasatosporales > Streptomycetaceae > Streptomyces > Streptomyces sp. NPDC102283. The sequence goes on from NZ_JBIWLQ010000023.1 coordinate 37,125, forward strand.
CGCTGACCCGGCTCGGCACGGCGGGCCGGGTCGGCTACGACCTGGCGGACGCCGCGTACTTCCACCGGGAGCTGCCGTACGACGCGGACCGGGCGGAGCGGCACAATCCGCGTCTCGTGGCCGCTCGCAGGCTGGCCGGTGAGGGCGCGGTGTCGCTCGACGGTGCGCGGGCGACGGTCGTCTCCGGGGACCGCCGCTACCAGGTGCGCGAGAGCGACTCCGACGTCAGCTGCACCTGCCAGTGGTGGGCGGACTACCGGGGTCGACGAGGGCCCTGCAAACACGCGCTCGCGGTGCGCATGGTCCGCCGGGGTGCGACGGTCGCCGGAGGCGTGCGATGAACGAGCTGCTCACCGCTGTACGGGCGGGGCGCCACCACGACGTGCCGCCGCTGGTGCTCGATCTGGACGTGCCCGGCCGCCGGTCCGCGCTCGCCGGGCTGAAGGAGCTGCGCAAGGAGGTGCGGAGCTGGGACTGGCAGCGGCGGGACAGGATCCGCAAGGCGCTGCTGGTGGCCGGCGCGGGCTGCCACACCGGGGCCGCGGGGTGCGCCGCCTGGATCGGGGGTCGTGATCTGCGCGACTGGACCCGCTCCCCGTATCCGTTGATCCTCGCCTCGCTCAAGGACCGCGATCCGGCCTGGCTGGGTGATCTCGCCCAGCGGCTGGCGGAGCGTTCGGTTCTCTCCGATACGGAGTACGCCTTCGTCGGCGAGCTGGCGCGGATCGCCCAGGTCCCGATTCCGGTCACGGACAACCTGGTGACGGGCTGGACCGAGTTGGTCAGCACGGCGCGTTGGCGCGGCCGGACCCGGCGTCCGCTGACCGACATCCTGCGGGACGACCCGCACACGGCCGTGCTGGCGCCCCGGTTGTTCGAGATGCCGGAGCTGCCGCCGCAGGTCGACTGGTACGACGCGCCCAATTCGCAGGACCACTGGCCCGGCGCGCTGTGCGCCCTGGCCGACGACGGGGTGCTGGACCGGCCCCATCTGGTGGAGCGGTGCGTGACCCGTCTGACGCGCGGCGGCAAATCCGTCGACCAGCGGTTCTTCCTGGCTGTTCTCCAGCGACTGGGGGCGACGGAGGGAGAGGAGAGCAGGCATCTGCGTGACTGGACGGCGATGGCGGCGGACGGGATCGCGCCGGTCGCCTCGCACGCGCAGCAGGTGCTCGTACGTCTCGACGCTCGGGGCGAGTTGTCCACCCGGGAGCTGGCGGAGGTCTCCGGCGCGGTGCTCTTCCGCCAGGAGAAGAAGCTGGTGCGCGCCCAGTTGACCCTGCTGGGCAAGGTGCTGCGCCGGGACGCCGCTACGGCGGGCGAGCTCCTTCCGGCGGTCGCCGAGGCGTTCGGCCACGAGGGCATCGACGTCCAGGAGCGGGCCCTGAAGCTCGTCGCGCGGTATCTGCCCGCGGTCGCCGGCCCGGAGGCGCGGGAGCAGTTGGCCTCCGCCGCCGGACGGTTGGGCCCGCTGCACCGGGAGACGGTCGCTGCCCTGTTCGGCGATCTCGTGGAGGAGGAACCGCAGGGGGCGTACGAGGAGTTCCTGCCGCCCGCGCCGGTGCTGCGGCGTCACGAACCCGCGCCGGAGACCGTGGCGGAGCTGGTCGAGGAGGTGGCCGCCCGGGTGAAGTCGCATGCGTCGGAGCGCTGGATCCCCTCCTCGGCCGTCGCGGACCTCTCGACCGGGGTCACCGGCTTCGAGCGCACGCTCGACGGGCTCGTCCGCCTGGCCCGGACCCACCGGGAGGAGTTGACGGCAGCCCTGCGGGAGGCGCTGGCCGGGGTGCGCTTCGTCGAGCACGGCCTGGGTCCGTACATGGTCGACCCGCGGTCCGTCTCGACCTCGCACGGGATCTCCGTCATGGTGGCCTCGCTGCTGGGCCTGGTCTCCGAGCGGGACAGGGTCGCGTGGCGGGCGGAGACGGCCGTGAAGGGGGCGGACGCCTGTGCCCATGCCGCGTTGAACGGGGTGCTGCTCGACCGGGCCTGGGAGGCGGCGGAGGCGATCACGGTCGGAGAGGCGCCGTTCCTGCTGGCCACACCGACCTGGCACACGGGGGCGGTCGAAGCGGCCGAGCTCGTCGACCGGCTGCGGACCTACCGGGAGCTGGGCGCCCGCCCCGGCCCCGCCGACTTCGCCCAGGCCCTGCTGCGGGTCCGCCGGGGAAGTGGTCCCGAGGGGGCGGAGGCCGCCGCGGCGGCCGAGGCGCTGGGTACCGGAGAGGGCGACCGGCTGGCCGCCTGGATCCGTGCCGACGAGCCGGTGGCCCCGGTGCTGCGGCATCCGGCGACCGCCGCCTCCCGCCCGTCGGCGCGCAATTGGTGGCAGCGGACGACGACCGGGGCCCGCCAGGTGCTGTTGGCGACCCGGGAGCGGTCGGTGATCGGGCGTGAGTTCCCGGAAGCCTTCCACTGGCTGGGCGAGGCCCAGCCCCCCCGGGCCCGGGAGTGCTACCACTGGGGCCCCGAGCGGTCCGCGCACTGGACGGCGACCCTGCCCGAGGATCCGGAGGCGTTGGCCGCGTGGTTGATGCCGGACCTGCTGTTCGCCGCCGACCAGGGGCAGCGGGGAGCCGTCGGGTTCCTGCCGGCCCTGGCGGAGAGCGCGGGCGAGGTGGGTGGGGCGACACATCTCGCGCTGGCCTACGGTCTCGGCGCACGGTATCCGGAGGACCGGACGGCGGCGGCGGACGCCCTGCTCGTGCTGGCGGCGGGGGGCCGGCTGGACGGTGCGTCGCTCGGGCGGGAGCTGGCGATCCTGGTCGACCGCGACCTGGTGAAGGTGAACCGCACGGCCGATGCGCTCGGCACGGTGGCCGCGACCGGCGCGTATCGGACGGTGCTGACCGTGCTGGCGGCGATGCTGCCCGGTCTGCTGGCGTACGAGAAGACGCCCCGGGGGCTCGGCGACCTGCTGTCCGTGGCGGCCGAGTGCGCCGAACGCTGCGGTACGGGCGGGATCCCGTCGATAGCCGGGCTCGCGGCGACGGCGGGGCGCAAGGGCTCCTCCCAGACGGTCCGCCAGGCCGCCCGGCTGCTCGCCACGTTTCCCGCCGTGGCGGAGGGTCCCTCTCCCGAAGGCACCGAAGTCCCCGAAATCCCCGACGCCCCGGAGGTCGACGAGGCCACCGCACCGGGCCGGAAGGATCAAGAAGCGACCGGTCCCGGAATCTGACCGAAAACGACGATAGGCGACCAGATCAACACGTAACCCATCAGTCACAGGGCGTTCGTGATCAGGCAACACCGTTCGTTCACAGTGAGGACATGACTGATGTGACCTCCGCGAAAAGCGCCCGCCGCCCGCACCACTGGCGGCGGGACCTGATCGAACTGGCCGCCCTGTTCACCGCCGTGGCCGTGGCCGACGCCATCGCCAACCTCATCGGACACCAGCCGGACGGGCCCTATCTGCTCGTGGTGTCGGCGGTGGCGCTGGTGGCCACCGCGGCGTTCCACACCTGGTGGGCGCGACGGCACAGTCACGCTCCCCCGTCCGGTGAGGGGGGCTCCGCGCCGGGCGGAGCGGAGGCGGCCGCGCACGGGGCGCGGGACAGCGCGGCAGCGGAGGCCGGGGGCAGCGGTGCGGGCGGGATCGCCGGCGCCGAGGAGACCGCCCTGTGGCGGATGCGGACGACCGTGCGCGACGCCCCGGGCAGCCTGGCCGCGCTGTGCGTGGCCCTCGCCGGGCTCCGGGTGGACATCCTCACCCTGGGGACCCACCCACTCGCGCGGGGGACCGTCGACGAGTTCCTGCTGCGGGCTCCGGCCTCGCTCCAGGCGCGGGAACTGTCCCGCGAGATCGCGGCGGCCGGCGGCGCGTCCACGTGGATCGAGCGGGCGGACGCCCACGATCTGGTCGACATCCCGACCCGGGTGCTGTCGCTGGCCACCCGGACGGCGCTCGACGCGGCCGAGCTGCCGCTCGCCCTGCGCCAGCTGCTCGGCCGGTGCACCATCCACTCGCTGCCCGCCCTGTCCGTCACCGGACGACCGACCGGGGAGAGCGCCCCGGTCGAGAGCGTGCTGGAGGAGACCGTGATGCGGCTGCGCGACCCGTCCGGCGGGGTGATCTCCGTCGAGCGGCCCTATCTGCCGTTCACGCCGACCGAGTTCGCGCGGGCGCGTGCCCTCGTCGAGCTGGACGCCCGGCTCGGCCCGCGGGTGCCGCGCGGCGAGGACGTCCTCACCCTGCCCGAGGGCAACGAGATCACCGTGCGCCGCGCGGACCGCGACGACCTCGCCGCCGCCCGCGCGATGCACGACCGCTGCTCGCAGCGCACCCTGGGCCTGCGCTATCACGGCCCGGTCGCGGACGCTGACCGCTATCTCGACCATCTGCTGAGCCCCCGCTTCGGCCGTACCCTGGCGGTGCAGACGGCCTCCGGCAAGCTGGTGGCACTGGGCCACCTCCTCTGGGACGGCGACGAGACCGAGGTCGCCCTCCTCGTCGAGGACGGCTGGCAGCGCCGGGGCATCGGCTCCGAGTTGCTCGGCCGCCTGGCGGCCCTCGCCGTGGAGGCGGGCTGCGAGAGCGTGTACGCCGTGACGCAGTCCCACAACACGGGCATGGTGGCGGCGATGCGCGCGCTGGAGCTGCCCCTCGACTACCAGATCGAGGAGGGGACGCTCGTCATCACCGCACGGCTGACGGCCGGCCGGCCGACGACTGACCGGCCGCGGACGACCGAAGGGCCCGCTCGGCCGTCCGCGCCGACGGAAGGGGCCCGTCGCTGAGCGCCTGGCACAGGTCGGCCCACAGGTCCTCGACGTCCTCCAGGCCGACCGACATCCGCAGCAGCCGGTCACCGACGCCGGACGCCCGCCGGTCTCCCTCCTCCACGATGCGGTGGCTGATGGAGGCCGGGTGCTGGATCAGCGAGTCCACGCTGCCGAGGCTGACGGCGGGCGTGATGAGCCGCACCCCGGAGATGACCCGGTGCGGGTCGCCGTACACCTCGAAGGAGATCATCGCGCCGCCGATCCGCGGGTAGTGCACCCGGGCGATCCGCGGGTCGGCGGTGAGCCTGCGGACCAGTTCGGCCGCGCTCGTCGAGGCCGCCCGTACGCGTACCGGAAGCGTGGACAGACCGCGCAGCAGGAGGTAGCCGGCCAGCGGGTGCAGCACTCCGCCGGTGGCGAACCGGACCTGGCGCAGGGTGGCGGCGAACTCCTCGTCGCAGGCGACGACGCCGCCCATGACGTCCCCGTGGCCCCCGAGGTACTTGGTGGCGCTGTGCAGGACGATCCGCGCGCCGAGTTCGACGGGGCGCTGCAGGACGGGGGTGGCGAAGGTGTTGTCGACCAGCAGCGGGACGGTTCCGCAGGCGTGGGCGACGGCCCGGATGTCGACCTCGGCCAGCGTCGGGTTGGCCGGCGTCTCGACCATCACGAGCCCGGTGTCCGGGCGGATGGCGTCGGCGATGCCCGCCGGGTCGGTCCAGGTCACCTCGGTGCCCAGCAGCCCGGCGCCGAGCAGATGGTCACTGCAGCCGTAGAGCGGGCGGACCGCGACGACATGGCGCAGCCCCTGGCTCGCGCGGGCGAGCAGGACCGCGGTGAGCGCCGCCATCCCGCTGGCGAAGGCGACCGCGCTCTCGGCGCCCTCCAGCCGGGCGAGGGCCGTCTCGAAGCGGCCCGTGGTGGGGTTGTCCAGCCGGGCGTAGACGGGCGGCCCGTCGGGGCGGGCCCCGGTGGTGGCGAAGGCGTCGATGCGCATCGCCTCGCCGCGCGAGTCGTAGGAGGGGTAGGTGGTGGACAGGTCGATCGGCGGGGCGTGCACACCGAGGGAGGCGAGGTCGTCGCGTCCGGCGTGCACGGCTTCGGTGGCGAGAGCCCTGGACGGGGTGGGGGCAGGGGGCGTCATCGAGACTTCGTTGTCCATGCCGTCACTCTGAACAGCTACCGGTTCGTAGCGGCCAGATCCCGTGCTACGTTCGCGGCATGTCCGATTCCGTCGCTCTCGATCCGGTGGATCTACAGATTCTGCGGCTGTTGCAGAACGATGCGCGGACCACGTACCGGGAGCTCGCGGCCGAGGTCGGCGTGGCCGCTTCGACCTGCCTGGACCGGGTGGCCCGCCTGCGCCGCTCCGGGGTGATCCTCGGGGACCGGTTGCGGCTCGACCCGGCGAAGCTCGGCCGGGGTCTCCAGGCACTGCTCCTGGTACAGGTCCGGCCGCACCGCCGGGAGCTCATCGGGCCGTTCGTCGAACGTGTCAGGTCCCTGCCCGAGTCGCGCGCGCTCTTCCATCTCACCGGTCCCGACGACTATCTGGTGCAGGTCGCGGTGGCCGACGCGGCGGATCTGCAGCGGCTGGTGCTGGACGAGTTCACCTCGCGCCGGGAGGTGGCCCGGGTGGACACCCGGCTGATCTTCCAGCAGTGGGACTGCGGCCCGCTGCTGCCGCCCGCCGGGAGCTGAGCGCCGGAAACGTGCCGGGACACGCCGGGATGATCGTCTTTCGGACGCCCGGGGCCCCCGGTGATGACGAAGAGACCACCGGCGTACGAGGATGTCCGCATGTCAGACACTTCGAGCAGCGCGCTGCCCCGTCAGGTCGCCGACGCCTACGTCGACGCAATCATCGAACTCGACCCCGTCACGGGCACCTATCTGGGTGTGTCCGAAAGCTCGCGCCGGCTGCCCGACTTCTCACCGGCCGGTCAGGACGCGGTCGCCGACCTCGTCCGCGCGACGCTGCGGGAGCTGGACGCCGCCGAGCGGCGTCCCGGTGCGGACAGCGATGCCGAGCGGCGCTGCGGACGCCTCCTGCGGGAACGTCTGACGGCGCAACTCGCCGTGCACGAGGCCGAGGAGGGCCTGCGGACGGTCTCCAACATGCAGTCGCCGGCCCACAGCATCACCGAGGTCTTCACCCTCACGCCGACCGCGACGGACGAGGACTGGGCGGCGGTCGTGGAACGGCTGCGGGCGGTGCCCGCCGCGCACGAGGGGTACCGCGCCTCGCTGGCGCTCGGTCTGGAGCGCAAGCTGTACGGCGGTCCCCGCGCGACGGCCACGTTCGTCGGGCAGCTCACGGAGTGGGGCGGGGAGGGCGAGGGCGCGGCGTTCTTCGCGGAGTTCGTCGCCCCCGGCCCCGCGTCGCTGCGGGCGGAGCTGGACGAGGCCGCCCGGCTCGCGACGGCGTCGGTGCTCTCCCTGCGGGACTGGGTGCGCGACGTCTACGCCCCGGGCATCGAAGGGGCCCCGGACCCGGTCGGCCGGGAGCGCTACGCCCTGTGGTCGCGGCAGTACAACGGCACCGACCTGGATCTCGACGAGGCGTACGCGTACGGCTGGTCGGAATACCACCGGCTGCTCGCCGAGATGAGGACCGAGGCCGAGAAGATCCTGCCCGGGGCCGGTCCCTGGGAGGCGCTCGCCCATCTCGACGTGCACGGCAAGCACATCGAGGGCGTGGACGAGGTCCGCGAGTGGTTGCAGGGCGTGATGGACGAGGCGATCGAGGCGCTGGACGGCACGCACTTCGATCTCGCCGAGCGGGTACGGAAGGTGGAGTCCCGCATCGCGCCGCCCGGCGGGGCCGCCGCGCCGTACTACACCGGTCCCTCCGAGGACTTCTCCCGCCCCGGGCGCACCTGGCTGCCCACCATGGGCGAGACCCGCTTCCCGGTGTACGACCTGGTCTCGACCTGGTACCACGAGGGCGTTCCCGGCCACCACCTGCAGATCGCGCAGTGGACGCACGTCGCCGACAGCCTCTCCCGCTACCAGGCGTCGGTCGGCATGGTCAGCGCGAACGCCGAGGGCTGGGCGCTGTACGCGGAGCGGCTGATGGACGAGCTGGGCTTCCTGCCCGACGCGGAACGGCGGCTCGGCTATCTGGACGCGCAGATGATGCGCGCCTGCCGGGTGATCGTCGACATCGGCATGCACCTGGAGCTGGGGATTCCGGCGGACTCCCCCTTCCACCCGGGCGAGCGTTGGACTCCTGAGCTGGCCCAGGAGTTCTTCGGCAACCACAGCAGCCGTCCCGCCGACTTCGTGGAGAGCGAGCTGACCCGCTACCTGTCGATGCCGGGGCAGGCCATCGGCTACAAGCTCGGGGAGCGCGCCTGGTTGCTCGGCCGGGAGAACGCGCGGGCCGCGCACGGCGACGCGTTCGATCTGAAGACCTGGCACATGGCGGCGCTCTCCCAGGGATCGCTGGGCCTGGACGATCTGGTCGACGAGCTGTCGCGGCTCTGATCCGAGTGGTGCGTACGCTCCGGAGTCCCGATCGGTGGAAGTGAGGCAGCCTGACGTGAGCGAGCGGAACGGATTCCTTTTCTGCGCCGACCCGTTGCGGCCCTCCCGGCCCGATCCGCAGTTCGCCGACGAGGTCGCGGCGGCGCGTGCGACCGGCGGGCGGATCGCGCTGCTCGATCATGACGCGCTGCTCGCGGGCGACGCGGCCGGGGCGGTGGCCCGGGTCGCGAGGGACTCGGGGCCGTACTGGTACCGGGGCTGGATGATTCCCTCCCGACGGTACGCGGAGCTGGAGGCGGCGCTCGGCGCCCGGGGCTGCGCCCTGCTCACCGGTGCCGCCGCATACCGGCGGGCACATGAACTCCCGGGGTGGTACGAGGAGTTCGCCGAACTCACACCGCGCAGCGTCTGGCGTGCGACGCCTCCGGGGGCTCCGCCGCCCACCGCCGACGAACTGGCCGGGCTCGCGGCGCCCCTGGGCCCGGGGCCCGGCATCGTGAAGGACTTCGTAAAGTCCCGCAAGCACGAGTGGCACGAGGCGTGTTACGTGCCGGAGCTGGCGGACGCGGAGCAACTGGCTCGCGTGGTGGGCCGGTTCGTCGAACTGCAGGGCACGTTCCTCTCGGGCGGCCTGGTGCTGCGGTCCTTCGAGCCGTTCGTCGCGGGCGGCGAGGCGCGGGTGTGGTGGGTCGACGGGGAGGCGGTGCTCGTCACCGCCCACCCCGACACCCCGGGCGCGGTGTCCGTTCCCGAACCGGCACTCCCGCGGGAGGCGGTGGGCCGACTCGGGCCGCGCTGGGTCACCACCGACCTGGCATTGCGCGAGGACGGGGTGTGGCGGGTGGTGGAGGTCGGCGACGGTCAGGTCAGCGGCCTGCCCGCCGGGGCGGAGGCCGGGGCCCTGTTCGCCGCGCTGGCAGGCGCCGGGCCGTGCTGACCTCCGCCCGGCCCCGGCCCCGGCCTCAGCAGCCGCAGTCGGCGGCGTCGGCCGGCGCGGTGAGCGGGTCGGCTCCGCGCCGCTCGACGCCCTCCCAGGTCTCGAAGGCGAATCCCTCACGCGCCCAGTACTCGAAGCCGCCGAGCATCTCCTTTACCTGGTAGCCCAGTTGGGCGAGGGCCAGGGCCGCGCGGGTAGCACCGTCACAGCCCGGCCCCCAGCAGTACGTGATGACGGGGACGGCCGGGTCCAGCAGTGCCGCCGCCCGCTCGGGGATCAGCGCGGTGGGCAGGTGCACCGCGCCGGGCACATGCCCCTGGTCCCAGGAGGCGGTGGAGCGGCTGTCCAGGACGACGAACCCGGGATCACCGTCGGCGGCCAGCGTGGAGGCGACGTCGGAGACATCGGCGTGGAAGGCGAGCGACGCGCCGAAGTGGGCCGCCGCGGCAGCGGGAGAGGCGGGCGCGACGCGCAGGACGGGGTTGTCGGCCGTGGCCGCGATGTGCGAGGTCATGACCATGAATCTATGACCGTGGAACAGGACCGGGAAGTGAGATTCCCCGGCGCTCCTCTTGATGGGCCGGGAATTTCCCTGTTGTCTCGGCCGAGTGACCGACTATTCCCCGGACGCCACCGACTGGCGCATCCTCGACGTCCTCCAGCGCGACGGCCGCGCCACTTTCGCCGAGCTCGCACGTGCCGTCGCCATGTCCCCGAGCGCCGTGACGGAGCGGGTGCGCCGACTGGAGGAGCTGGGGGTGATCAGCGGGTACGTGGCGGTGGTCGACGCCGAGCGGCTCGGGCTGCCCCTTCTCGCCCTGGTGCGCCTGCGCTACCCGAACGGGAACTACAGGCCCTTCCACGACCTGCTGGAGACCACGCCGGAGATCATCGAGGCGCACCACGTCACGGGCGACGACTGCTTCGTCCTCAAGGTCACGGCCCGCTCGATGAGGCATCTGGAGGAGACCACCGGGCGGATCGGCGCACTGGGGGCCGTCACCACCAGCGTCGTGTACTCCTCGCCGCTCCCCCGCCGGGCGATCGGCCGCTGACCCCGGCGGCGGCCCGGGCCGGTCACAGGCGGTGGCGGACGGACGAGCCCTGACGCTCCTTCACCACTTCGAGCCGGACCGGGATCCGGCGGCGCAGGTCGGCCACATGGCTGACGATGCCCACGCTGCGGTCCCGTTCCCGCAGGGAGTCCAGTACGTCGAGCACCTCGTCCAGGGTCTGGTCGTCCAGGCTGCCGAACCCCTCGTCGATGAAGAGGGTGTCCAGACGTACGCCGCCGGCCTCCTCGGTCACGACGTCGGCCAGGCCCAGCGCGAGCGCCAGCGAGGCGAAGAACGTCTCCCCGCCGGACAGCGTCGCGGTGTCCCGTTCACTGCCGGTCCAGGCGTCGACCACATGCAGCCCGAGCCCCGCTCTGCGTCCGCCGGTGCGGGCGTCGGAGTGGACCAGGGTGTAGCGGCCGGAGGACATCCGCTGCAGCCGTGCGGTGGCGGCGGCCGCCACCTGTTCGAGGCGGGCGGCCAGGACGTACGCCTCCAGGCGCATCTTGCGCTCGTTGTCGGCGGAGGTGCCCGCCGCCAGACCCGCGAGCCGGGCGACCCGCTCGTACTCCTGGCGCACCGGGCCCAGCCGCCGCACCTCGTCGGCGGCCTCACGGGAGAGTCGGGTCAGCTCGCCGCAACGCTCGTCGGCGGCGGCGCGTGCGGAGGACGCCTCGCGCAACAGCCATTCCGCCGTCTCGAACTCGCCCTGTGCGGCCGGTGGATGAGCCGGGGGCTGCTCGGCCGCCTCCCGGGCGTCGCGTTCGGCGCGGCGGTCGGCGACCGCCGCGGCCTCGGCCTGCCAGGCGTCGACGCGGTGCTGGAGGTCGCGTTGGGCGGCGGCGTCGAGGAGGGTCGCCGCGGCGTCCTCCGGGGTGTCGAAGCCGGCCCGGAACGCCGCGTCGGAGAGCCGGCCGTCGGCCTCCTTGCGCTGCCGGTCGGCGTCCCGTTCGGCGCGCACCGCGTCGGCGGCCTCCGCGAGGAGCGCCACGCGCCGGGTGAGGCGTTCGGCGTACGCGGCGACGGACCCGGACTCGTCGCGGACAGCGGCGAGTTCATCCCGCAGCACGGTCTGCTCGCGGTCGAGCGCCTCCCGGCGGGACGTGCGGGCGGCGGCCCGGCGCTCGGCCTCCCGCCGGAGTTCGAGGCGCCCGAGGTGCTCGCGCTCCGCGGCGTCGAGCGCCTCGCGGGCGGCGTGCGTTCCAGCGGCGAGGCGGTGCGTCTCGGCGTGCTCGGCGGCCAACCGGTCGACGGTGTCGCGGAGTTCGGCGACGGACGGGCCGGGGTCCGTCGTCGCCCCGCTGTCGCTCCCGCCCTCGACGGGCTCCGCCGGGGCACCGGCGTCGCGGGCCTCCGCCTGCGCGGTGGCGTGGCGTTCGCGGACGAGCCCGAGGGCCTGCTCGGCGCGGGCGCGGGTCTCCTCGGCGTGCCGGTGGGCGGTGAGGGCGGCCTCCTCGGTGGCCCGGTCGACGTGGCCGTCGCCCTCGGTGGCGGGGGCCGGGTGCTCGGCGGAGCCGCAGACGGTGCAGGGCGCGCCGTCGACGAGTCCGGCGGCCAGCTCCGCCGCGATGTCCCGCAGTCGGCGCTCCCGCAGCCCGAGCCAGGCCTCATGGGCGTCGAGGGCGCCTTCGCGGACTTCGGCGAGCGTCCGCCGGGCGGCCAGGACCTCGGCGGCCAGCGCGTCGCGGCGGCGGGCGGCCTCCAGCCTGCGGCGGGCCGGGGCGAGGAGTCCGGCGAGCTGTTCGGCGCGGGTCGCGGCCTCCTGTGCCGTCGCGATGCGTTCCCTGAGTCCGGCGTGGACGGCATCCCAGCCCGCCAGCCATGCGTCCGTGTCCCGGACGGTCGCGTCGTCGGCCCGGGACTCGCGCTCCAGCCGGTCCCGTTCCTCGTCGATCGCCGCGCTGCGCGCCTCGGCCCGGCGGGCCGCCTCCAGGCCGCCCAGCTCCTGCCGGAACCGGCGCTCCAGCTCGGTGAGCCGGTCGGGGCCCGCGTCGGCGAGGTCGGGCGGCAGCTGCGCCCTGGCCCGGTCGAGGGCGTCGCCCGCCCGGCGGTGGGCCCGCTCCGCCTCCTCGCGCAGGTCCAGCGCGGGGGCGACGCGGTCCGCCCTGCGGGCGCGCTCCAGCTGCTCCTGGCAGCGGTCGTACTCGGGCCGCAGCTCCTCCAGGGCCGCGGCGCGCCGCACGGTCTCCTCGTGCCGCTGCTGGAGGCGGGCGAGTTCGCGCGCGGTGTCCAGGGCGTGGCGCGCCGCCCGCTGCCGGCCCTCGGCCCCGGTCAGGACGCAGTGGGCGATGCCGAGCCGTTCGCGGGCCGTGGACCGGGCGATGGCGGCCCACTCCAGAACGGCTTCGGCGAGACCGGGTTCGCCGGGCCGTGCGGTGATCGGTGCGGCCTCGGCCCCGACCGGCCCGGCCGCCTGGGCGATGCGCTGGGCGAGGGCGAGGATCCGCTCGTCGGCGGCGGTGACCCTGGCCTCGGCGCCCCGGCGCAGCTCGGCGAGGCGTTCCTCGACGGCGGCGAAGCGGCGGGTGTCGAAGAGCCGGCCGAGGAGTTTTCCGCGGGCCTCGGCGTCCGAGCGCAGGAAGCGGGCGAAGTCGCCCTGCGGCAACAGCACCACCTGGCAGAACTGGTCCCGGCTCATGCCGATGAGCTGGGTCAGCTCCTCGCCGATCTCCTGGTGCGACTTGCTGAGCGCCTGCCAGCCCCGCTCGGGGTCGTGACCGCGCAGCCGGCTCTGGGCCTTCTCCATGGTGAAGCCGTCGCCGCGCTTCTTGGGACGGGGCTGGGCGGGACTGCGGGTGACTTCGAGGCGTCGGCCGCCGACGGTCAGTTCCAGCTGCACCTCGGTGGGCAGGTCCGCCGGGGCGTGGTCGCTGCGCAGGGAGGCGCCGGGGCTCTGCCGGGCGCCGGGGACGGCTCCGTACAGGGCGAAGCAGACGGCGTCCAGGACGGAGGTCTTCCCGGCGCCGGTGGGTCCGTGGAGCAGGAAGAGACCGGCGGAGGAGAGGGCGTCGAAGTCGACTTCCTGGGTGGCGCCGAACGGGCCGAAGGCGGTGATGCTCAGGCGGTGCAGTCTCACCGGGACACCTCGCGCACGGTCTCGTCGACCCGTACGTCGTCGAACGCGGCCCGCAGCACGGTGCGTTCGAGGTCGTTCGGGCCGCTGCCGCCGCGGACGTGGGCGACGAAGTCCTCGGCGATCTGGTGGTCGTCGCGGCCCTGGAGGCGCTGGGCGTAGGACGCCCCCGGGTCGTCCGGAGGCCGCTCGGGGTCGAAGACGAGGCTGAGCGTGTGCGGGAAGCGCCGGGCGAGGCGGGCCATGGGTTCGGCGGGGCGCACCGGATCGGTGAGGGTGGCCTCGACCCAGGCGTGCTCGTGGCGGTCCAGGACGGGGTCCTCCAGCAGGGTGTCGAGCCGGCCCCGGAGCCGGGCCAGGGGCCGCTCCACGGGGCAGTCGATCCGTTCCCCGGCCGCGATGTCCCCGTCGCCGTCGAGGTCGATGAGCCACATCGTCTTGCGGTGGTCGGCCTCGGAGAAGGAGTAGGCGAGCGGGGAGCCGGAGTAGCGGACGCGGCTCGTGACCCGCTGGGAGCCGTGGAGGTGGCCGAGGGCCGTGTAGTCGACGCCGTCGAAGACCCCGGCCGGGACCGCCGCGACCCCGCCGACGGTGATGTCGCGTTCGCTGTCGCTGGGCTCCCCGCCCGCCACGAAGGCGTGCGCGAGGACGACGGAGCGGGTGCCTGCGGGACGGGTGGCGAGGTCGGCGCGGACCCGGTCCATGGCGGCGGTGAGGACCGCCTCGTGGCCGGCCCTGGCCGCCCGGAGGGTGTCCTTGACCAGGGCCGGTTCCAGGTAGGGCAGCCCGTAGAACGCCACGTCGCCGTGGTCGTCGGCGAGCACGACGGGGGTGGCGCAGTTCTCCGGGTCGGTCCGCAGGTGGATCCCGGCCCGCTCGAAGAGCCCGGCGCCGACGCCGAGCCGGCGGGCGGAGTCGTGGTTGCCGGAGATCATGACGGTGGGGACGCCCGCGGCGGCGAGCCGGTGCAGCGCGCGGTCGAACAGCTCGACGGCGGTGAGCGGCGGGACGGCCCGGTCGTAGACGTCGCCCGCGACGAGGACGACGTCCACCTCGCGTTCGCGGACGCTCGCCACGAGGTGGTCGAGGTAGGCGGCCTGGGCGTCGAGGAGGGAGACACGGTGGAAGGACCGGCCCAGGTGCCAGTCCGAGGTGTGCAGGATCCTCACGCCATCACTCCAGCGGATCCGGTCGGCGCCATCGCTCCGCCGGTTTTGGCCCGCATCGCCGTCCCCCCGGTTTTGGCCCGCATCGCCGTCCCCCCGGTTCCGGCCTGCCCCGCCACCCCGCCCGTCGTGGCCCGCATCGTCACTCCGCCGATTCCGGCCTGCATCCTCGTCCTCCACCCCGTGGGCCGCGCACCGGCGGCCCGTGATCCCGCTCGGCACCGACCACGCTAACGCCGCCGGGCCGCCGAACCCGCATCGATCATGATGTCGGCGTCCGTGGGATTGCCCTCATCGGGCGCGTTCGCACCTCGGCGCCGTCACATGTCGCCGTACGCCTCGCCGCCCAGCTCCAGCACGGCGGTCCCCGCGGTCGCGTCGGCCAGCCAGGCGGTGAACGCCTCCACGTCACCGTCCGGCAGCCCGATGTCGATGGTGACGGCCTCGGCGTACCGCACCTCGCGGACGTCCCGCCCGGTGGCCCGCAGGTCGTTCTCCAGCTTTCCGGCCCGTTGGTGGTCGACCCGGATCGTGGCGAGCCGGAAGCGCTGCCGGGTGATGGTGCCGAGCGCGTCGAGGGCTTCGCCGACCACTCCCCCGTACGCCCTGATCAGCCCGCCCGCCCCGAGTTTGACCCCGCCGTAGTAGCGGGTGACGACCGCCACGGCGTACCGCACCTCCCGCCGCATGAGCATCTGGAGCATCGGAACACCCGCGGTCCCGCCGGGTTCGCCGTCGTCGCTCGCCTTCTGTACGGAGGCGTCGGCGCCGATCACGTACGCGAAGCAGTTGTGGGAGGCGGCCGGGTGCTCCTTGCGGACGCGGGTGACGAAGTCCTGCGCTTCCTGTTCGGTGGCGGCGGGGGCGAGGGAGCAGAGAAAACGGGATCGGTTGATCTCGCATCCGTGCACACCCGCGCGGGCGACGGTCCGGTACTGCTCCTGCATCCGTCCACCCTATGCGCCGCGGGGAGGACGGGTTCCGGCGGGAATGAGCGGGCGGGGGCTGTCGGTTGTCCCGGCATGAACGCAGACGGCACAGCGGACGACACGGACGACACGTACGCGGACCCCGCGACGATCAGGCGGATCCTCCAGGACACGGGCGACACCTGGGCGGTGGTGGGCCTGTCCGGCAACCGTTCCCGGGCGGCCCACGGTGTGGCGGAGGTCCTTCAGCGGTTCGGCAAGCGGGTGGTGCCCGTGCACCCGAAGGCCGAGACGGTGCACGGGGAGCAGGGATACGCCTCGCTCGCGGACATCCCCTTCCCCATCGACGTGGTGGACGTGTTCGTCAACAGCGAGCTGGCGGGCGCGGTCGCGGACGAGGCGGCGGCGGTGGGCGCGAAGGCGGTGTGGTTCCAGCTCGGCGTCGTGGACCCGGACGCCTTCGGGCGGACGCGCGCGGCAGGGCTGGACATGGTCATGGACCGGTGCCCGGCGATCGAGATCCCGCGGCTGGACGGGACCGCCTGAGCGGACCGGGTGTGCGGGACGTCCCGGGGCGGGAAGAATCCCCGCCGTGGACGACGTACTCGACGCGGACGTACTCGACGGGGCCCGGACGACGACCGCTCTGACCGCGCTGGGCGTACGGCCCGGCGATGTACTCCTGGTGCACGCCTCGCTGCGCTCGCTCGGACCGGTGACGGGCGGTGCGCGGAGCGTGCTGGGCGCGCTGCGCCGGGCCGTGGGGCCGGAGGGGACCCTGGTGGTCCCCTCCTTCACCCCGGAGAACTCCGACACCTCCCCGCACTACCGCGAGCGGGTCCGGGGCCTGGACGCGGGGGCGGTCGACGCCGTGCGCGCCTCGATGGAGCCGTACGACCCGTCGCTGACCCCCGCGCCGTCGATGGGCGCGCTGGCCGAGACCGTACGGACGGCTGCGGGGGCCGGGCGCAGCGCGCATCCGCAGACCTCGTTCGCGGCTCTCGGCCCGGACGCGGCGCGGCTGCTCGCCGGGCACCGGGCCGACTGCCATCTCGGGGAGGACTCGCCGCTGGCCCGGCTGTACGGGGCGGATGCCCGGATTCTGCTGCTCGGCACCGGCTACGCCACGTGTACGGCGTTCCACCTGGGCGAGTACCGGATGCCCGGTCCGCCGCGCCGCGGCTACCGCTGTGTGGTGATGTCGCGGGGAGTGCGCCGGTGGTGGGAGCACGAGGATGTCGCCCTGGACGACGGGGATTTCGCCGCCCTGGGCGCGGCGTTCGAGGATGCCGCGGCCGACGGTGACGTCCGCGCGGGACGCGTGGGCGCGGCCGACTGCAGGCTCGTCCGGCTGCGCCCCGCCGTCGACTTCGCCACGGGCTGGCTCACGGAGCACCGGGCGACCGGGCGCTGACCCAGGCCGCCCGGAGGCCGGCCCCGGCCGCCCGCAGGGGAGTCGAGACGCCCCCGGAGGCAGGAGTCAGACGCCGAGGCCCTCGACGAGGACGGCGCCCGGGAGGGCGGCGAGCGCCTTGCCGGGGACGATGAGCTTGCCGCGTCGGCTGCCGCTGCCGATCAGGACCCATTCCTCGTCCACCACGGCGGGGTCCAGCAGGAGGGGCCAGGCGGCGGGCAGGCCGATCGGGGTGATGCCGCCGTACTCCATACCGCTCTCGCCGACCGCCGTGTCCATCGACGCGAACGAGGCCTTGCGGGCGCCGAGGTGTTTGCGGACCGCGCCGTTGACGTCGACCCGGGTGCGGGAGAGCACCACGCAGGCGGCGAGGGTGACGTCCTGGCCGCGCTTGCCCGCCACGACGACGCAGTTGGCCGAGGTGTCCAGCAGTTCCACGCCGTAGTGCTCGGCGAAGACCGCGGTGTCGGCGACGGCCGGGTCGCTGTCGACGTGGATGACCTGCTCGGCGGTGAAGTCGCCCCAGCCGGCGGTCAGGGCCGTGACGACGGGAGCGGGGAGCAGGTCGAGCCGTTCCGCAGCGGGAGCGGCGTCCTCGAAGGTTCCGATGGGTGCGCGCATGGCGCTCACGCTAACAGCGGCGGGGGTGGGTCCGTCCGGGCGTCTCAGCGGACGGGCGGGATGGCGACGGCCATGGTGAACACAGCCGGTTCGGCGCCCTCGTTGCGGTAGCCGTGCGGCACGTGCGCCTCGAAGGTGGCGGAGGTCCCGGCGGGGACGAGGTGGGTGCGGCCGTCGACGAGGAGGGCCAGTTCACCCTCGGTCGCGTGGAGGAGTTCGACGGTGCCCTCGGGGTGCGGGTCGGAGGTGGTGCCCTCACCCGGCATCAGCCGGCAGGACCACAGTTCGAGCGGGCCGCGGGCCTCGGCGCCGACGAGGAGCGTCTTGGAGCTGCCCGCCTCGGTGGACCACATGCGGACGGCCCGGCTCTCCGGTACCAGCCGGACCTGGCCGCCCTGTTCGGGGTCGAGGAGGGTGGTGATGCTGACACCGAGCGCGTCGGCCAGTTTGACGGTGGTGCCGACGCTCGGGTTCGTCCGCGCCTGCTCGATCTGGATGATCATTCCGCGGCTGACCCCGGCGCGGGCCGCGAGGGCGTCGAGGGTGAAGCCGCGCTCCCCCCGCCAGCGTTTGAGGTTGCGGGCCAGCGACTGGGTGAGCTGGTCGAGGTCGGACACGTACCGTCCCTGCGGTGGATGGCGGAGTGCGGGTGGCGGAGTTCGACGTACCCGGTGCGGCGTGCTGAGTGCGGCGTGCCGAGTCGTGTTACGGCGCGCGTGCCGGGGTCAAGAATATTGCACCGCCGTACGGTGCACTTCCCGCGTCCGGCGGGTCGTACCGCCACCGCCGCCTACGGCGATTCCCGTGCCTCGTCCAGCTCCGCGAGGGCCAGCAGCTGTTCGGGCGTGACGCCCTCGGGGATCGGCACGGGCGCCGGGGTGCGCAGGGGCGGCTGCCACCCCTTCTCCGGGTCCCAGCTGCGGACGACCCGGGCGGGAGCCCCCGCGACCACCGCGTGGTCGGGCACCTCGCCCCGGACGACCGCGCCGGCGGCGACCACCACGTTCCGGCCGAGCCGGGCCCCGGGCAGGATCACCGCACCCGTGCCGATCCAGCACCCGGGCCCGATCGCCACCGGTTCCATCCGGGGCCACTGCTTGCCCACGGGCTCGTGCGGGTCGTCGTAGCTGTGGTTGGTCGAGGTGATGTAGACGTACGGGCCGCAGTAGGTGTCCGGGCCGATCGTCACCGTGGTGTCCGCGATCACATGGCTGCCGCGCCCCAGCACCACGCCGTCGCCCAGCGTGAGGACGGTGTCGGGGCCGAGGTCCAGGTCCGGCATCATCCCGGCCGTGAGCGTGACCTGCTCGCCTATGACGCAGTGCGCGCCGAGCTCGATCCACGGCTCCCCGAACACGGTCCCCTGCGGGAAGGCGAGCCGGGTCCCCGTGCCGATCGCGCGGAACCGCAGCCGCCCGGGGTGCTCGGCGGTGACCGCGCCCGCCCGCTGCGCCCAGGACCAGCCGAGGTGGACCGCGCGGGAGGCGGCCCGGCGCGGCCAGCGGGCGAGGGGGGAGAACGCGTTTCGGTTCTTCGGCACGCGCTCACGGTAGTCGGCGGCGCGGTGGGCGATCCGGGCGATGACCTGTGATGTTCGCCCCACCGGGCGCTGTGCGCCGGGAGTCGTCCCCTACCGTGTGAGGCGGCCCGGCCCGGCGGATCCGAGCGAGTCCGCGGGGAAGGCCCAGGAGCACCACACCGGCGCGAAGGAGCAGGCGATGGCGGAGCAGGCGTTGATCACGGGCATGGGCGGCAGGGAGCCGGACATCGACGTGGACGCGTTCGTGGCCCCGACCTCCGTGGTGATCGGCGAGGTGACGCTCGCCCCGGGCTCCAGCGTCTGGTACCAGGCCGTGCTGCGGGCCGACTGCGGTCCCATCACGCTCGGTCCCGACAGCAACATCCAGGACAACTGCAGCGTGCACACCGACCCCGGGTTCCCGCTCACCGTGGGCGCGCGGGTCTCGGTCGGCCACAACGCGGTGCTGCACGGCTGTGTGATCGAGGACGACGTGCTGGTGGGGATGGGCGCGACGGTGCTCAACGGCGCGCACATCGGGGCGGGTTCGCTGGTCGCGGCGCAGGCCCTCGTGCCGCAGGGGATGCGGGTGCCGCCGGGCTCGCTCGTCGCGGGGGTGCCCGCGAAGGTGAAGCGGCCGCTGACCGCCGAGGAGCTGGAGGGCATCCGTTTCAACGCGGCCGGGTACGTGGAGCTGGCGAAGGCCCACCGTGAGGCGCACGGGGGCTGAGGCCCGGATTCCGGCCGCCAGCGCACCCGGGCCGCCGCCCCTTCCCGCTCGGGGAGGGGCGGCGGCCCGGGTGCGTACGGCGGACTCTCAGCCGTTGGGACGTCTCAGCTGTTAGGGCGTCTCAGCCGTTGGGACGTCTCAGCTGTTGGGGCGCAGGGTCCACACGACGGTCATCTCGCCGGTGACCGCGCCGTCGGCGCGCCGGATCTCGATGACCACGGGGAATTCCGGCCGCCGGCCGGCGTCGAGCTCGGCGACGACGTCGGCGATGGGGCGGCCGAGGGTCGCGGTCGCGGTGACCTCGCCCTTGGCGAGCTTCTTGTAGCCGATCTCGGCCTTCACGGCGAGCGGCACGGCGCGCGACATCTGGTCGCCGAAGGCGGCGATGACGATCGCGCCGCTGGCGGACTCGGCGAGCGTGAACATCGCTCCGGCGTGGGGGCCGCCGAGGTGGTTGTGGTAGTCGGCCTGGTCGGGCAGCCGGACGACGGCGCGCTCCGGCGTCGTCTCCAGGAAGTCGAGGTTGAGGGTCCGGGCCATCGGGACCGTCGCGACGAGCATCTCGCCCACGGTCATCTGTTCAGCGCTCATGCCCGAAGGTTACTCACCAGTAGCACCGTTTGGCCATCCCCTTGTGACGGCTCTGGGACAGGGCGGCCGTAGAAGTGGCCGGGTGCCCCATCTATGGTTACTGGCCATGTGGCCAGGAACGCAGCCGCCCGGGGGCGAGCAGAACCCGCAGGACCAGAACCAGAACCCGTACCAGCAGCCGGGGTACCAGCAGCCGAATCCCTATCAGCAACCGGGATATCCGCCGCAGGGCCAGCCCGGGCAGCCCACGGAGCAGGGCTACGGATACCCGCAGGGCCCGCCCGCCGGGCAGCCCGGGTACCAGCAGCCCCATCCCTACCAGCAGCCGACGGTGCCGCAGTACGCCGTCCCGGGTCCGCCCGGCGGGCCGAAGCCCGGCGACGACAAGAAGAAGACGACGATCGTGGCGATCGTCGCGGCGACCGCCGTCGTGGTCGCCGCGGGCGTCACCGGTTTCCTCGTGCTCGGCAAGGACGACGAGGGTGGCAGGACCGTCGCCGACGACAAGAAGTCCGCGTCGCCGAGCGCCGAGCCCAGCGAGGCGGACACCGGCTCCGCGCCGCCTGCCGAGAACCCGCGGGGCTCCGAGAGCGACCCCAAGCCGGTCGTTCCGGGCTGGAAGGTCGTCACCAACCCCAAGTGGGGCACGCAGTTCGACGTTCCCGGTGACTGGGAGGTCGCGAGCTCGGGGATGTTCTCCGGCTTCGAGGACGCCAAGGAGCCCACCGGTAAGCCGGTCGCCGGCTTCACCGCGCCCGCCTACTACAAGAGCAAGTGGTGCGTCGACGACTCCGACGGGGACGGCAGCCAGGAGGACACCGGGCTCGCCGGCGTCGGGACGAAGGGCGCCCAGGGCGCCAAGAGCACCGACGAGGCCGCGAGGATCGAGGCCGCCAACTGGGTGTGGGCCGCCTACGCCCAGCTGGACCCCAAGACCAAGGTCAAGACCGGCAAGCCCAAGGCGTTCACCACGGAGTCGGGTCTCTCCGGCAGCGTCGTCCAGGCCACCGCGCTGGGCCTCGCCAACAAGGAGAAGTGCGACAGCGACGGGAAGTCGATCGCCTTCTCCTTCAAGAACTCCAAGGGCGACTTCTCGACCTGGGTCCTCTACGCCGCCGCCGGCGTCAAGGACGAGCTTCCGGACACCACCATCCAGAAGATCCTGAGCACGGTCCGCCTCTCCGGTGAGCCCACCGGCTGACCGGCCGCGCCCCGTCCCTTCCCGCCTCCGAACCGCCCGACGGAGCCTCAGCCGACGCTGAAGGCTCCGTCGGGCGGTTCGGGCGAGGCGACCGCGTCCACGTCCGTCACCGGGCGGGCCCCGCCGATGAACCGGGTCAGCGCGGGGCCGTGGGTGACCCGTGCGGGGAAGGCGTCGGCGGCGCAGGCCCGGACGAGCGGGGCCACGTCGAGGGGCGCGTACGAGGCGAGCAGGACGACGTTGCCGAAGCGCCGCCCGCGCAGTACGCCCGGTTCCCCGATCAGCGCGAGTTCCGGGAAGACCGCGGCGAAGTTCGCCAGCTGGGAGCGGAGGAAGGCGAACGGCGCGCTGTCGGCCAGGTTGGCGGCGTAGATCCCGTCCTCGCGCAGCGCCCGGCCCGCGGCCCGCGCGTACTCGACGGACGTGAGGTGCGCCGGAACACGGGAGCCGCCGAAGACGTCCGCGATCAGGAGGTCGGCGGAGGCGGGCACCGCGGCCTCCAGCCGCTCCCGGGCGTCGGCCGCGTGCAGGGAGATGCCGCCGTCCTCGGGCAGCGGCAGATGCTCCCGGACCAGCCGCAGCAGCCCCCGGTCCGCGTCGACGACGTCCTGGCGCGATCCGGGGCGGGTCACCGCCACGTAGCGGGGCAGGGTCAGCGCCCCGCCGCCCAGGTGCAGGACGTCCAGGGGCTCACCCGGCCCGGCCGCGCCGTCCACGACGTGGGCGAGCCGGCGCACGTACTCGAACTCCAGGTGGGACGGGTCGTCGAGGTCGACGTAGGACTGGGGCGCGTCGTCGACCGTGAGCAGCCAGGCCCGGTCGCGGTCCACGTCGGGCAGCAGCCGGGCGGTGCCGCAGTCGACCTCGCGGATGACGGGTATCGGCTCGTTCACGCCTCCATTGTCGCCTCCCGCGCACCGCTGCCCGCCACCCCCGGGACGAGGGGGTGGCGGGCAGCGGTGGTGCTCAGAGCAGCGCGATGACCGTGCCCGCGCCGACCGTGCGTCCGCCCTCGCGGATCGCGAAGCCGAGACCGGACTCCAGTGGCACGTCACGGCCCAGCTCCACGGTCATCGTGACCGTGTCGCCGGGGCGCGCGAGGGCCGACTCGCCGAGGTCGACGTCGCCGACGACGTCCGCCGTACGGATGTAGAACTGCGGCCGGTAGCCGGTGGTCACCGGGGTCGACCGGCCGCCCTCCTTCGTCGACAGGACGTACACCTGGGCGGTGAACCGGCGGCTCGGCACCACGCTGCCGGGCGCGGCCACGACATGGCCGCGGCGCACCCGGTCGCGCTCCACCCCGCGCAGCAGCAGCGCGACGTTGTCCCCGGCCTCGGCGGACTCCATCGGCTTGCCGAAGGTCTCCAGACCGGTGACGACCGTCTCGATGTCCGCGCCGAGCACCGCGACCCGGTCGCCGACGCGGACGGTGCCGCGCTCGACGGCGCCGGTGACGACGGTGCCCCGGCCGGTGATGGTCAGGACGTTCTCGACGGACAGCAGGAACGGCGCGTCGGTGTAGCGCACCGGAATCGGCACGTACGTGTCGACGGCGTCCAGCAGCCCTTCGACGGCCGCCGTCCACCGCGGGTCGCCCTCCAGCGCCCTGAGCCCGGAGACCCGGACCACGGGAACGGTGTCACCGCCGTACCCGTGCGCGGAGAGCAGCTCGCGGACCTCCAGCTCGACCAGGTCGGTCAGCTCCGGGTCGCCCGCGTCGGCCTTGTTGAGGGCGACGACGATGTGGTCGACGCCCACTTGACGGGCCAGCAGGACGTGCTCGGCGGTCTGCGGCATGATCCCGTCGAGCGCGGAGACGACGAGGATCGCCCCGTCGAGCTGCGCCGCGCCCGTCACCATGTTCTTGATGTAGTCCGCGTGACCGGGCATGTCGACGTGCGCGTAGTGGCGGGTGTCGGTCTCGTACTCGACGTGCGCGATGTTGATGGTGATGCCGCGCTGGGCCTCCTCGGGGGCCCGGTCGATCCGGTCGAAGGACACGTAGGAGGTGGAGCTGCCACCGCGCTCGCTGAGGACCTTGGTGATGGCGGCGGTGAGGGTCGTCTTGCCGTGGTCGACGTGGCCCATGGTGCCGATGTTGAGGTGCGGCTTGGTGCGCACGTAAGCCGTCTTGGACATGGCTCGTTCCTTGGAGAACTAGAAGCTGAGAAGAGAAGACCCCAGGGCCCCGCCGACCCTCCCCTTACGGGGTCCGCCGGACTGTCGGGGGAGGGTCAGCTTCGGGCGCCGCCGATGGGCGCTGCGGCGGCGGTGAACGCTGCCGCAGCCGCTGCCGCGGAGAACGCCGCCACGAGGGCCGCGTCGTTCTCGGCAGCCTTCGGCGCGTCCGCGACTGCGGACGGCGCTGCGGGGAAGGCGTACCGGAACATGCCCCTGATCATGGCCGGGCGGGGCGTCGCCGTCGAATGGTTTTCCCGACGCCTCAGAGGTTCTTGAGCGCCTCGCGCGCGGAGAGCGGCGACAGGCGTGTCCCCGCTCCCTCGACGAAGTCGCGTACGGCGGTGGGGTCGGTCCTGGCGTACTCCCGCAGGGCCCAGCCGATCGCCTTGCGGAGGAAGAAGTCGGGGTGGTCCGCGCGGCGCAGGCAGTAGCCGAAGAGCCGGTCGGTGTCGGTGGCTTCCCGGTAGCGCAGCTGGTGCAGGAGGGCGGTCCTGGCCGCCCAGAGGCTGGGGTCGTCGATCCACCGGTCCATCTCCCGGGCGAGCGCCGGATCGGCGGCGACCAGGGGGCCCGCGACATGCGCGGCGAGCACGTCGACCGTGTCCCACCAGGGAACGGTGGTCACGAGGTGGTGCAGGACGGGCAGGAAGCCCGAGGTGCAGCGGCCCGCGTACCGGCGCAGGTAGTCGGCGGCGAAGTACTGGTACTCCCGCTCCGGCAGCCGCCAGCAGCGCAGCGCGATCGCCGTGCAGTCCGCCTCGTCCGGCCGCCCGGCGCCCGCCAGGACGGTCCGTGACAGGGCCCGGCGCTCGGGGGTGGGGATCCCGAGAAAGGGGGCGACGTGCTTCATGTACGCGGCGGCTCCCGCGGCCCGTACGGGGTCGGCGGCCGGGGCGTAGACGGAGACGAGCCGCTCCAGCACAGTGTCGGCGAGGGCGCTGTCCGGCGGGACGGGGGCGTCGGCGGCGGGGTTCACGCGAGGCACATTACGGCGATCACACAGCGTTTTCGGTTACTCTCCCCGAATGTTCGACCCCGTCCCCTCCGCCCGGCCCGCCACCGGTCCCGCCCTGCGCCTCTCCAGGGCGCTGCTGTCGCCGTGGTCCCGGTTCTCGCTGCTCGTGGTCGTCCTGCTGGGGGCCGCGTCGACGATGCTGCTCTTCGAACCACAGCGGCTGCTGGCGTCGGGCTGGCCGGCCCAGCTGACCGGGGGCACGGCCGCGATGCTCTTCGGGCTGGCTTACGGGGCGCTGACGGTGGCGTTCGTGCCGCGCCCGCTGCTCAACATCGCCGCGGGCGCGTTGTTCGGGGCGCAGGCGGGTCTCGCGGCGGCGTTGGCGGGCACGGTGCTGGGCGCGGGCGTGTCGTTCATGCTGGGCCGGGTACTGGGCCAGGACGCGCTGCGGACCCTGCTGCGCGGGAGGCTGCTGACCGCCGCGGACGGGGTGCTGAGCCGGCACGGCTTCCGGTCCGTCCTGGCGCTGCGGCTCTTCCCCGGGATCCCGTTCGCCGCCGCCAACTACTGCGCGGCGACCTCCCGGATGAGCGCTCCGCCGTTCCTCCTGGCCACCGGGCTGGGGTCGATCCCGAACACGGCGGCGTACGTGATAGCCGGCAGCGAGGCCGCGTCGCCGACCTCGCCGGTCTTCCTGGCCGCCACGGGCTTCATCGTGCTGTCCGCTCTCGGCGGGGCGCTGGTCGCCTGGCGCAAGCGCCACCGGCTCGGCCGGGACACGCCGCAGGACTGAACGTACGGCGGCACGTGGACGACCGGTGCAGTAGGTCTGACGTTTACTTTCAGGCGATACGCTGCCCGCGACCTCGATGTCCTTGTTGTCCTTGACCGCACTCCGTACTCCGCACGCAGCCGACGGGCCCAGTCGTCCGTGGCCGATGCACGATCACCTCCGGGATGGCCAAAGCCCCATGAGCTGGTTCGAATCATTCGTCCTGGGACTCGTTCAGGGACTGACCGAGTTCCTGCCGATCTCCTCCAGCGCCCATCTGCGGCTGACCGCCGCGTTCGCCGGCTGGCACGACCCGGGGGCCGCCTTCACCGCCATCAGTCAGATCGGCACGGAGGCGGCGGTGCTCATCTACTTCCGCAAGGACATCGCGCGCATCCTGTCGGCGTGGTTCCGCTCGCTGACGGACCGTGCGATGCGCGGTGACCACGACGCCCAGATGGGCTGGCTGGTCATCGTCGGCTCGATCCCCATCGGTGTTCTGGGCATCACGCTCAAGGACCAGATCGAGGGACCGTTCCGCGATCTCCGGCTGATCGCGACGACGCTGATCGGCATGGGCATCGTGCTGGGCATCGCCGACCGGCTGGCCGCGCGCGACGAGTCGGGCGGCAAGCACCGGGTGGTGAAGGAGCGCAAGACGCTCAAGGAGCTGGGGGTCAGGGACGGCCTGATCTTCGGGTTCTGCCAGGCGATGGCGCTGGTCCCCGGGGTCTCCCGGTCGGGTGCGACGATCAGCGGTGGCCTGCTGATGGGCTACACCCGCGAGTCGGCCGCCCGCTACTCGTTCCTGCTGGCGATCCCCGCGGTGCTCGCCTCGGGCGCCTACGAGCTCAAGGACGTGGGCGAGGGCCATATCTCCTGGGGCCCGACGATCTTCGCGACGCTGGTGGCGTTCTTCGTCGGATACGCCGTCATCGCGTGGTTCATGAAGTTCATCACGACCAAGAGCTTCATGCCGTTCGTCATCTACCGCATCCTGCTCGGCATCGTCCTCTTCATTCTGATCTGGGCCGGGGTGCTCAGCCCGCACGCGGGTGAGTCGGCGGGCACCACCCCGTAGGCGTCGTGCGCCCCGCCCGGGAGCAGCCGGGCGGGGCGATCCAGCAGCGCAGCAGCCAGCAGCGCGGACAGATGGTCCCCACCGTACGGCGGGGGTCTGACAACGCCGGGGCGGAGCCGCACGCGGGCCCGTGGGCAGTCCGGCTACCGGTCGGCGAGGTCGTGGATGGTCGCGGTGCCGGAGCGGACGACCCAGGTACCGCTGCCGGGGAACGTTTCCTCCGAACGGGCTTTCAGGGCTTCGACGTCCAGGCCCGCGGGCCACTGTGTACCGAGCTCCGACCAGTGCACCCCTGTGAGGTCGATACCGGCCAGGTCGGCATCTCTCAGGTCAGCGGTGACGAAGTCGTCCAGCAGCGCGTGCAGAGAGTCCCCGTCGAGCGTGGGGGGCTTGTGTCCGAGCACCCGGCCGATGGCTCGGCACATCTCGGCTGTGCGGATGCCCACGACCTGGGCGACGAGTTCACGGTGGGCGGGGCTCCGGTCGGGGCCGGGTTCGAAGCCGAGGAGACCGACCAGGTCGATGGCGCGACCGTGAGCGACGTCCAGGGCGAGATCGAGGTCGTCGGCAACGTTGAGACGGAAGGTCAGGGAGATGCCTCGGTCGCGGGCGAGGTCGCGGGCGAGGGCGACGGCATGGACGTGAGCGAGATCCAGGGCGGAGGTCAGGTCCTCGGTGCGGGTGCGGACGGCGAGGAGGTCCGCGCGGGAGCCGAGTGCGCGGGCTTGTACGAGGCAGGCGGCGACAGCGGTGGCACGGCTGAGGTCGAGGTCGCCGGCGGCGGTGATGCCGAGGTCGCGAGCCAGGCCGCGGGCCAGGACGAGATCGTGGGCGAGGTCGTGGGTGAGGTCGCGAGCGAGGTCGACAGCGAGCGTGCGAGCGAGATGGGTGTCGTAGGGCGGATCGTCCTCCAGCGCCAGCGCGACACCGCGGGTGCGGGCGAGAACCTGGCTGACCCTCCTGATCTCGGGCTCGTTGCGCAGAGCCATGCGGTCCTCCGGCCCGATCGCCTGCAGGAGCGCCTCCGTCCTCAGGCCGTCGTGCGCTCCGCGGGAGTGACTGGCGGGTGCGGCGGGAGGCAGGATGGCGGCGAGTCCGGCCTCGGCGTCCAGGACTCCGTCGAGGCCGTCGACGGCGGTGTCGTGGTGAGAGAGGATGAGGATCTCCCGCAGGCCGGCCTCGATATCCAGGACGCCGTCGAGAGCACGGGTCAGGGCGGGCTGGACCCGGTCGAGCCGCTGGTGCGGTTCCGTTCCCTCGGGGTCGTATGCGGGGTGGCGGGTCACTGGCCCTCCTCGCGTTCCTTGATACGGGCGGCTACCGCCCGGCGGGCCTTCTTGAGGTTGGCGCGCACCGTCTCGGCCGACAGGCCGAGGTGGTCGGCGATGTCGGTGGGTGTGAAGCCGTTCAGGGTCCACGCCATGATCTGACGTTGTCTCGGGGGGAGGCCGCGCAGGATGAGCAGCGCGTCGTGCCGCACTTCCCACTCGGCGATGGCGTCGGGACGGGGCAGCAGGGACGTGGGCTCGGGAAGATCCTCGACGAGCTCTTCGAGCGTAGCGACCTTGCGTACCAGCGCACGGGAGGCGGCCTTGTGGACCCATGCCTTCGGATACTCGATGTCGCCCCAGCACCGGTAGGCGTCGATCATGCTCTCCTGCGCGATGTCCGCGGCGTCCCGCAGCCCGGCCCCTTGGTTGATCAGGAAGCCGACCAGCGAGCGCAGTTGCTCACGGTAGAAGGCGGCGAACTCCGCGTCCGTCCGCTGCCGGTCGCGGTCGTCCCGGACGAACGGGGCAGGCGGTGCGGGGGCGGCCGCCGAACGGTCAGCCCCCTCAGCCGGGTCCTGGATGTTCACGACGTACGGCCCTTCTCGCCGTCGGCCGGGGCGCCGACGATCCTCACGCACAGGTGGTGCCCGGTGTCACCGCGGTCGCCCAGTTCCACCGTTCCCCCCGTGGGCAACTTGCCGGTCATCTCCAGCAGATAGTGGTGCCGTTCCCGTTCACTCTGCGCCCGTCGGTGCAGCCGCAGCCAGAGCGCCGTCAGCGCGAAGGCTTTGGCGATGACGATCAGAACGAACACGGTCATGGCCGATTCCATTCGGGGGCCTCCTCTTCTTCATGGGTACCGGCCGCGAGGCCGTCATGAGTTGAGGGGCGATCAGGCTCTTGATCGTGAACTTCCCGAGCGGATTTTTTTCTGGGAGCAGAAGCGTGGACACGCTTCCCGGTGCCTGATCGGTAGGCCGGACGGCTGAGGCGTCAGGCCGGTGGCGGCGTCAGGCCGGTGGCGGTCAGGACCGCGTCGACCGTCTCGTCCACGGTCAGCTCCGCGCTGTCGATCCAGATCTTCTCGTCGGCCAGTTCGGTGCGCATGACGTCGTCCAGCGGGGACCAGTCCGTCGTCAGCGTCTTGTCCCTGGCGAGGTTGCGCTCCAGGGCCTTCGCGGCGCCCGGGGCCAGGACCACGCGGTGCAGCGGTACGCCGGTGAGCGTGGCGCGGTAGAAGTCGAGGTGGGCACGGCGTACGACGACGTCGTCGATGACCGGGAGGAAGCCCGCGGCGGCGAAACTGTCCGCCAGCAGGCAGGCGTTGCGGGCCCGGAGGAAGATCTGCCGGTCCGCCTCCTCGTCCTTCTCGGGCGAGGGCCACCGGCCGCCGGAGACGATGAGTTCCTGGAGGGCGTCCACCTCGATGTGGGCGGCGGTGGCGAAGCGGGCGGCGAGAGCCGCGGCCACCGTGCTCTTGCCGCTGCCGGGGATGCCGATCAGCAGGACGGCGCCCGTCGCCGGTGATCCGGTGTCGACCGGTACTTCTGTCCACCCCATGTGGCCACGCTCCCTCGTTCAGTACACGTCACGCACGTATCTGCGGTCCGAGGCTAGCTGCTTGACCTGCGCGGCCGCCGCGTCGGGTTCGAGTCCCCCGTGGGCGACGGCGATGTCGCGCAGGGCCCGGTCGACGTCCTTGGCCATGCGGGAGGCGTCGCCGCAGACATAGAGGTGGGCGCCGTCGCGGAGCCAGGACCAGAGCTGGGCTCCGTGCTCGCGCATCCGGTCCTGGACGTAGACCTTGGCCCGCTGGTCGCGGGAGAAGGCGGTGTCCAGCCGGGTGAGGGTGCCCGAGCGGCTCAGCGCGTCGAGTTCGTCGCGGTAGTAGAAGTCCGTGGCGCGGTGCTGCTCGCCGAAGAACAGCCAGTTGGCGCCGGAGTGACCGAGCGCCCGGCGTTCCTCCAGGAAGCCCAGGAACGGCGCGACTCCCGTACCGGGCCCGACCATGATCATCGGGGTGGCCGGGTCGACGGGCGGCCGGAAGCGGTCGTTGCGCTGGACGAACACCGACAGGGGGCTGTCCTGTTCGGCGTCGGCGAGGAACGTGGAGGCGACGCCCTTGCGCATCCGGCCGCGGTGGCTCTCGTAGCGGATCACGGAGACGGTCAGCCGCATCCGGTGGGGGTCCACGAGCGGGCTGGAGGCGATGGAGTAGAGCCGGGGCCTCAGCGGCCCGAGCACCTCGGCCCAGGCGGCGGCCGTGGCCCGTACCGGGTGTTCGGCGAGGACGTCGACGGCCTGCCTCCCCCAGATCCACCGGTCCCGCTCGCCCCTGTTGTCGGGGCGCAGCAGCTTCTTCAGGGACCGGTCCCCCGTCTGGTCGGCGACTAGGCGCAGCAGGTCCGGGGTGATGCGGGCGATGTCGAGGTGGCGGTGCAGGGCCGTCTCCAGGGCGACCGGGCCGTGTCCGGGGACGTCCACCTCGGCTGCGGGGTCGAGACCGGTGACGGCGAGCCATTCGGCCACCAGGTCCGGTGAGTTGAGGGGGTGTACGCCCAGCGCGTCCCCGGCCGTGTACGTCAGGGGGGTCTCGGCGTCCCGGGTGTCGATCGTGAAGGCGCGGACCTCCTTCGTCGCGCCGGGCAGGCTCAGGAGGCGGTTCCCGGTGAGGAGGGCGGTGACGGGGGCGGCGCGGGAGGGGCGGGCGGGCGCCGTCCCTCCGGGCGACACCGTCGGCGCGGCGGGCGGTGTGGCCGCTGTCCGCTCCGCTGTCCCTTCCGGGGTCGTCGCCTCCAGCGCCGTCCGGACCTCCTTGAGCCACTGGCCGAAGGGCTGTTCGTACTCCGGCTCGCAGTCGGTGCGCGGGACCAGCCGCTCCGCGCCCAGTTCGCCGAGGCGTTCGTCCAGGCGGCGGCCGTGGCCGCAGAAGTCGTCGTAGCTGGAGTCACCGAGCGCGAGTACGGCGTAGCGGACGCCTTTCAGGCCCGGGACCCCGGGGACGTTCAGCGACTCCCAGAAGGCGGAGCCGTTGTCGGGGGCGTCGCCGTCGCCGAAGGTGCTGGTGACGACGAGGAGGTCGGCCGGGTTCGGCAGGGCCGCGGGCGTCCCGTCGTCCATACCGAGGAGCGTGGTGCGGTGCCCCTCGGCGGCCAGCGTCCGGGCGGCCGTCGCGGCGACCTCCTCGGCGTTGCCGGTCTGCGAGGCCCACAGCACGACGACCGGCCGGCCCGGTTCGTCCGGGGTGCCCGCCGGCGCCGCGGGGGCGGGCTCCGCCGTCCCCGCGAGCCGGGAGTACGTCCCGGCGAGCACTCCGTTGACCCACAGCGCGTGGTCCGGGGCGAACGGGGCGCCCGCCGGAAGCACCGGGGTGCCCTCCGGCCGGGCGCCCAGGCCCGCGAGGAATCCGGCCAGATAGCGGCGTTCCGTCTCCGTGAGGACGGGTGGGGCGGTGTCCACCAGGCCGAACGTGCCCACCAGACCCGATGTGTTCACCGGACCCGATGTGTTCACCGGACCCGATGTGTTCACCGGACCCGATGTGCCCACCAGGCCGGAGGCGTCCACCGGGCCCGAGGTACCCATGAATCCGAGACCGGGGCCCCCGCCGGGCGCGGGCCGTTCCGCCTCGGCGGGCCCGCGGCGCGGCGCGGGTGCGGCGACCTTCACCAGCCGGACCGCGCACACCTTCAGCTCGGGCTGGAACGAGATCGGGTCGACCGCGTCGTTGGTCACGGCGTTCACGCCGAGGTACTCGCCGAACAGGTCGTTCCAGTGGAACGGGGCGAAGCACTCCCCCGGCCCGACCCGGTCGGTGATCCGGGCCGGAAGCACCGCGCGCCCGCGCCGCGAGGCGACCTCGACGCCGTCGTCCTCACCGATGCCCAGGACCGCCGCGTCGTCGGGATGGATCTCGACGAAGGGGCCCGGGTCGAGCCGGTTCAGCTTCGCGATCTTCGCGGTCTTGGTGAGGGTGTGCCACTGGTGCTGGAGCCGCCCGGTGTTGAGGAGATGCGGGAAGTCCTCGTCGGGCATTTCGGCCGGCGGCAGGTGCGGGCGGGCGTGGAAGACGGCCCGGCCGCTCGGCGTGGGAAAGGCGAGCCTCGGCACGCTCCCGTCGGGCCGCACGGTCAGCTCCTGGCTGACGCCGTCGTTGACGTAGCGCACGGGGTTGCGGGCCGGGCCGTCGACATCGGCGCTGGGCCACTGCACAGGTGTCTCGCGCAGCCGCTCGTACGTCACCCCGCGCAGGTCGTAGCCGGTGCGCGGGTTCGACGCCCGGGTGATCTCGGCGAAGACCTCCTCGGCGCTCGTGTAGCCGAAGGCGTCCTCGTACCCCATGGCGCAGGCCACCGCGGCGATGATCCGCCAGTCCGGCCAGGCCTCTCCCGGCGGGTCGGTGGCGCGGCGGGAGAGGGTGAGGGTGCGCTCCGAGTTGATCATCACGCCCTCGGACTCGGCCCAGAGGGCGGCGGGCAGGACGACATCGGCGTACGCGTTGGTCTCGGTGTCGGCGAACACGTCCTGCGTGACGACGAATTCGGCGGCCTCCAGACCCTCGATGACGGTCCGGCGGTTGGCGACCGAGGCGACCGGGTTGGTGCAGATGATCCAGCAGGCCTTGATCTCCCCGTCGGCCATGCGCCGGAACATGTCGACGGTGCCGCTGCCCGAGCCGTCCGCGCGCAGGGTGCCGGGCTCAACGCCCCACAGCTCCTCGGTGAAGGCACGTTCCTCGTCGACCAGGACCGATCGCTGGCCGGGCAGTCCGGGGCCCATGTAGCCCATCTCGCGTCCGCCCATGGCGTTGGGCTGGCCGGTGAGCGAGAACGGGCCGCTGCCGGGCCGGCAGATCGCCCCGGTCGCCAGGTGCAGGTTGACGATCGCGTTGGTGTTCCAGGTCCCGTGGGTGGACTGGTTGAGGCCCATCGTCCAGCAGCTCATCCAGTCGCCCGCCTCGCCGATCCAGCGGGCCGCCCGCCGGATGTCGTCCTCGGGGATGCCGGTGATCTCCGCGACGGCGGCGGGCGGGTAGTCGCGGAGGAAGGCGGGCATCCGCTCCCAGCCCTCGGTGTGCTCGGCGACGAACTCCGGGTCGGTGTGCCCGTTCTCGACGAGGAGGTGCAGCAGCCCGTTGAGGAGGGCCAGGTCGGTGCCGGGCCGGATCCGGAGGTACAGGTCGGCCTTGGCGGCGGTGGCGTTGCGCCGGGGGTCGACGACGATCAGCTTCGCGCCCGCCTTGACGCGCTCCATCATCCTCAGGAAGAGGATCGGGTGGCAGTCGGCCATGTTGGCGCCGGTGACGAGGAAGACGTCGGCGTGCGCGAAGTCCTCGTAGGAGCCGGGCGGTCCGTCCGCGCCGAGGGACAGCTTGTAGCCGCTGCCCGCGCTCGCCATGCAGAGCCGGGAGTTGGACTCGATGGTGTTGGTCCCGATGAAGCCCTTGGCCAGCTTGTTGGCGAGGTACTGCGCCTCCAGCGTCATCTGGCCGGAGACGTAGAGGGCCACCGCGTCCGGGCCGTGGGCGTCCAGTACGGACCGCAGCCTGCGCGCGGTCTCCGCGATGGCGGCGTCCCGGCCGAGCGGGGCGGGCTGCTCGCTGCGGTCGGGGCGGGCCAGGGCGGTGGTCAGCCGGCCGGGGGCGGCGAGGAGGTCCGCGCCGGTGGCGCCCTTGGTGCACAGCCGGCCTGCGTTCGACGGGTGCTCCTTGTCTCCCGAGGCCTTCACGACGGTGCGGCGGCCGTCGGGGCCGGCGGCGATGTCGAGGACGATCCCGCAGCCGACACCGCAGTACGAGCAGACCGTGCGCACCCGGTCGGTGGCGGGAGCGCACGGCGGCGGGGGCGGCACGGTCATGGGGGCCCTTCGGGGGCGGGCGTACCCGGAGGGACGCGGGGGCGGGCTGCGGTCACCCCCGAATCTAGGAAGGGCCCGTTACCCGGGGATGACACCGGGCGAACAGTGACGGTTACGTCGCCTGCACACCGCCCGGGGGCCGCCGGTGAGGCTCGGGCGGTGCGGGGTCGCGGCTCCGGCGTCGCACGGTGGCCGCCGGTGAGGCCCGCTCGGTGGCGGGCGGTACGGGGCGGGCGGTGCCGGGCGGTGGCCCCGGCGCCGCCCGGTGATCGCGGGGAACTTCCCGGCCGGGGCGGCCGACTACTGGAGAGACGCCGGGCGCGGGAGGCCCGTCCGGTGACGGAAACGGCGGCCGGTGACACGGCCGCCGGGGCGACGGCAGCAGCACACCCACGGGGCCCCCGGGCCCGGGAGGAGGCCGCGAGGCATGCACTGGTACGAGGACGACGCGCTCTGGTCCGATTTCGCCCCGACGATGTTCCCGGCGGCGCGGGCCGAGTCCGCCGCCGCGCTGGTCGCGTCCTCTCCTCTGCTGGACTTCCCACCGGGCACGAGAGTCCTGGACCTGTGCTGCGGGCCGGGTCTCTTCGTGGTGCCGCTGGCGGGGCGCGGGTACGAGGTGACGGGGGTCGATCTGTCGCCCTCCATGCTGGAGAGGGCCCGGACAGCCTGCGACACGGCGGGCGCCGAGGTCCGCCTGGAGCGCGCCGACATGCTCACCTACCGGCAGCCGGGCACGTTCGACGTGGTGCTGAACGTCTTCACGTCGTTCGGCTACTTCGACGAGGCCGAGGACAACCTCCAGGTGCTGCGCAACGCCCACGAGAGCCTCGCCCCGGGCGGGCAGCTCCTGGTGGACGTGATGGGCAAGGAGGTGCTGGCGGGCTGGATCGGGCGGCCGAAGGCGGTCGACCTGCCCGACGGCGCCTATGTCGTCCAGCGCGACACCGTCCTCGACAGCTGGCGGCGGCTGCGCACGGACTGGACGCTGGTGCGCGGTACGACGGCGCGGACGGCGTCCATCATCTCCTGGCTCTACTCGGCGGCCGAGCTGCACGCCCTCTTCGAGAGCGCGGGCTTCACCGACGTGGAGTGCTTCGGCGGGTTCGACGCGTCGGGCTACGACCAGCGCTCGGACCGGCTGATCGTGCGCGGGCGGCGCAAGTGAGGGCCGGGGCGGACGCCCGTCCCCGCGCCGCGGGGCCGGACGCTTCCGCGCGCCCGGCGGTCGCGACGGTCCACGAGCACATCACCGACGCGGTGAAGACCCCCGACCTGATCCGGCTGACCGGCGACATCGTCCTCGCCCGCTTCGAGACGATGAAGGTGTACGCCGCGCTCGGCGCGGTCCGCTCGCTGCTGCGCCGGGGCCGGGTGGTCCCGGGGCAGACCCTGGTCGACAGCTCCAGCGGGATCTACGCGCTGGCGCTCGCCATGGCCTGCCACCGCTACGGGCTGCGCTGCCACATCGTCGCCTCCACCACCGTGGACGCCACCATGCGGGCGCAGTTGGAAATCCTCGGCGCCACGGTCGACGCGATGCCGCCCTCGCAGAGCCTGCGACTGGACCAGGAGCTGCGGGTGCGCCACGTGCGCCGGCTGCTGGCGGAGCGGTCGGACTTCCACTGGATGCGGCAGTACCACGACCAGGTCCACCACGAGGGCTACCGGGAGTTCGCGGAGCTGCTCACCGGGGCGCTGCCCCAGGGTCCGCTGACCGTGGTCGGCGCGGTGGGCACGGGCGCGTCGACCGGTGGACTGGCCCGCGCGCTGCGGGAGTCGGGGCGGTCGGTGCGGCTGGTGGGCATCCAGCCGTTCGGCAGCGTGACGTTCGGGAGCGAGCGGTTCGAGGACCCGGAGGCGATCATCGCGGGCATCGGCAGCTCGATACCGTTCGGGAACGTCCGGCACGAGCTGTACGACACCGTCCACTGGCTGGACTTCCGCCATGCCATGGCGGGGGCGGTCGGACTGCTGCGGGAGCACGCGGTGTTCGCGGGCCTGTCCACCGGGGCGGCCCATCTGGCGGCGGCCTGGGAGGCGGCCCGCGATCCCGGGCGGCTGCATCTGGTGCTGGGCGCCGACACCGGACACCGGTACGCGGAGCGGGTGTTCGCCCGGCACGCCGAGGCCCTGGACCCGGCCGGGCTGCGGCCCCGGACCATCGCGTCGCCGGCCGACCTGCGGCCGCCGTGGTCGGTGATGGAATGGGCCGGGCGCGCCGCTCCGGAGGCCGCCAGGACCGTCGAGGGCGAAGTCCCCTCCCCCGTACCGACCGTGGAGCTGCTGCCATGACGATCGCCGCACTGGAGTCCCTGTCCTTCGGCCTGGGCCGGATGGCGGAGGCCGCCGCCGAAGCGGGGCACCGGCTGTGTCTGCTGACCGGCGACCGTTCGGTCTACCGGCACGAGCTGGCGGTCCTGCCACCGGACGCGCTGGACGTCGTGGACGTCGACACCACGGATCCGGAGGCCACCCGTCGCGCCCTGGCCGCCGTGCCGGGCCTGGCCGGGCTGATCAACACGACGGACACCTGGAGCGTGCCGGCCGCCGAGCTGGCCGCCGAACTGGGGCTCCCGGGCGCCGATCCCGGGGCCGTACGGCTACTGCGGGACAAGCGCCGGGTCCGGGAGACGCTGCACGCGCACGGGCTGAGCCGGAGTACGGCCGTATCCGTCCCGCCGGGTCCCGAGGGCGCCGGGGAGGTGCTGCGGGCAGTGGGGCTGCCCGCGGTCCTGAAGGACTCGGCGGGCACCTCCTCGCGCGCCGTGTGGATCGTGCACGACGAGGAGGCCCTGCACCGGGCGCTGGCGGAGGCGGGTCGACAGCGCCTGACCGGAGACCTGTTGGCCGAGGCGTTCCTCGCCGGTCCGCTGTACAGCGCGGAGACCATCGGCTGGGACGGGACCACCCGGCTGCTCGGGGTGCTGAGCCGCCAGACGTCCCGGGCGGCGGTGGTACGGGAGGAGGCGGCGGCGTTCCCGGTGGCGCTGCCCCAGGAGGAGCGGGCCGGGATCGAGGCGTGGGTGGGCCGGGTCCTGGCGGCGGCGGGGCACGTCCGCGGCTTCGCCCATGTGGAGTTCGTCCTGACCGCCGACGGGCCCGAGTTGGTGGAGATCAACCGCAGGATCGGCGGCGCGCTGGTCGGCGAGGTGCTGTGCCGGACGCTGCGGACCAACGTCTACACGGCCATGATGGACGAGGCGCTCGGCCGCCGCCCGGCACTGCTGGACGCCCCGCTCGACGCCACAGGGCCCGCGTACGGCTTCGTCCTCGTGTACGCGGAGCGGCCCGGGGTGCTGAAGGGCTGGCACGGCCTCGACGAACTCGGTGCGTTCCCCGGGGCGGTGGAGTGGTTCCCGGTCCGCGAGCCCGGCGAGAGCGTGGTCCACGTCGGTGATCAGCGGGGCTGTACGGGCATGGTGCTGGCCGAGGGGCGGACGGCGGAGCTGGCCCAGCACCGGGCGTGGAGCGCGGCCGTCCGGGTCCGTCCGGTCGTCGCCGGGGCGGCGTGAGCCCGGGGAGGTGAGCCGCCGCCGTACGGACCGTGGGCCGGGCGGCCGGGCCTCCGGGCGGCCGGGCGGCCCGCAGCTCACCGGCCCGCAGCGGTTCCTGCTGGGGGGCTCGTTCCTGATCACGCTGGGCAGTTTCGCCGTGCTTCCCTATATGTCGGTGCTGCTGCACCAGCGGCTCGGCCTCGGGCTCGGCACGGTCGGCATCGTGCTGGCCGTCGCCTCGCTGATCCAGTTCGCCGGCGGCGTGGTGGCGGGGCCGGTGACCGGGCGGATCGGGCTGCGGCGCGCGATGCTGCTGGCGCTGGGACTGCGTACGGCGGGGTTCGCCGCGTTCGTCCCCGGGCTGACCAGTCCGGTTCTGGCGGTCGGGGCGCTGTTGCTGGTGTCGGCGGGCGCGGCGCTGTACCTCCCGGCGAACAAGGCGTATCTGGTGGAGGGGGCGCCCGAGGAGCGGCGCCCCCGGCTGCTGTCGGCGAGCGGTTCGGCGTTCAACGCGGGGATGGCGCTGGGCCCTCCGGCCGCCGCGCCGCTCGTCATGGGCTCCCCCGGGGTGCTGTTCTCCTGTGTCACCGTGCTGTTCGCGCTCGTGGGGGCCGGGCACGCGCTGCTGCCGGCGGGCACCGCAGACCGGTCCTGTGACAGGTCGTCCGACGGGGCCTCCGCAGCGCCCGCCGCCGGGCGGACCCCGGAGTTGGGCGCACCGCGCCCCGGGCCCTCACCGTTCGTGGTGACCGTCCTGAGCGTGTACGCGTTCATGTTCTTCCAGCACTATCTGGCGCTGTACGCGGTCCCCCGGACGTCGGCGGCCTTCTACGGAGCCGTCCTGACGGGGTACGCGGCCCTCCTCGTCGTCGCCCAGCCGTTGCTGGCGGAACGGGTCGCCGCACTGAGCTACCCGGCCGCCCTGCGGTGGGGGTTCGGCGCGATGGCTGCGGGCATGGCGGCGATCGGAGCCGGGGGCCACGCGGGGATCGCGGTGGGCGGAACGCTGCTGTGCCTCGGGGAGATCGTGCTCTTCCTCAAGAACGACCTGGAGGCGCTGGCCCGTTCGTCGGCGACTCCGGCGAGCGTGTTCGGGCGTCAGCGGCTGGCGGCGGGCATCGGCGCGTTCGCCAGCGGGGTGGTGGGCGGGCAGTTGTACGGGGCGGCGGAGTCCGCGGGCTCGGCGCGGGGGTTCTGGGCGGCTGTCTGCCTCCAGTGCCTGTTGCTGCCGGTGTTCCTGCTCCGCCGGCGGCGCACCGCCCGGGACCCCGAGGGATCGCGGGCGGGCGCCGACTGAGGGGTGCGGGACACCTCTGAGGGATTCCCGTCCGGCGACAGGTCGGTCACGCCGATGCGGGGATCGGGCTCCGGTGCGCTTCGGCCGGTCCCGCGCGCCACTGCCCGGCGAGTTCGCGGCGGGCGCGGGCCACGCGGGAGCGCACCGTGCCGATCGGACAGCCCGCGGCGGCCGCCGCCTCCTCGTAGGACGCGCCCAGAAGCTGGGTGAGGACGAAGGCCTGGCGGCGCGCCGGGTCCAGTCGGCGCAGGGCGTCCAGCACCGCGACGGACTCCTCGAATCCGGGCAGTTGACGGGGCTGGGCGCGTTCCGCCGCGGTCTGCCAGTCCGCGGTGTCGGCGGTCCGGGGGCGCACGGCGGCGGCTCGGTGCCGGTCGATGACGACGCGTCGCGCGATCGACATCAGCCAGGTCCGGGCGCAGGAACGCCCCGCGAACCGGGCCAGTCCGCTCATCGCCCGGAGGTAGGTCTCCTGAGCCAGGTCGTCGGCCCCCGGGACGTCGGAGCTGAGGTAGGCGACGAATCTGCGGACGTCCTCGTAGGTCGCCCGGACGAAGCGGTCGGCTGCCTCCCGGTCCCCGCCTCCCGCCGCCAGCGCCCAGTCGGTGATCTGCCCGTCGTTCTGCCGGGCGGCCGGGACCCGGGGGTGGGGCGGGCGGGTGGTGGACATCCGGATGGCCGGCGGCCGGGAGGCGGGCGCGGCGACGGGGGGCGCGACGGGCCTCGCGACGGCCGGTGGTGCGGTGGCGGATCGCGCGACGGCGGGGCGTGCGGGCGCGGGTGGCGCGGCGACGGCAGGCGGTCGCACGGCGGCCGGTCCCGGTCGGACGGCAGGGCGTGCGGTCGCGGGTGGGGCGGCGGTGGGTCGTACCGTGGCGGTCGGCCCGACGGCCGGTCGCGCGGCGGCGGGTGGCCCGGCGGTGCGTAGCGCGGGAGCAGGATGTGTCACAGCGGTCCTTCGCGTCCTTGCGGAGCCGGCGGCAGCGGTCGCCCGGCTCCGGCGACCGGCCCCGGGCCCCCTGTTGGGGTGGCCCGGAGCACCGGCATGCCTGTCACGGGTGTGCGCGTGGCGCACACCCGTACCGCCTCCGGCGCACAGGAGCCGGAGGACGGATGGAGGTCAGAGGAGGCAGAGGGAGAGGGGCGGCCCGCGCCGGGAGATGGCGTGCAGGGCGAGAAGGTTCCGGAAGCGGCGGCGGGGCCGGCGGCGGACGCGTCGCCGGACGGACGGCGCGGGCGCGTGGGGCGTCGCGGACCACAGGCGCCGGGCCGTCCGCAGCGGTGCCCGGACGAACAGCACCAGACAGCGGCCCAGCCGGGCGAGCGCGACCTCGCCGCGCCACAGCCACCAGCCGCAGATCAGCCCGGCCGCCGCGTGGGCGGCGGCCATGCCGAGGGTGAACACCGCGCCGTCGAAGGCGGCCAGAAGCCCCAGCAGGCCCGAGGAGTCGCCGATCGCGACCTCGTGCGCGGAGTGGTTCATCGCGCCCGGCGCCCGCCCGCCGCCCGCGTGGTGCGCGCCGAAGCCGGACGGCAGCCAGGATCCGGCGCAGGCGAAGAAGGCGTGCAGCCCCAACTGGCCCAGGACATGGGCCGTCACGGTCACCGGAGCGCTCCGTTCCCGCGCGGCGAGCCACCATCCCGCACCGCACACCGGCAGCAGCGCGGCGGCCTGGACGAGCAGGGGCAGGGGCGCGCCGGACATCAGCGCGTGGCCGAGTCCGGACACGGCGACGCACACCACCGCGAACAGCGCGGTGCGTACGAGTCGGAGTGCGGTTCCGGCTCCCATGTCAGCCATCGTGCCAGTCGCACCCACCCCGGAGAGAAGGGCACCAGATGCCGAAACAACGGGAGTTCACCTTGTTTGCCCCACCAGCAGCACCATGTGATCCATGTCACATACAGCTGTCGGGAACTTTCCCGCGCCCGCGTCCGACTGCTCCAACAACGCGTCTGCGTAAGCCTCGTGGCCCGGGGCCGCCGCATCCGCCCCCGCCAGCCGATGCCCCCGCCCCGAAGAGGCCGCATGACGAACCCACTCCCCACCCCCGAACCGGCAGCGGCCGCCGAGATGCCCGAAAGCGCCGCGCCCGCCACCGGAACCGGACCTGAAGCCGCAGCCACCGACAGCGCCGCACCGGAAGACGGCCACGTCCCCTCCCCCCGGCAGCCGGGAGCTCCGAAACGGCCGACGCTCCGCTCCGACCTGCGGGCCTCGTGGCCCGACGGCCTGGTCGCGCTCCTCATCACCGCGGCGATCTTCGTCCTGCTCTACATACGCATCCGCAACAAGACCTCGTCCACGGTCACCGTGATGCCGTTCATGGCCGACGCGGGCGGCTTCTGGATGTACTTCCTCAGCCAGGCGTTCGGCTGGTCCGCCCTGCTCTGGGCCTGGGGGACCGTCATCCTCGGGCTGATGCTGTCCGGCCCCCGGCCGGGTCGCCTGCCGCTTTCGGGCCCCCGGCTGGAACGCCTGCACCGCACCACGAGCCTGAACACCATCGCCCTGATCGCGGCCCACGCCCTGCTGTTCGGGGCCGAACTGGTCCGGCACGACACCGCGTCCTGGAACTCCGCGGTCGCCACCGCCTTCGTGGAGGCCCTCGTCCCCGGCGGCTACGACTCGGGGACCGGCAAGATCGCCATCCCCATCGGCCAAGCGGCCCTGTACCTCGCGATCCCCCTCGGCCTGGTCTTCTACGTACGCCACCGCATCGGCCAGAAGACCTGGCGGATACTGCACCGCTGCGTGATCGTCGTCTACGTCCTCAGCGTCTGGCACACCCTGCTGTACGGGACCAACGTCTGGTACGACGGCTGGTTCCGCACGAGCGTCTGGCTGCTCCAGCTCCCGATCGCCGCGCTGCTGCTCCTGCGCCTGCTGCGGCCCGCCCGCCGCTCCGAGAAGCTGCCGGTCCGGCCCGGAGCGACCGCCGGGGCCCGCACCGGGTGGGTTCTGCGGGTGGGCGGAAGGCTCGCCGTGGTGGCGATCCTGGCGGCTCTGGTCGCGGTCGTGGCCAGTGGCAGCGACGGCGGGCGCAGCGTGCCCCCGGAGGACACCTCCTCCACCCACAACCACGACTGAGAGGGCCGTCCGCCCCCGCGCGTGCGCGCCGGCCGCCACCGCAAGTGAGAGCCGTCCGCCCGGCGACGTACGCTCGGAGGCATGACCACCAACGATCTTCCCGTGATCGCCGCAGTCGACGGTTCCACGCACAGTCGGCGGGCGCTCGACTGGGCCACCCACGAAGCCGTGCGGCGGGGGCTGCCCCTGCTGATCGTCCACGTCCGCCCGCTCACCCGGCAGGTCGACGAGGAGACCGGACGGCGCGAGGCGCAGACCCTGCTGGCCGAGTCCGTGCGCCGGAGCGCACTCATCGCTCCGGAGCTGCGGCCTTCGACGCTGGCCCCGCTGGACTTCCCGTCGGCGGCCCTGGTATCGCTCGGCCGGGACGCGTCGATGATCGTGGTCGGCTCGCGCGGGCTCGGCGGCTTCCGCTCGCTGATGGTCGGTTCCAACAGCCTCGCGACCGCGTCGATGGCGAGCTGTCCCGTCGTCGTCGTGCAGGAGGACCGCCCGGAGGGGGACGACGACCGCGCCGGGGACGCGGGGGCCTTCACCGACATCGTGGCGGGGGTGGCCGCCGACGAGAGCAGCGAGGCGGTCCTGGAGTTCGCCTTCGCCACCGCGGCTTCCCGGCCGGGCGCCCGGCTGCGGATCGTGCACGGCTGGACGATGTTCTCCTCGATGCTCGCGGGCGGCCCCGTCCTGGACCGGCAGGAGGCGGCGGGCTCGGCCGCGCGGACCCTGGCCGAGCTGACGTCGGGGTGGCACGAGAAGTACCCGCAGGTGGAGATCGTCCGGGAGCCGGTCAACGGTTCGGCCTCGCGCACCCTGGTGACCGCGTCGGCGACGGCGGCCCTGACGGTGGTCGGCCGCCGCAAGGGCGGCGAGTCGCTCGGGCTCGGGCTGTCCCCGGTGGCGCAGACGGCGGTCACGCACGCGCTGGGGCCGGTCGCCGTCGTGCCCTGCTGAGCCGACCGGTCGGTTCCGGCCCCGGGGGTCCCGTCGGTGCGGGCCCCTTGGCCTGGCGGGCGGTTTGACCGAGACTTGACCGATGACACAGCGTGTGGCACTCGCGACCGTGATGGACCGACTTGCCGTCGATGCGGTGATCACCGGATACGCGGTGGCCGTCGACGACGGGGCCTGGTCGGACTACGGCGCCCTGTTCACCCCGGACGGCCGCGCGGACTACCGGGGCGCGGGGGGCGTGGAGGGCCCGGCCGACGAGATCGCCCGGTGGCTGGAGGAGACGATGCGCCTCTTCCCCGTACGTCAGCACCTGATCGTCAATCGCCGGATCGACCTGGAGGACCTGGGCGGCTACACGGGCGACCGGGCCGAGGTGCGGGCCGACTACCTCAATCCGATGTGCCTGGCCCGGAAGGCGGCGAGCGGCTCGGACGCGGACGCGCCGGGGGGAGCTGGTTCCGGGCAGGCCGGGGGTGCGACGCCCGACTTCGTGACCGGCGGCCGCTACACCTTCGAGCTGCACCGCGCCGAACAGGGCTGGCTGATCCGCACGGTCACCGTCCACGAGAAGTGGCGCCGGACGCCGGGCGCGTAAACACTGCCGTCGCCCTGCCATCGCACTGTCGTCGCCCTGCCGTCGCCGCCGGCCGAGGGCGCCGGGTCCGCCCGCCCTGCCCCGCTCGGCCCGTGTCCTGTGTCCGGCGGGGATCACCTCCCCCACACTGGGTATCCAGGGGTTGACGCGGTGACGGCGATTGCCCGCCCGCGCACGACCGAGGAGGGCACGGCATGCGCATCCGGGGCGGGCGTCTCCCGGTCGGCCGGAACGCGGCCGGTGCGTCCGGCGCGGGCACGTCCGGTGACGGCACGTCCGGTGGTGGTGCCTCCGGTGGTGGGCCGGCGGCCGGTGGCCG
This sequence comes from Streptomyces sp. NPDC102283, assembly GCF_044766265.1. Classification (NCBI taxonomy): domain Bacteria; kingdom Bacillati; phylum Actinomycetota; class Actinomycetes; order Kitasatosporales; family Streptomycetaceae; genus Streptomyces; species Streptomyces sp. NPDC102283. Next base: position 80,444 of record NZ_JBIWLQ010000023.1, read on the forward strand.
GGGCTCCGCCGACCCGGGGGTGTTCTCGTCCTCCTGGACCCGGGGCGCGGCGGCGCTGCTCGCCGGGGCGCTGCCCGCGCTCGCCTTTCCCGCGCCCGGACTCTGGTGGTTCGCCTACGTCGCGCTGGTCCCCTGGCTGCTGCTGATCCGCACCGCGCGCTCCCCCCGCAGGGCCGCGCTGGACGGCTGGATCGGCGGCGTCGGCTTCGTCCTCGCGGTGCACCACTGGCTGATGCCGAGCCTCCACGTCTTCATCGTGCTGCTGGCCGCCCTGCTGGGGCTGCTCTGGGCTCCCTGGGGGCTGCTGGTGTCCCGGCTGCTCGGCGGGTCCCCTTCCGCGTCGCGTGCCGTCGCCGCCGTGGTGGTCGTGCCCTCCGGGTGGCTGATGATCGAGCTGGTCCGCTCCTGGGAAGGGCTCGGCGGGCCCTGGGGGCTTCTCGGCGCGAGTCAGTGGGAGGCCGCCCCCGCCCTGCGGGTCGCCTCGGTGGGCGGGGTGTGGCTGGTGAGTCTGCTGGTGCTCGCGGTGAACACCGGCGCGGCCCTGCTGGTCGTCGGCCGCGCGGCCCGTACGGCCGCCGGGGTCCTGCTGCTGGTGTGCGCCCTGTCCGTCGCGGCGGTGGCGGCCTGGGCGCCCCGGCCCGCGAGCACCGGCACGGTCAGGATCGCCGTCGTGCAGCCGGGCGTCGTGGAGGGGCCGGGAAGCGTCGCGCGCCGCTTCGACCGGGGCGAGGAGCTGACCCGTTCGCTGCGTGGCCGGGGCGTGGACCTGGTGGTGTGGGGTGAGAGCAGTATCGGCGCGGGTGCGTGGGAGCGCCCGGAGACCGCGCGGCGGCTGGCCGGGCTGTCCCGCCTGATCGGCGCGGACCTGCTGGTCAACGTGGACGCCCGGCAGACGGACGGCTCGGGGCGGTCGGGGATCTTCAAGTCGGCGGTGCTCGTGGGTCCCGGCGGGCCGACCGGGGACCGCTACGACAAGATGCGTCTGGTCCCGTTCGGCGAGTACGTCCCGGCCCGCTCCCTGCTGGGGTGGGCGACGTCCGTGGGCAAGGCGGCGGGCGAGGACCGGCTGCGCGGCGACCGGCAGGTGGTGATGACCCTGCCGGACGGGGCGCGGGGGCTGCGGATCGGTCCGCTGGTCTGCTTCGAGTCGGCGTTCCCCGACATGAGCCGCAGGCTGGTGCGCGACGGGGCACAGGTGATCGTCGCCCAGTCCGCCACCTCGACGTTCCAGGACAGTTGGGCCCCGGCCCAGCACGCCTCGCTGGGGGCGCTGCGGGCCGCCGAGAACGGTCGCCCGACGGTCCACGCGACGCTCACCGGGATCAGCGCGGCGTACGGGCCCCGGGGGGAGCGGGTGGGCCGCCCGCTCGGCACGGACGCGAGCGCGACGGAGGTGTTCGACCTGCCGCTGGCACGCGGGAGCACGCTCTACGGCCGGTTCGGGGACTGGCCGGTGCACGGGGCGCTGGCGGCGCTGGCCGTGCTGTGCGCCGTCGAGGGACTGCGGGCGCTCAGGAGGCCTGCTCCAGGGCCTCCCGGACCACCCGCTCGCACAGCTCATGGGTCGCCAGGGAGTCCCGGGCACTGAGCGTTTCGCCCCGGCGCACGGCGTCGAGGAAGGCGTGCACGCAGGCTTCGATGCCGCGCTGCCGGGCCACGGGGACCCAGTCGCCGCGCCGCCGCACACTCGGCTGCCCCTTGTGGTCGACGATGTCCGCGAGGTTGAGGACCTGTCGCTTGGTGTCCTGGCCGGAGACTTCGAGGATCTCCTCGGTCGATCCGTTCAGCCGGTTCATCATGCCGATCGCGGTGAATCCGTCGCCGGACAGCTGGAGCACCACGTGGTGCATCAGGCCGTCCACGATCCGGGCCCGCACGGTGGTGTGGTCGACGGTGCCCGGGACCAGGAAGCGCAGGGTGTCGACGACGTGGATGAAGTCGTCGAGGATCATCGTCCGGGGGTCCTCGGGCAGCCCGACCCGGTTCTTCTGCATGAGGATCAGCTCGCGCGGGTGCTCCGCGCACTGCGCGTAGCCCGGGGCGAAGCGGCGGTTGAAGCCGACGGCGAGGCTGACGCCGCGTTCCTCGGCGAGGGTCACCAGCCGCTCGGAGTCGGCGTACTCATAGGCGATCGGCTTGTCGACATAGGTGGCGACGCCGGCTTCGAGGAGCGGTTCCACGATCTGCGGGTGCACGGCGGTCGGGGCGTGGACGAACGCCGCGTCCAGCCCTGCGGCGAGGAGGGAGTCGAGGGTCGTGTGACGGGCGTCGGCCGGAACGCGGTGGGCGTCGCCGACCGCGTGGAGCGTGGTGGGGGTGCGGGTCTGCAGATGGAGTTCGACCCCCGGTACGGCCGTGAGCACCGGCAGGTACGCCTTCTGGGCGATGTCGCCGAGCCCGATGCAACCGATCTTCACGAGGTCTCCCTGTCGCCGTGCCGCGCCGCTGTGCGCGGCTGTTCGCGCCCCGGCAGCATACGTCGCCGCCGTCCTGCGCCCCTCTGCCGGTCCGCTCGCGAATCCCCTGGCCAGGGCCATGATCATGGGTCACTATGGCCCCCATGACTTTTCCGGAACGCTCCGAACCCGCTCTCGACGCAGCCGAACGCCCCATGCTGGAGGGCTGGCTCGACTACCACCGCGCGACCATGGCCATGAAGTGCGCGGGGCTGACGGACGCCCAGGTGCGCGAGGCCTCGGTGCCGCCGTCCGCTTTCACGTTGCTCGGGCTCCTCCGGCACATGGCCGAGGTGGAGCGCGGCTGGTTCCGTGAGGTGCTGGCGGGTGAGGAGTTGCCGGACCTCTACTCCACCGAGGAGGACCCCGACGGTGAGTGGCATGTGACGGGGTCGGACACCTGGGCCGAGGCGGATGCCGCCTGGCGGGCTGAGGTCACGGCGGCCCGGAGGAACGCCGCCGCGTATCACCTGGACGACTTCTCCCAGGGCGTCGGCTCCGCGGGCGAGCCGTTCAGTCTGCGCTGGATCTACACGCACATGATCGAGGAGTACGCGCGGCACAACGGCCACGCCGACCTGGTGCGCGAGCGCGTGGACGGCGCCACCGGCGACTGACGGCCCCATCCCCGGCGAGCACGGGCCGGGCGCCGTGCTGACCGGGTCACTCGTGCGGGCCATTCCCGGCGCACCGGGTCCCCCGAGGCCGGGTGGCACCGCAGAGTTGTCGGGTGCAGAGAACCAGAATCACCGCGGGACTCCTGGTCGGGCTGGCGGTCACAGCCGTCTCGGGCTGCGTGTCGGTGGAGCCCCGCGCCTTGCCCTCCCCGCAGCCGGGCACCACCGGACCTGTCCAGGACGTGGCCCCGCAGATCGTGCAGCCACCCGCCCGGGAGGCGCTGGAGGCCGTGCCGGATCCAAGCCCGTCGGCAGCCCTGCCGCCCTCCCCCGCGCCTTCGGCCGCCGGCTCCCCGGCCAAGGCTCCGCGCTCCGGACCCGCGGGGGCCTCCCGTCCCCGGGAGCGCCCGGACCCGCCGGAGCCCCCGCCCCGCCGGGCCCCGGGCATCCCGTCCGTCCCCGTGCCCGCCCTGCCGCGCGCCTCCGGCGGCGGGCCGGACGTCTGCGCGCTCGGCCGGGGGTACGGCGGCTGGCCCGCGGGCAGCCCGGAGTCCCGCATCTGCTCGCAGACGTACGGTCGCTGACGCTCCGGCCCCCGCGCGGGCCGGCGGAGGTCACTGCTCCCGCATGCGGAGCTCCAGGCGGTCGATGGCGGCGCGGACCCCGCCGCCGTACCCGTCGTCCGCGAGCGACTCGGCCGCGGCGCGGGCCCGCTGGAGGTGGATACGGGCCGAGTCGGGGCGCTGGAGCTTGAGGTAGTCCGCCGCGAGGTTGAGGTGCAGCGAGGGGTAGAACGCCCGGACGGCCGGGGTGTCCCGGTGTTCCGGCCCCCGGGCTCCGCCGCGCCTCTCGCCCGGCCCGTCGCCCTCACCCGGCTCCTCGGCGGTTCTCAGCCCCTCGGCGGCCGTCAGGGCGCGCAGATCCCAGGCCAGCTCGTCGCCGGGGTCGTCCTGGGTGTCGGCCATGTAGTGCGCGAGGGTGCAGCGGTGCAGGGCGTCACCGTCCGCTCCGAGCTCCGACCAGAGCGCGCCGAAGCGGTTGCGGGCCTCCTCCCGGTCACCTCCGTGGAGCAGCATGATCGCCTGGCCGATCCTGGTCATGACGGCGTCTTCGGACGCCTCCTGCTGCTCCACCACTGCGGTCTCCTCCGTCGCCGGTCCAGCCGGTTGCCGTCGGTCCGACGCTAACGCCGGGCTTGCGCATAACCGGTCAGACACGGGCGTCGGGGCCCGTAGGCCGGGTGTCGGCCGGGGTGTCGGCCGGGCTCCGTCAGCCGAGTCCGGGGATCCGCCAGTCGATCGGCTGATGGCCCTGGGCGGCCACGGCCTCGTTGATCTGCGTGAAGGGGCGGGAGCCGAAGAACTTCTTGGCGGAGAGCGGCGAGGGGTGCGCGCCCTTCACCACCACGTGGCGCTCCTCGTCGATCAGGGGCAGCTTCTTCTGCGCGTAGTTGCCCCAGAGCACGAAGACGGCCGGGTCGGGCCGGTCGGCGACGGCGCGGATCACCGCGTCGGTGATCTTCTCCCAGCCCTTGTTCTTGTGGGAGTTGGCCTCGCCGGCCCGGACGGTGAGCACGGCGTTGAGCAGCAGGACGCCCTGCTCGGCCCAGGGCATCAGATAGCCGTTGTCCGGGATCGGCAGGCCGAGCTCCTGCTGCATCTCCTTGTAGATGTTGCGCAGCGACGGAGGCGTCCTGACGCCGGGCCGCACGGAGAAGCAGAGCCCGTGCCCCTGGCCCTCGCCGTGATACGGGTCCTGGCCGAGGACGAGGACCTTCACCTTCTCGTACGGCGTGGCGTCCAGGGCGGCGAAGACCTGCTCGCGCGGGGGATAGACGGGTCCCTTCGCCCGCTCCTCCTCGACGAAGTCCGCCAGTTCCTTGACGTAGGGCTTCTGGAGTTCTTCGCCGAGGACGGCGCGCCAGGACTCGGGCAGCAGGTCGATATCGGTCACGTCCACAACCTCCGGTGAGCAACAGGTTCTTGATCCCAGAACCTACCGGGCGCCACTGACAACGGACCCCGGGAGCCCCTTCCGTACGGCGTCTACCAGCTGGCCTTGCGGTACAGCTCCCACAGCTGCATCACGGTCTGCGGGTCGAGTGCGCGCTCGCTGCCGCCGATGTCCTCGCCCGAGGCGACGTACAGCTTGCCCTGCCACAGCGGCAGCAGGCGGACGTCCTCGACGAGGATCTCCTGGGCCCGCTCGAACTGCTTGCTGACCGCGCCCCGGTCGCTCTCCTGCCGCGAGGCGGGGATCAGCTGCTGGGTGATCTCCTTGTTGACGTACGGCGTGCCGGTGACGCTCTCCTTGCCCACGAAGGGGGCGATGAAGTTGTCGGGATCCGGGAAGTCCGGGAACCAGCCGCGGCCGAAGACCGGGTACTCGCCCTTGTTGAAGCCTTCCTGGAAGGTCTTCCAGGGCTCGCCCCGCAGCGTGATCTCGAACAGCCCGGACGCCTCCAGCTGTCGCTTGAGCTCCTCGAACTCGGGCTCCGTGGAGGAGCCGTAACGGTCGGTGGTGTACCAGAACTTCATCTTCACGGGCTTGGTGATGCCGGCCCCGGTGAGGATGTCCTTCGCCTTCTTCACGTCCGGGTCGCCGAAGGTGTCGAAGAAGCTCGTGGTGTGTCCGGCGATGCCCTTGGGGACCATGGAGTAGAGCGGCTCGGCGGTTCCCCGGTAGACCTTGGCGACGAGGGCGTCGCGGTCCACGACGTGGGCGATGGCCTTGCGGACGGCGGGGTTCGCGGCGGCCGGGTCCTTCGGGTTGAAGACCAGGAAGCGGATGTCCGCGCCGGTGCTCTCGACGATCTGGAGGCCGGCGTTGTCGTCCTTGTTGTCCTCCAGGCTGACGACCTCCTCGGCGGTCAGACCCCGGTAGGTGGCGTCGATCTCGTCCGCCTTGAGCGCGGTCACCATGTCGGCGGACTGCTCGAAGTAGCGGATGGTGACCGCGTCGTTCTTCCGGTCGGCGAAGCCCTTGTAGTCCGGGTTCTTCTTCAGCTCGGCGGTGACCCGGTCCTCGTAGGACTCCAGGAGGTAGGGGCCGGAACCGGTGATCCTGCCGTCGTCGCGGATCTTGTCCTTGGGGTAGTCGCCGGGAGCGACCAGCGACATCGCGGGCGTGGCCAGGATGAACGGGAACGTGGCGTCGGACTTGTTCAGGTGGAAGACGACCGTGTCGTCGCCCTTGGTCTCGATCCGGTCCAGGGAGTCGAGCATCCCGGCCGGGCCGCCCTTGAAGTGGATGTCCACGATGCGGTCGATGGAGAACTTCACAGCCTCGGCGTCGAGCTTCTCGCCGTTGGAGAACTTGAGGTTCTTCTTGAGCGTGCACCGGTACGCCATGCTCGTGGCGTCCGTGAACTTGCAGGAGTCCGCCGCGTCCGGCTCCGGACTCGTACTGCCGGAGGGGAAGCTCACCAGAGTCTGGTAGACGTTCCGCATCAGCTCCCAGGAGCCGTCCCAGGCTGCCGCGGGATCCAGTGTGGACGGGGAGCTGGTCGTCCCGACGACTATCTTCTGGTCCGTTTCCGATCCACTGTCGGAAAGGAGACCGCAGCCGGCCAGCAGAGAAAGGGAAGCTAGGGCTGCAGCAGCCTGCAGACTGGCCCGGTAGAACACGCGCACGCTCCTCGATCAGCCATGGGTCGGCAGACCATACCGCAGCGCCCCACCGGGTCAATCCGGTGGCCCGGCGGGGCACTTGACTCAATCAGGGCCAAATCGGCTCAGGCCACTCTCAGCCCACGCCGGCGTTGAGGAAGATTCCCCCGTCGACCACGAGGGTCTGGCCGGTGATCCAGTCGGACTGCGCGGAGGTGAGGAAGGCAGCCGCGCCGCCGATGTCCTCGGGCACGCCGAGCCGGCCCAGCGGATAGGCGGCGGCCGCCTCCGCTTCGCGTCCCTCGTAGAGGGCCTCGGCGAACCTGGTCTTGACCACGGCCGGGGCGATGGCGTTGACCCGGACGACCGGGGCGAACTCGTGCGCCAGCTGGAGGGTCAGGTTGACCATCGCCGCCTTGCTCATGCCGTACGCGCCGATGAACGGCGACGCGGAGACCCCGGCGACCGAGGCGATGTTCACGATCGTCCCGCCGTTCTCCTTCTGCCAGGCCTTCCAGGTCTGCTGGGCGAAGCCCAGCGCCGAGATCACATTGGTCTCGTAGACCTTGCGGGCGACGTTCAGGTCGAGCTCCGCCATGGGACCGAAGACCGGATTCGTCCCGGCGTTGTTCACCAGGTGGTCGACCCGGCCGAAGGCCTCCATCGTGCGCTCGACCGCCACGGCCTGGTGCGCCTGGTCGTGCGCCTTGCCCGCGATGCCGATCACCCGGTCGGAGCCGAGCCGCTCGACGGCCTCCTTGAGGGCGTCCTCGCCCCGCCCGGTGATGGCCACCCGGTCGCCGCGGGCGACGAGCGCCTCGGCGATCCCGTAGCCGATGCCCCGGCTCGCGCCCGTGATGAGGGCGACCTTTCCGCTGTCCTGCACCGTCATGTTGTCCGCTGCCCTTCGAATCGGTTCCGGATCAGTTGAGGGGCCCGCCGGCCACGTACATGACCTGGCCGGAGACGAAGCCCGCGTCGTCGCCCGCGAAGAAGGCGATGGCGTTCGCGACGTCCTCGGGACGGCCGACGCGCTGGACCGGGATCTGGGTGGCGGCGGCCGCCTGGAACTCCTCGAAGCCCATGCCGACGCGGGCGGCCGTCTGCGCGGTCATCTCCGTGACGATGAAGCCGGGCGCGACGGCGTTGGCGGTGACGCCGAACTTGCCGAGCTCCTTGGCGAGCGTCTTGGTGAGGCCCTGGAGCCCCGCCTTGACCGCGGAGTAGTTGGCCTGGCCCCGGTTGCCGAGGGCCGAGGAGGAGGAGAGCGAGACGATCCGGCCGAACTTGGCCTCGACCATGTGGGCCTGGACGGCCTTCGCCATCAGGAACGCGCCCTTGAGGTGCACGTTCATCACGAGGTCCCAGTCGGACTCGCTCATCTTGAACAGCAGGTTGTCGCGGAGCACGCCCGCGTTGTTCACGAGGATCGTCGGCGCGCCCAGCTCTGCGGCGACCCGCGCGACGGCGGCTTCCACCTGGCCGGCGTCCGACACGTCGCAGCCGACGGCGAGCGCGGTGCCCCCGGCGGCGGTGATCTTCTCGACCGTGTCCTTGCAGGCCGCCTCGTCGAGGTCGAGTACGGCGACGGAACGGCCCTCGGCCGCGAGACGGACGGCGGTGGCGGCGCCGATGCCCCGCGCCGCTCCCGTCACGATGGCGACGCGCTGCTCGGTGGTGGACATGCTTGGTTCTCCTCGCCCTTGGATCGGGGCTCAGCGGGCGTCGGGAGTCTCCCTGACAGAGGGAATCCCGATCACTGAGCAACCGCTTAGTACCTTCAGCAGACGAGACGCTAGAAGCCCTGGCACCCGGTGTCAACGGCGTACGCCCCGGCGGGCCGCACGTCACACCGGGCGGGGAGCGCCCGCCGCTGTGCCGTCGCGGTCCGGCCGGGGCGTGGATCAGCGCACGAGGAGGTCGAGCAGCCGTTCCACCTCACCGGCCGGGTCGGTGGTCAGGCCGCTGTGCACAGCGCCGGGCTGGACGACCGTGGAGCGCGGGGCGATCAGCCAGCGGAACCGCCGCCCGGCGTCGTCGCCCGCCGCCTGGCCCGCGCCCTCACCGCCGCCGCAGACACCCTCGACGGCGCGCAGGGCGGCCCGCACCCCGATGACATCGGCCCGCGGGTCCAGCGCCTTCAGCTTCGCCTCGTCCAGGTGCGTGCGGGCGGCGACGAACGAGTGGGCCCGGCAGTAGACGAGCACCCCGGCGTTGAAGCACTCCCCCCGCTCGACCCGGGGCACGACACGCAGCAGTGCGTACTCGAAGACATCGCGCCGCGTCATCGGCCGCCCTCCTCACCGGTACGGGCGGCTGCCGCGGCGCGGTCGCCGCCGGGCTTCTGCCGCGGCGGCAGGCGCTCGGTGAGCCAGCCCGGGGCCTGGGAGGGCCGGGCCGCGGCCGGTGTGTCCAGGGTGATCCGCCCGTGGATGTCGGCGGCCCGCGCGAGCAGCGGTGCGATGTAGGCCCGGCGCACCTCGTCGACGGAGGCGAAGCCGGGCTCGTCGGCCAGCCAGACGTCCGGAACGGCGGCGGCGACCTCGGTGAGCAGGTCCTCGGTGACCAACGGGGCCAGCTCGGCGGCCGCGGCCGCGATGTCCGGCCCGAAGGACGCCAGGACATGGTCCGAGGCGTTGTACGGCTTGGCGGCGGAGGCCTGGGCGCCGGGCCAGTTGTGGTGCCAGATCATGGTCGCGCCGTGGTCGATGAGCCAGAGGTCGCCGTGCCAGACGAGCAGGTTCGGGTTGCGCCAGGAGCGGTCGACGTTGTTGATCAGCGCGTCGAACCAGACGATCCGCCCGGCCTCGGCCGCCCCGACCTCGTAGGCGAGCGGATCGAACCCGAACGAGCCCGGCAGGTAGTCCATCCCGAGGTTCAGTCCGCCGCTCGCGCGGAGCAGCTCCTGCACCTCCTCGTCGGGCTCGGCGAGCCCGATGACGGGGTCGAGCTCGATGGTCACCAGCTCGGGCACCCGCAGCCCCAGCCGACGGCCGAGCTCCCCGCAGATGACCTCCGCGACCAGCGTCTTGCGGCCCTGCCCCGCCCCGGTGAACTTCATGACATACGTGCCGAGATCGTCGGCCTCGACGATTCCGGGGAGCGAGCCGCCCTCCCGCAGGGGTGTGACATAGCGGGTCGCCGTCACCTTCGTTAGCACTTTCCCAGGCCACCCGTCTCTTCAACCTTGCGGACCACGATCGACTCAGGAGGGGCTGGGCACGGAATCCGCGCATCGACGGCTCTGGGGAGACTCCGAGGAGTCCGCACGACATGCGGTTCTCCCTGTTCCCGGCTTCCCGAGCAGTCCGTCGACGGCAGCGCACCCTCCGCTTCCGGCCTCCGAGATGAAGTGAGCATAGTAACCGAGGGTGATCACGAGCGAAACCACGGCGATATCCGGTGCGGCAAAGCGCAACCGCCGTGGCGTCGTCCGCAACACCCGCAAATCCCGCCCGTACAAGCTCGCACCGGCCGGACGGGCGAACAGCCGGTACAGCGGTAGAGCTTGCCCTCGCCGGGCGAAGACCGTTACCGGACAACCCTTCGACGTTTCGACGAACACGGTCGACGGCGACCCATACGATGCGCGCAGGTACGTCCACCTGGGGCAGGGAGCACCGATGCGGAAGCTTGTGTCCGTCGGTTTTGACTACGACAAGACACTCGAGGACCTCTTGATGGGGCGGCCGAAGAAGCCCGACTCGCCCTTCGGTTCACAGGAGGCCGGCGACAGACTCCACGCATCGGCGTGGCCCGATCTCGAAGCGATGGTCGGAGGGGACCGGTGACGACGCCTCACGATCCGGACCATCGCGCGGAGATCCTTGAGCTCTACAAGCTCGCCGTGGAGATGGCCGACCGCGTCTCCGCTCGCCGAGGGACCGCCAACGCCTTCTTCCTGTCCGTCCAGACCGCGTTCGTCGGCCTCGTCGGCTTCGGATTTCCGGAGCTCTCCAAGTCCTCCTGGTGGGCGGCGCTCGCCGTGGCTCTGGCCGGAGTGACCCTGTCCGCCACCTGGTGGCTCCAGCTTCGCAGCTACCGGGACCTCAACACGGCCAAGTTCAAAGGCATCAACAAGATCGAGGAGCACCTTCCGGTCAAGATCTTCGCGGACGAGTGGGAAGCCCTGCGCCGCGACCCGGTCGTCGGCTGGCGCAAGCGCTACGCCGAGTTGGGCACGTCCGAGCGCCTCGTGCCCCTGGTGTTCGTCGCGGCGCATCTGCTTCTGCTTGCCGGCGCACTGGCCGTGTGACCTCCCTCGACTCCCTCGCCGTCCTGATCCGGTCCGGTCTCCCTCTCCGACGCCGAGCCTCCCGAGGACTCGGACGCGCTGTTTCGCCTGTACGCGGCTGCACCACCTCCGGAGCGGTTGGTTCGGGCGGTGGTGTTCGACCGGGAGAGCAGCCGCCCGGACGTCGTCTCCGACGCCCCTGCCCGCAGTCCGAAGCTGTGCCATCGTGGCGGGCAGCCCGAGGGTGCGGGACCAGCGGGCGGCCCGGCCCGGAAGGAGTCGATCGCCTTGCCCGCATTCGACAGGGAACGACTGCGGACAACATTCTGGCCCGATGGGATGCGGCACGACAGCAGGCGACGAGGCAGGTCGACGCGGATGCGGATTTTCACAGGTGGCTGATGCGTACGTTTCCGGTGCTCGCCCATGATCTCGGGCCGGCGCCCGATGAAGATCTGGCGCACTGCATGACCGTCGCCGCGACGACAGAACGCTGCATTTCGTTGGCTCGCTTCGACGACTCGCTCATTTTGACCGACTGGCTCGTCGGCCTGTATGCGCCCCATGGCGACAGCCTCGCGCTGCGGACGATCTCCGGAGCCGTCGAACTCTACCGTGACGCGGCTCCGGTGCCCGAGCTGTACGCACACGCGACCGACTCTCTCAGGCGCGTGGTCGACCTGGTGCCCCGCGGAGGAGAGACCGAGACGGAACGGCTGAGCTGCAGGGCACTGATGAACCTCAGTACGCTTCTCGCCCTCGGCAGAGACACCCACAACCACCGGCAACGCACGCGAGCGAGCATCGAAGTCTGCGACGAGATCGTCGAGCGCTGGGAGTCGAGCAGCGACACCTGGCTGCGCGGGAATGTCGCCGCCACCCTGGTGAACAAGGCAATCAGCTATATGGAGATCGGCGAAGAGTCGGCGGCCGGACGCACCTACGCGCGCATCGTCGAATTATTCGCGGTGGACATTGCCGAGACCGGAAACCTCACGCTGCGCGAGCAGGTTTCCACCGCTCGAGATGCGCTGAACGGTTCTTCGCCTGCGAGGTGCCACAGCTCGGCGAGGCCCTCACACCGGGCGACCCGGCTCTGACGGGGTTTCCGGTGATCGTGCGCGCCGATGACGTCGTGACGGCCGATCCCGCGAACTCTTTCCTGCGGGAGCTCACCGGCCCCATCGTCGAACTCCGCACGCGCCCGGTAGCTGAGCGCGTCGCCTGGATGCGACGACGGCTCGACGCGGCGTGGGGCTGAGCGGAAATGGTCCTGGCCGGGCAGCAGCACCCGCAGGGGTGCGGACAGATGCGCGCGGCGGACGCGCGGCCGGCCGCCGCGCGTACCGGCCTGCGACCGCCTCCTGCCGCAGGGGCAGCGGCACCGGACCGCGCCGCGCTCCCGGGTGGTGCGGACGTCGGCGCCCCCTTCGAAGTCGGATACGACGGCGGCACCGCGACCGTCCGGACGTCCGCGATCCGCCCGAGAGCGACCACTGCGGCCACCGAAGACCCACATGCCACCACGGCTCCTTCACGCGAAACGCACAAGGCCTCGATCAGAAGCGCATGAACAGGCCAGAACGAGTCGACTTCGATGACCGATCTACCCCATATTGAGAATCGATCAAGTCATCTCTTTCCTCGTGACAACTGTTCCGACATCAACGAATCACGGGCTGGAAACCGACCCCATGAGGCGGCACTTCTCGCGTTCGAACGCCTGAACGGCCAAGGTCGGGCAGAGAAGATCGTGACGATACGGGGGAATCATGGGGCAGGACAGACTCGGAGCGAGACCCGGCGACCGCAGAATCACCCGCGCCACCCACTGGGCCGGCCTTCTGCTGTGCTGGGCTCACGTGATCGCGATGGCCCTCACCGCCGCCGAGGCCGTGCTCCGGCCGACAGCCGGCTGGTGGGTCGTCTCCTGGATGGTCACGGCCGCCCTGTTCATCGCCTGGGTCCTTCTCCGAACGGCCGAGAAGAGGCTTCTTTGCCAGGCGGCCGGCACGGAGGACGAAGAACCCGACTGCCCGTTCCCCGAGGCGCCCACGCACTACGACCGGGCCGCGTAGCCGGCCCCGGGGTCGACCTGACCCTCGGTCCGAGCTTCGATGCGCCGGCCGGGACGGAGGGGCCGAGTCGTGGCGGCGGAAGTGGACGCGCCGACCGCTTTCCGCCGACTCCGCCGCAGCCACCGCTCGACGTGACATATCCCGCCGCGAGGGCGGGTAGTGGCCTGTTCCCCGCCGGTGTTCGCGCGGCGGCCCGTGGGTGCGGTGGCCGGCGCCGCCTTCCGATGGAGCGTCCATGTTACGGATCCACTTCACGCCCGAGGACCTGACGCGGGTCAGGGTGGCCCAGGGGCCGGACTTCCTGTGGGAGATCGCCAACAGCGTGCAGACCCTGCAACGGACGGACGGGGAAAGGGTTTTCGGCGCGTGGCGCCGCTGGGCGCGGCCCCGGCTCCCGGAGAGCCGTCGCCTGCTCTCCCCGCTCCTGCCGCCCCGCGGCTACTCCCCCGACTTCCTCACCCCCACCTCCGGTGGCCGCACCACGCTCCGGACCGCCGTCGACACCCTGCTCGGAACACCGCGGCCGAGGCTGCGTGCGGAGCTGACCCGACTGGCCGGGTCGACGCGGCTGCCCGGCTGGGCCGGCTCCCTGGCCGAGGGCGACACGGACGCGCTCGCGCGGCTGGGCGAGGCGCTCCGCGCCTACCAGGCGGAAGCGCTCGTGCCGCATTGGCCGCACGTCCGCGCGGCCCTGGAGGCGGACCGCGCTCTGCGGACACGGCACCTGATGGACGGCGGCACCGAGGCGCTGCTGGCCGGGCTCGGGCCCGACGTCCGCTGGCGGCCGCCCGTGCTGGAGGTCACCTATCCGGTCGACCAGCTCCTGCGGCTGGACGGGCGGGGGCTGGTGCTCCAGCCGTCGTTCTTCTGCTGGCCCACCCCGACCACCCTCGCGGACGGCGGCCTGCCGCCCGTCCTGGTCCATCCCATCCACCACACGGCCGACTGGGCCGGGCCCACCGGGGTGACGGGACCGGCGACGGGCCGGGGCGCCCTCGGCCGCCTCCTCGGGCAGACCCGTGCGGACCTCCTGCGGGCCACCCGCGCCGGCTGCTCCACCGTTGAGGCGGCCCGGATGCTCCAAGTGACCCACCCGGCGGTCAGCCAGCACATGAACGTCCTGCGCGCGGCGGGGCTGACCACCACCGTCCGCACGGCCGGCCGCGCCTTTCACGTCGCGACCGCCGAGGGGCGCGCGCTGCTGGCCGCGGAGGACCGCCGCGCCGGTCTCGGGCCGGACGGCGAAGCGTAGCCGTAAGCCTGGGCTTACATCGCTTGTGCCCTGCTCGGCCGGGACCTCACGCTGTCTCCTGCCACCGCACCGCACCCGGCCGGACGGCCCCCACTGCCGTCCCCGCGCCGATGTCCCCGTACGGCCCCGTCCCCCACAGGAGCCCTCATGCGCGCGAGACTCGTCCCCAGCACGGTCGCAGCCCTCACCCTCGCAGCACTCCTCCTCCCCGGCACCGCTCAGGCGTCGCCCGCCCCCGCCGTCCCGGTCGTCGACGTGCGGGCCCACGACTCGACGGCCGGGACGGCCCTCGCCTCCGGGTACGACGAGCCGGGGACCCGGCTACGGGTCGCCGCCGGGCGAATGAGCGCCGCACGCTGGCTGGAGATCGACTACCAGGTCCAGGAGACCGGCTACTGGTGCGGCCCCGCCGCGACGCGGATCGCGCTCTCCGCCCGGACCGCCGCGCCGAGCCAGGGCGAGCTGGCCGCGCAGCTCGGCACGACCGAGGCGGGCACCGACCACATCGGCCAGGTCACCGGTGTGCTCAACGCCCGGCTCGGCGGCGGCTGGTACGAGACCAAGGAGATGCCGAACGACCCGCCCACCCAGGGGCAGCGGGACCTGCTGTGGCACGACGTCGCGTACGACATCGACCGCGGCTATCCGCTGGTCGCCAACATCGTCGCCCCGCCCGGCAACCAGCCGCCCGGCTACCCGCCGGACCAGACGATCTATCACTACTTCACCGTCTTCGGCTACGACGCGGTCGACCGCACCGTCCTCATCGCGGACCCCGCGTCCTTCGGCGGCAACCAGATCTACTGGATCTCCTTCGACCAGCTGGCCACCCTGATCCCACCGAAGGGCTACTCCGCCTGACTCCGCCCGCGACCCCACTCCCCTTGACCAGGAGGTCACGTTGAGCACGCAACGGCCCACCCGCAGAGGCGTCATGAAAGCCGCCGCCGGACTGACCGCGACGGCGGCACTCGGCGCGGCAGGCGTCATGGCATCGGCATCCGCCGCCCACGCCGTGGGCGACGGCTTCGGTCTGCGCGTCGTGGACCGCGACGAGCGAGATCCCCGCATGCGCTACTTCCGCTTCGCGACCGACGCGATCGGCTGGGACCCGGGCGTCAACGTCCTGCTTCCGGACGGCTACCACACCAGCGGGCGCAGGTACCCGGTCCTGTACCTGTTCCACGGGGGCGGCACCGGACAGGACTTCATCACGTTCGACCGGCTGGGCATCCGCGCCTGGACCGCCGGGAAGCCGATCATCGTCGTGATGCCCGACGGCGGATCCGCGGGCTGGTACTCCAATCCGGTCGGCTCCAACGTCGGCCCCCGCGACTGGGAGACCTTCCACATCGCGCAGTTGCTCCCGTGGGTCGACGCCAACTTCCGTACGTACGCCGAGTACGACGGTCGGGCCGTCTCCGGGTTCTCGATGGGGGGCTTCGGCGCGCTGAAGTACGCGGCCAAGTACTACGGGCACTTCGCCTCGGTCAGCTCCCACTCGGGACCGGCCAGCCTGCGACGCGACGCCGGGCTCGTCACCCACTGGGCGAACCTCTCCTCTGCCGCTGTGGAGTTGGGCGGCGCCACGGTCTACGGTGCGCCGCTGTGGGACGAGGCCCGGGTCAGCGCCGACAACCCGGTGCAGCGCGTCGAGAGCTACCGGAACAAGCGTGTGTTCCTGGTCGCCGGCACCAGCCCCGACCCGGTCAACTGGTTCGACACGGTCAACGAGACGCAAGTCCTGGCCGGTCAGCGGGAGTTCCGCGAGCGGCTCGGCTCGGCGGGCATCGGGCACGAGTGGCACGAGGTGCCCGGCGGCCACTTCGTTCGACCGGATCTCTTCCAGCGGGACCTGGACGGGATCGTCGCTCGCCTCCGTAAGGCCTGACGGGCCGCGCCACCGGCGTACGGCGGAGCCGCCGCGGGCCCGGGGAGACTTCCGGGCCCGCGGCGGCTCGCGGCGTTCCGCGCGTACGGCCGTCAGCCGGCGAAGCAGAGCGGCTGGCCGCCGGAGAAGGCGAAGCAGGAGACCTGGCGGGAGGCCGTGCCGCTGCGTCCGCCCCGGTCCGTGACGGTCAGCTGCACGGTGTAGGTGCGCTGGGCCGAGGGGTAGCGGTGGGAGGCGGTGGCGCCGGAGGCGGTCGTGCCGTCGCCGAACTTCCAGGCATAGGCGGCGATGTCGCCGTCCGGGTCGGTGGAGCCGGAGGCGTCGAAGGAGCAGTCCCCGTACCAGCAGGAGAGGGTGAAGGACGCGGTCGGCGCCCGGCCGGTCGGGGGTTCGGTGGTTCCGGCGGTGACCTGCTTGGTCAGGGTGCCGCTCTCGCCGCTGTCATCGGTGACGGTGAGCTCGACGTCGTAGGTGCCCGCCTTGGTGTAGGTGTGGGACGGCTTCGCGCCCTCGCCCTCGGTTCCGTCGCCGAAGTCCCAGGCGTAGGCGGCTATGTCACCGTCCGGGTCGGTGGAGCCGGAGGCGTCGAAGGAGCAGGCAGCGGTGGTCGTGGAGCACTGGGCGGTGAACGCGGCGACCGGCTTTCCGGGTTCGGCCGGGCCGCCGCCGAGGTCGGTGACGTCCAGCAGCCTGTTCGGGGAGGAGGAACCGGGGTTGGTGACGACACCGGAGAGGGCGTTGTCCACCAGGGCGTCCCGCACCTGCTGCGGAGTGGCGTCCGGGTGGGCGGAGAGGTGGATCGCCGCCGCGCCGGCCGCGTGCGGGGACGCCATGGACGTACCGCTCATGGTCTGGGTGCCGCCGCCCATCCGGGTGGAGACGATGGAACCGCCGGGGGCGAACAGGTCGAGGCAGCGGCCGTAGTTGGAGAAGCTGGAGCGGCCGTCGTTGCTGTCGGTGGAGCCGAGGGTGATGGCGGCGGGCAGCCGGGCCGGGCTGGTGTTGCAGGCGTCCCGGTTGTCGTTGCCCGCGGCGACCGCGACCGGGATCCCGGCGTTGATCGCGCCCTGGACCGCGTCGTCCATGGCCTGGTCGCTGCCGCCGCCGAGCGACATGTTGGCGACGGCCGGCTTCTGCGCGTTCCGGGCCACCCAGTCCATGCCCGCGACGATCTGCGAAGTGGAGCCGGAGCCCTGGCAGTTGAGGACCCGGACCCCGACGAGCTTCGCCTTCTTCGCGACGCCGTGGCTCTTACCGCCGACGGTGCCGGCGACATGGGTGCCGTGTCCGTGGCAGTCGGCGGAGTCGGCGTCGTTGTCGATGAAGTCGCGGCCCGAGGACGCGCGGCCCTCGAAGTCGGTGTGCTGGCGGTAGAGGCCCGTGTCCACGATGTACGCGGTCACGCCCTCGCCCTCGTTGGGGTAGGCGTACGAGGAGTCCTTGACGCCGTCGGCCCGGTCCAGGCCCCAGGAAGGCGGGTTGGGCTGGGTTCCGGTGGCCCGGGCCTCGGCGTCGGCCTGGACGTAGCGGACGCCGGGCTCGGCCGCCAGCTTCCGGGCCTGGGCGGCGGTCGCCTTGAGCGCGAAGCCCTTGAAAGCGGTGGAGTACACGGTGCGCACCGTGCCGCCGTGCTCGGCGACCAGGCCGGCGGCGGCCGTGCCCGCGGCGATCGAGGGCGCGTCGTCGAGGGCGACGATGTAGCGGCCGGGTATCGCCTCGGCCCGGTCCGCGCCGAGGATACGGCCCTCGGCGGGAGAGGCGGGGGCGGTCGCCCCGTGGGCGGGGGCGGTTCCGGCGAGTCCGAGCGCCATGGTCGCGGCGGCCGCGGTACACAGTGCGCCGAGAAGGCGCGGTCTGCTGGTTGTGCGCATGATCTGTTTGCTCCCTTGGCTCCGTGTGATGGGGAACCGTGCCGGGCCGCCGAGAGTTGGGGAGGGCGGCCCGGCACGGGTGGCACAGGAGCCGCCGCTCCGGGCTGGGGCGTGGGGCAGGGTGTGCGCCCGGGGCGACGACGGGGGCAACTCTCCGGTCCCGCCAGGGCCGGAACAATCCGTACGGCACTGCGTAGCGCCACCTATTCAATGGCCCCCGTACGCCCGGAATCATCCGGGACGCCGTCATAGCGGGTCTCCCGCACCGCGCCGCGGGCGGACACGTTCAGCTTCCGGAGCACCTTCGCGACGTGCTGTTCCACGGTGCGCGGCGACAGGAACAGCACGTCGGCGATCTCCCGGTTGGTGTGACCCGTCGCCACCAGGCGGGCGACGTCCCGTTCGCGCGGGGAGAGTTCGTTGCCGTATCCCCTGCGCCCCCGCCGAAGCCCCTGCGGAGCTCCGGCGCCCCGCTCGCGCAGGGCGCTGCGGCAGCGGGCGGCGTCCCGTACGGCACCCAGCTCCTCGAAGCGCGCGGCGACCGCGCGCAGCCGCTCCACCTCCCCTCCGGCGGCCCGCTCCGCGCACAACGCCGCCGGATACGGGGCCGGGAGCGCCGCGTACCGTTCGGCGGCACGGGCGTTCTCGCCCCGGCAGGCGGCGAGCGCGGCCCGCGCGGCGGGTGCGTCCAGGTCGCCGAGCCCGGCCGTGAACTCGGCGAGCACGTCGCGCGCTTCGGCGGCGCGGTCCGCCGCTCGGTACGCCGTCAGCGCGGCCGGAACCAGCTCCGCGGCCCAGGCCCAGACGCCCTTGCGACGGACCCGGCCCAGCGCCCGCGCGGCCTCCGCGCACGCCCGGTCGCTCTCGCCCCGCTCCAGCCGGATCCGTACGGCGGCGGCCGACGCGGCGGCGAGTGCGGGCGCCGGGGCGTTGACGGGGTCGCCGAGCGCCGCCGCGTCCAGGTGCTCCAGGGCCGCTTCCCACTCCCCGCGGGTCTCGGCGAGCAGCCCGAGGACGAGGTGGGCGTCGGAGGCGATGCCCGAGACGCCGGGCGCGTCGGCCAGGACCGTGCGGGCCCGGTCGGCGAGGCCGCGCCAGGCTCCACGCGACCAGGCCATGCGCAGGGCGGTGCCCTCGATGATGCCGCTGAGGAAGGGCGCTCCGGCCGCTTCCGCCAGCCGCACTCCCTCGTCCCGGAAGCGTTCGGCGTCGGCGGACCGGCCCGCCCAGGCGCAGGCGTCGGCCGCGTTGGCGCACATCCGGGCCAGCTCGACGCGCTCGGCCGGGCTCCGCCCGTCGACGAGCAGCTTCTCGGCCTCCTCGCGCACCGCGTCGCCGTCGCCGAGGCAGACCCGCAGCGCCAGATGGTTGCCGCGCACCGCGAGCCGCAGCGCCCGGTCGCCGTGTCGGGCGGCGAGTTCCTCGGCCCGTTCGGCCCAGTGCGCGTGGACGGCGACGGGGTGCTCGCCCCACATGGGCATGGCGAGGCCCGCCATGGCGCGGGCGGCCAGCTCGGGGCGTGTCTGCAGCTCGTCCACGGCCAGCTCGGTGTCCAGACGGCCCTGTTCGTGCCGGCCGGCCTGGTTGTTGAGCAGCAGTCCCAGGTTGAGCCGGATCTCGCCCCGTACGGCGTCCGGCAGTTCGGCGGAGGCCGCGGAGGAGACGACGCGGCGCAGCAGCCGGCTGGAGCGCCGGTGGGCCAGTCCGAAGAGGGCGGCCCGGCTGAGGCGCACCGCGAGCCGCGCCCGGTCCTCCTCCGGGAGGCGGGGGTCGTCCAGGAGCCCCTCGTAGAGCTCGACGGCGAGCGCCGCGTCACCGAGCCTCCGGGCGGATTCGGCGGCCTGTTCGGCGTAGGCGCGCCAGGCGGTCAGGTCGCCGGCCTGGCGGGTGTGGTGGGCGAGCTGGACGAGCGGCGGGGTTTCCTGGGCGGCCAGCACCGCGGTGGCGCGCCGGTGGAGTCGCCGCCGGTCCGGTCTCAGGAGCCCTTCGTAGACGGCCTGTTGGGCGAGACCGTGCCGGAAGCCGTAGCGGTCGTCCCCGCAGTCGTGGAGCACGCCCGCGCGCAGGGCCTCCCGGAGGGCGTCGGCCGCCTCCTCGCCGTCCTGGCCCGCCACCGCGCCGATCGACTCCTCGGCGGCGGGCACTTTCAGTACGGCGGTGGCGTGCACGGCGGCCGCTGCCGGCTCGGAGAGGCCCGCCACCCGCTCGGCCATGGCGTCGCGCAGGAGGAGGGGCACCGCACCGTGGGATCCGTCGAGTTCGCCCGGTTCCTCCAGGACGAATTCGAGGACGAAGGGGATGCCCGCCGTCCGTTCGTGCAGCCGGTCCGCCACGGCGGCGGGGACGTCACGGCCGGTCAGCGCCGCCGTGAGGGTCCTGACTCCGGCGACGTCGAGCGGGCTCAGCGGGAGGACCACCGAGGTGACGCCCGGCGGGTGCCGGTAGGCGCGGCCCAGCGGCAGCGCCCCGCTCCTGAGGTCCTCGCGACGGTAGCTGAGGACGGTGGCGAGGCCCGGCGGCGGGTCTTCGGCAAGGAAGCGGAGCAGGTCCCGGGTCCCGTCGTCGGCCCAGTGCAGGTCCTCCACGACGAGGACCACCGGGGACACCGCGGCGAGCAGTGCCCGCACGGCCCGGAAGAGACGGTGGGCCGCCGCCTGCGGATCGAGCAACGGGGCTGGTTCGGGCGGCAGTTGCTCGGCGAGTTCGGGAAGGTAGGGGCGCAGGGCCCCGCAGACCGGGTTGAGCCGCTCGGGGACCGCGCCCTCCAGGGTGCGCAGGACGTCGAAGACGGGACCGTACGGGAAGGGCTCGCGCAGCGGCGGGCAGGCGCCGGCGAGAACCCGGGTGCCGGGCGGGCGGCCGGGGCCGGGCACGGGGTGTCCGACTGCCTCGCGTATCAGCCGGGTCTTGCCGACGCCCGCCTCCCCCTCGATCAGGGCGACGGACGGAGGATGGGCGATCACATCGAGCAGGGCGTGCAGTTCTCCGGTCCGTCCGACCAGCACCAACGCGGACTCCCCTGACGGCGGCGGCAGATGTCGGCGAAACTACCCCCGGTCGACGGGGCCGTCCAGCGGCGTACCGGCATCCCGGCGTTCAGGCGCTCAGGTGTCCAGGCATCCCGGCGTGAACATGGCGCTGCGGGGGCACGTACCCCTGACCGAAGTGAGCGAGCCGGGAAGACCGACGAAGGGAATGCCGCGATGAGCGCAACGCAGGAGCACCGGAGCCTCCTCGGACGCCGCACGGTCGTCGCCGCGGTGGGAGCGGCCGGAGCGGCTGCCGCCCTCACGGCGTGCGGCGGATCGGACGGATCGGGAGGCTCGGACACGGTCGAGCAGCCCGGCAGCGGCGGCGGGAAGGGCAAAGAGGTGCTCGCCGCGACCGCGGACATCCCGGAGGGCGGCGGGGTGGTCTTCGCCGCGCAGAAGGTGGTGGTGACCCAGCCGCAGCCGGGAGAGTTCAAGGCGTTCTCGTCCTTGTGCACCCATCAGGGCTGCGCGGTCAAGGACGTCTCGAACGGCGCGATCACGTGCCCCTGCCACAACTCCACGTTCGACGCCGCCACGGGCGGCCCGACCGGCGGGCCCGCCACCCGGCCGCTGCCCGCCCGCGAGATCACCGTCGAGGGCGACTCGATCAGGCTGGCGTAGCGGACGGTTCGCCCACCTGTCCGCGCGGTCGCTTCCAACTGCCCAGGATCGCGGCGGTGGTGGTGACGGTGGCGACCAGGGCGAGCGTGTTGCGGACCATCGCGGAGGTGTACTCGGCGGGTACCCCCGCGATGGCGTCGGCCGGTACGACGGCCGTGTGGCCGAGGTTGACCGCGTCGAAGACGGCGTTGGGGATGGCGATGTTGGCCGATACGCCGGTGACGACGAGCGTCCGGCAGCCGAGGTTGCGCAGCAGAGCGCCGACGTCGGTGCCGGCCAGCGGCGAGAGGCCGTGCAGCCGGCGGACGACGAGGTCCTCGTCGGCCACCTCGATGGGTGGTGCGATCCGGACGGCGCTGCTGCCGGTGTGCTGCTGGACGGGCAGCCGGGCAGCGGCACGGAAGAGCCGCGCGTTGTGGTTGCCGCCGCGGCCGTCGGGGCGGCTCTCGGCGACCGCGTGCATCACCTGGACGCCGCTCTCGTGGGCGGCGTCGACGAGGTGGGCGATGTTGGCGAGTGCGCCCGACGATCGTGCGGCGGCGGCGAGTTCGGGCAGTGCGCTGTCCGGCCCCACGACGCCCTGCTGGCACTCGACGGTCAGCAGGACGGTGGTGGCGGGTTCGATCAGCTCGGTGAGCCGCTCCTGTGATGGTCTCGACGGCACGGTCGCTCCCCCTTCCGGTGTCCGCCGCCCGGGAAGACGGGCCCCGGCGGGCGAACTTCCGTGATCGGACCGGGCGCGCGAGAGTAGCGGCCATTGCGTCACGAAGGAAGAGCGTCCATGATTTCTGACCCGTAGTCAGAACCCAGGAGAGGGCGGCCATGACCGATACCCAGCGACGAGGCCGCCGGATCATGATGACGCCCGCGGAGCGGGACGCCTATCTCGGCGAACAGCGCACCTGCCGGGTCGCGACGCTCGGTCCCGACGGCGCTCCGCACATCGGCGCCCTGTGGTTCGTCTGGGACGGCGGCTCCCTCTGGCTGTACTCCATCACACGCAGCCTGCGCTGGTCACAGCTGCGCGGTGACGCCAGGATCGCCGTGGTCGTGGACAACGGCGAGGGGTACGAGGAGCTGCGCGGCGTGGAGCTCACCGGCCGGGCGGAGTTCGTCGGCGAGGCGCCCCGCACGGGCGAGCCCTGCCCCGAACTCGTGCAGGCGGAGCAGCTGTTCCCCGTGAAGTACTTCGGCATGACGCAGATGCCGCACGACGGGCGGCACGCCTGGCTGCGGCTCACGCCGGAGGCGATCACCTCCTGGGACTTCCGCAAACTCGCCGATCTCGCCTGAGCCCCCGGCCGCCCCGGACCCGGCCCCGCCTCCGGCCTCCGGCCTCCGGGGTTCATCCGCCATCCGCCGCCACGCCCGCACTCACGCCCGCGCCCGCCGTCCGCAGCGCCTTCACCGCGGCGCGGACCGACGGCCGACGGTCCGCGTCCGTGCGCCAGACCGCGTGGACGTGCCGTCGCACGGTCTGCCGCACCGGCACGAGCCGCACGCCTTCGGGGACCGGGCCGCGCCCCAGCCGCGGAGCCACGCAGACGCCGAACCCGGCTGCGATCAGAGCGAGTTGCGTGTGGTGCTCACCTGCCAGGTGGGCGATGCGGGGCTCGATACCCCGGGAGCGCAGGGTGAACATCAGCCACTCGTAACAGAATTCGCCCTCCGGCCAGGACACCCACTCGTCGTCCGCGAAGTCCTCCAGCTCCACCTCGTCACGGTCCGCCAGCGGGTGTCCGGTCGGCATGGCGATGTCCGGTGCGTCGTCGAGGAGTTCGGCCTTGGCCAGCCCGCCGGGCACGGGCAGCCGCTTGTTGCTCCAGTCGAGCACGACGGCCAGGTCGACGTCGCCGCGGAGCACCGCGCGCAGCCCCTGCTCGGGCTCCAGCTCCCGGGTGCGGACGGTCAGATCGGGGTGGTCCGCGCGCAGGGAGGTGAGCATCGCGGGGAACAGCCCGCGGGCCGCGGTCGGGAAGGCGCTGATCCGTACCTCGCCGACGACCTCGCCGCGCTGCGCCTCGATGTCGGACTGGGCCAGTTCCACCTGCGACAGGATCCGCGCGGCGTGGTCGGCGAGCAGGCGGCCGGCATCGGTGAGGCGGACGCCGCGGCCGTATCTGGCGAGCAGCCGCTGCCCCACCTCGCGCTCCAGCTTCGCCAGTTGCTGGGAGACCGCCGACGTCGTGACGTGCAGCCCGTCGGCCGCCCCGCTCACCGAGCCGTGGCGGGCGAGGGCGTCCAGCGTGCGCAGCCGCTCCAGATTCAACATGTAAGCGATGCTACGCGATCGAGCGAAGAAGGATTCACTTGTTCTAATACGTCATCTTCGCCAGGGTGGACCTCATGAGCGCTCCCTGCGAGCCGAGGGCCACGGCCCCGGCGTCAGCACCTCCCCCGCCGCCGGCCCCGACCGCCCCGACCGCGCCCACCGCGCGGCGCCCTGCCCTCGACTGGCGGATCCGGTTCGCCGGGCTCTCGCTCATCTGGGGGTTCAGCTTTCTGCTGATCAAGGTCGGGACCGAGGGCTACGCCCCGTTCCAGGTCACCTTCGGCCGGCTGCTGGCCGGTACGGCGGTCCTGGTCGCCGCCATGGCGCTGCGCCGGGACCGGCTGCCGCGCTCCGCCCGGACCTGGGGGCACCTCACGGTCGCGGCGTTCCTCCTCAACGCGCTGCCGTTCTCGCTCTTCTCCTACGCGGAGCTGACGATCCCCTCGACGCTGGCCGGGATCTGCAACGCCACCTCGCCCCTGTGGGGCATGGCACTCTCGGTGGTCGCCCTGTCGGAGGACCGCCCGACCCGCCGCCGGGTGGCCGGTCTCGGCGTCGGCTTCCTCGGCGTCCTCACGGTGCTGGGCGCCTGGCAGGGCTTCTCCGGCCTGGATCTGCCGGGTACGGGCATGGCGCTGCTCGCCTCGTTCTGCTATCCGGTCGGCTGGATCTACGTCCGCCGCACCCTGGCCGGAACGGGATCGTCGACGCTGGCGCTGACGGGCAGCCAGCTCTTCCTCGGCACTGTGCAACTGGCCGTGGTGACACCGGTGTTCACCTCGGCGCCCACGTCCTTCCCGCTGCTCCCGACCCTGTCGGTGCTCGCCCTGGGCGCGCTGGGCACGGGCCTCGCGGTGCTGCTCCAGTACGGCCTGGTCCAGGAGGTCGGCCCGACGACGGCCCAGATGGTCACGTACTTCATCCCGGTGATCGCGACGGCGGCGGGCGTCGCGCTGCTCGGCGAACAGCTGAGCTGGAACACTCCGGTCGGAGCAGCGATCGTCCTCGTCGGGGCGGCCCTCACCCAGAGTCGGGCGCGCCCTGCCGCGGTGCCGGAGCCCGCGGGGGCCCCGGCCGCCGCCGCACCGGAGTCCGCGGCGGACCGAGCCGTCCCGCCGGGTGCGGACGCGGCCGGCCTCAGCCGTAGCTGACCGGCCGCGCCGGACCCGCGGCGGCTGCCACCGCGTCCGCCAGGGGCCCGATGTCCGCCGCCGTGAGCGGGGAGACGGTGAGCCGCACACCCGGGGGCGTGTCCATTCGGAAGCGGGCGCCCGGGGCGGCGGCCCAGCCCGCGTGGAGCAGCCGGGCGACCGCTCCGGTCTCATCGCTCACGGGCACCCACACATTCATCCCGCTGCGGCCCCGGGCGCTCACGCCGCGCTCCGCCAGGGCACGGATGAGCGCGTCCCGGCGATCACCGTAGGACCGGGACACCGCAGGGGTGTCGACGGCGCCCGAGGTCCACAGCTGGAGCACGGCGCGCTGGAGCAGCCGGCTGACCCAGCCGGGCCCGAGCCGCTGCCGCCCCGCCACCCGGTCGACCGTGACGGCGTCCCCGGTGAGCGTGGCGACCCGCAGATCGGGGCCGTACGCCTTGGCCGCCGAGCGGATGAACGCCCAGTGGGCCGTCACCCCGGCCAGCGGGTGCAGCGGCAGGTCGACGATGGCGTGCCCGTGGTCGTCCTCGATCAGCAGCACGTCCGGGTGGCGCCCGAGGACCGCACGCAGCTCCCGGGCGCGCGGCGCGTCCAGGGACGCGCCGGTCGGGTTCTGCGCCCGATCGGTGACGACGAGGGCCCGCGCCCCGGCCCGCAGCGCCCGCTCCACATCCGCGGGCAGCGGACCGGAGTCGTCCACGCCGACCGGTACGGCGCGCAGCCCGAGCGCCGGTACGAGGTCGAGCACGCTGCCCCAGCCGGGGTCCTCCACCGCCACCGCGTCGCCCGGCCTGAGGTGCGCCGCGAGGACCCGCTCGATGGCGTCCAGGGCTCCGGACGTCACGGCGACCGGCCCGGCGGGGACCCCGTCGGCGTCCAGCCCCGCGCGGGCGTACGCGGCGAACTCCGCGACCACCGCCGCCTGCCCGTAGAGTCCGCGGCTCTCCGCGTCGGCGGCGGCGGCCGCGGCGAGCGCCGGCCCGAGGTCGGGCAGCAGCTCCGGATCGGGATTGCCCTCGCCCAGGTCCCGTACGCCCGGGGGCGCTTCGATCCGCAGCGATCCGCGCGATGTGCTGGCCGGGGCGGGACGCACCCGACTACCTCGGCGCCCGGCCGTCTCGATCACGCCGCGCTCGCGCAGCGTCCGGTAGGCGGCGGCCACGGTATTGGGGTTCACCTCCAGACGTGCCGCCAACTCCCGCATGGGGGGCAGCACATGGCCCGGCGGAAGGTCCCCGGAGCCGACCCCGCGCTCCACACTCGCGGCGATCTCCGATGCACGTCGCCCACTGATCCGATACTCTCCTAGCACAAACGACAGTATGCACTAGTGCAATGGAGTTCGCCATGCAGCACCCCGCAGCGCCCGCCGACACGGGCTCCGGCGTCGCCGCCCCCTACCTGCCCACCGACCGCACGGTACCCACCCGGTCCAAGGAGCGCGCCTCCTACGACCGCGAGCTGGTCCACTCCATCCTCGACGAGGCCTACCTCTGCCACCTGGGTTTCGTGCGCGACGGCGCCCCGGTCGTCCTGCCGACCCTCTTCGGCCGGATAGGAGAGCGGCTGTACGTCCATGGCTCGACGGGATCGCGACCGCTGCGGTCGGCGAAGGGCGCCGACCCCGGTCTGCCGGTCTGCCTGACGGTCACCCATGTCGACGCCCTCGTGCTGGCCAGGTCCGCCTTCCACCATTCGATGAACTACCGCTCGGTGGTGGTGCACGGCACGGCCGTGACGGTGACCGACCCCGAGGAGCGCCGACTCGCCCTGGACGCGATCGTGGAGCAGGTCGTGCCCGGCCGCTCCCACGACTCCCGGCCGGCCGACGCCAAGGAACTCGCCGCGACGGCGGTGATCCGGCTGGACCTGGACGAAGTGTCCGCGAAGGTCCGCACCGGCGGGCCCAACGACGAGCCCGAGGACGGCGCCCTCCCCCACTGGACCGGCATCGTGCCGCTCACCCGGGGCTATGCGGCGCCGGTCCCCGCGGACGACATGGATCCGGCCATCGCCGTACCGGACTACCTGTCCGCGCTCTGAACGCCGACGGAGGCCGCGGCAGCCGTGGCGGGCCGGGGCTGCCGCGACAACACCACCTCAGCCCCTACCGGACCGGGCCCGTCACACCGCCGGCGCCTCCCTCCGGCGGGCCGCCGCGCCGCGCGCCTCCGCCAGGGCCAGTCCGGCCACGGCGGTCAGCAGGAGCAGCGTGCCGAGGACCGTGGCCGCCGTCAGCCGCTCCCGCAGGACGGTCACCGCGATGACGGCCGCGCTCACCGGCTCCAGCAGCATGATCACGGAGACGGTGGCCGATCGGACGGCGGCCGCCCCGGCGAAGTACAGCGCGTAGGCCAGCGCCGTGGGAACCGCGGCCACGTAGACCAGCAGCCACAGCACCTGCCCCGTCTCGGCGGTGTGCGGCACCAGCCCCTCGACCATCGCCATGGGCAACAGGCCCACCGCTCCGATACCGAACGCCCAGGCGCTGGTGGTCAGCGCGTCACCGCCGCCGCCGTCCCGCCCGAGCAGACGGGTGAGCACCGTGATGGCCGCGTACCCGGAGGCGGACAGCAGCGCGAGCAGCACCCCGACCGGCACGACGTCGCCGCCCTCGCCGCCCAGGACCAGCACGACGAGCCCGGCCAACGCACCGGTCACGGCGGCCAGGCCGCCCCGGCCGAGGCGTTCGCCCAGCAGCAGACGCGCCCCGACGGCGATCAGGACGGGCCCGGCGCCGAGCGTGACGACGGTGCCGACCGCGAGGCCGGTGACCTCGACCGCCGCGAAGTACGCGCTCTGGAACACGGTGAGACCGATGCCGGTACCGAGGATCCGGAGCAGCCGACGACGCCGGGGTTCGACCTCCCGCGGCGCCCGGCGGGGACGCAGGGCGAGCGCGCCGACGAGCAGGAGGAGGCCGCCCGCGCAGCGCCAGAAGGACAGCGCGAGGGGGCCGAGATCGCTGACCCGGAAGATCAGGGACGCCGCCGCGCCGGCGGTGCCCCAGGCGACTCCGGCGACGACGAGGTACAGCATGCTCCGCCCGACGGGCAGCGCGGAACCAACAGGGATGGACATGTGACTTCTCCAGAGGAGGACAGGGTGGCAGGTCGCTCGGCTCCGCACGCGGGCAGCGACGAGCCGCTCGGGGACTGCCCGAGCCCGGTCTTCGTCAGGAGTGGCCGCCCGCGCTAGGCGGCAGGAGGCGGCAGCACAGTCAGATGCATGGCCGTCACACTAATGCGGGGCCCGGCCGCCGGACAACTCACCCTCGACGGCCCCTGCCACCGCGCCCGCACCGGCGCCGGAGGCGACGGGACCCGACGGGGGCTTCGGCGCGGCGGACTGGGCGATGAACGCGCCGGTCAGGACCACGAATCCGCCGATGAGCTGCGGCGCGGAGAGGTGCTCTCCGAGGAGCACCCAGGCCAGGCCGGTGGCGATGACCGCTTCGAGGCAGGCGACGACCCCGGCCACCTGGGGCGAGAGCAGCCGGACGGAGACGACCCCGGTGGCGTACGCGAGCACGGTGGCGAGCAGCACGATCCAGCCGAGCAGCAGCCAGGCGGGCACCTCGTTGCCGTTCATGCCCGCGCTGCCGCCGAGCAGCGACCAGTCCATGCCCCAGGGGCGGGCGACGACGGTGAGGACGGCCGCGCCGACGATCAGTCCGTACGCGATGACCCCGACGGGGTGAGGAGGCTCGGCGTGCTTGCCCCGGCCGTCCCGGCCGTCCTGCCCACCGTGGTCGGAGAGAACGAAGTAGCCGACCTGGCAGCAGGCCGCGCCGAGGGCCAGCAGCAGGCCGAGCAGGTCGAACTTGAGCCCCGACCAGACCTCGACGACACACGCCAGGCCGCCCACCGCCAGCACCACGCCGACCGCGGCGGCCCGGGTGACGGGCCTGCGCTGCACGAAGCGGACCCAGCCGAGGACCAGCGCGGGCGCCAGGTACTCCACCAGGAGCGCCACACCGACCGGGATGCGGGAGATGGAGGCGAAGTAGAAGGCCTGGACCCCGGCCACCGCGAACAGGCCGAACCCGGCCAGCAGCGCGGGGCGTTCCCGTACGAGATTGCGGTGGCGCCAGGCGACCGGGAGCATGACGACGGCGGCGCCCGCGACGCGCAGCCAGACCACGTGCAGCGGATCGAGCCCCGCCTCGATCAGCGGCTTGGCCGCCACTCCCGAACCGCCGAACGCGAAGGCCGAGACCAGTGCGAGGCCCAGCCCGGCACTTCTGCCCTGAAATCCCGAAGACGCTTGCATCGGCACATCATGGCAGCAGTCGACAGCACCGTCATCCCCGTGACACCTGTCGAGACGGTGCCCCGGCCGCGCCGACGGGAGGGGGCTCACGCGTCACCGCCACGGGGCGGCTCACACCGGGCGACTCACACCGCGCGGCTCAGGCGTGACGCGTCGCCTCGGCCGTGAGCACGACCACCCGGTCCGCCAGCCACCGCGCGTCCACGCCCCCACGGGCGAGCACCTCGACCGCACGGCACTCGGGGTCGGCCGCCAGGGCGGCGAGCAGATCGAGGCCGGCCGCGCGGGCTTCGCCGCGCGACGCCGCACGGCGCAGCGCGCCCTCCATCGCGGCGAGGGCCGAGGGCGACCAGCCCTCGACCGCCGGGTCGCGCACCACCGGAACGGCGCCGGAGTCCTCGACGGAGCCCTGCCAGCGGAGCCCGTAGCCGATGCTGCGCTGGACGAGATAGCCGAGCACTCGGGCCAACTGGGGCCCACCGTCGAAGGCCTCGCGGACTTCGGGGTCGGTCTCGATCAGCGAATGCAGCAGGTGGGCGGTGTCGATCTGCCGGTCACCGTCGCGCAGCGCGCGCCTGCGCGCACCGTTGAGCACCGATGCCAGTTCCACGGTGAAGCGGGCATCGCTCTCGGCGTGGTTCGGTGCGGGCTGGTCAGGCATGCGAGGCGTCCGGTTTTGCACACCTCTACCCCATCAGTCCCGCGGCCGAAAGGCATCCCCGGAGCGACCCATTGGGCATCCCACCGAAGTTGGGGACGCCGGAGCGGTCCGTCATCCTTGCGGATGAGATCGCGTCGAACGGCACAACCATGACGGTCGGGAGCGCGCGCCGCCTTGCATCCCACGCCCCCGCGGCAACCGCAGGCCCCCGCGCGCACGTCCCTCACGCCGTACGCACACGGCGGGGCGGGACGGGAGGAGAGGTACGGGTGTTCTGGATGGTCGCGCTGCTCGCCCAGGACGGGCTGCAGTACGTCTACCGCGTGTACGCACCCGACGACGCCCTGCCCGCCGACCTCTTCTGGACGGCCTTCCACTGCCACGACGAGGGTCCCCACCCTCGCGCGTCGGACAGGTTCGACGCCGCGGTGATCTGGCGGAACAGACAGCCCCAACAGATCTGACGGTTCATCAGTATTGAATGTTGGCGAGGCCCCCGCTACCTTCCGCGACACCGTAACCGGACGAACCAGGGGTGGTCGCATGGCTGAAGTCAGCGCCGAGGCACGCATCGAGGCGCCCGCCGAGAAGGTCTGGGGCCGCCTGACGGACTTCTCGTCGTACGGGGAGTGGAACGCCACCCACACCAGCTTCCCCAAGGGCGGCCCGGCCGAGCTGGAAATCGCGGCCACCTACGAGGAGAACATGAAACTCATGGGCTTCCCGGCCGAGGTGACCTGGACGGTCGACGGACTGGAGGAGGGCCGCCTCCTGGCGACCCGGGGAAAGGGCCCGATGGGGGTCAACCTGGTCATGCGGTACTCCCTCACACCGCAGGGCGAGGCCACGACGATGCGCATCGACGGGGAGTTCACCGGAGCGGCGGTCTCGCTGATGGGCGCCAAGCTGAAGGACTCCGCGACGGCGGCGCTCCAGGAGTCGCTGCGCAAGCTCGGCGGGCTCGTCACCTCCTGACCACGCCCGCGCGGCGCGCGCGAGGCCCCGCGGAATCGCCCCGCGGCGCCTCGCGCGCGGCGGGCACGCTCAGCACTAGGCGCTCAGTGCTCAGTGCTCAGTGCTCAGTGCTCATCGGCGAGGATCAGGTAGAGCTTCTTGCGCGCGTCGTTGATGACCGTCAGCGCCTTCTGCCGCTGATCGGCGGAGCCGGTCTTCCAGACCTGCCCGAACGCCTCCATCAGGCCGAATCCGGCCTGCCGGATCTCGTTGACACCCTCCCAGTCCACGCCGCGCCCGGCCTCTTCCCACGGAGCCTCGGGGCCGTTCTCGGCCTCGCTCCGCCCGGATTCGGTGAGCGTGAACAGCTTCTTGCCGCCCTCACTGGCACTGACGATCAGGCCCTCGTCCTCCAGTAGCTGGAGCGTCGGATAGACGGAGCCCGGGCTGGGCCGCCAGGCCCCGCCGCTGCGCTCGCCGATCTCCTGGATCATCTCGTAACCGTGCATCGGGCGGTCCTTCAGCAGGGCCAGGATCGACGCCCGCACGTCACCGCGCCGCGCCCGCCCCCGGCCGCCGCCGCCCCGCCCGCGCCCGCCACCGAAGGGACCGCCACCGAACGGCGGCCCGAACGGCCCGAAAGCGGCCCGTCGACCATCCCCCTCACCTCGACCGTGATGGCCGGGCCCACAGCGCCCCGGCCCGTACTCGTATCCGTGTGAACGCATCTCTACGCTCCTTCCATCATTGATCTGTCGCGATGCGTCAACGATATATCGGAAACTATCGGACGACAAGACTGCCGGCGACAACGGCCATCGACCTCTGACAGCGAAGATGAACCGCCGCAGGCCAGAAGCGCACGACCCACCCGCAGCACGGTCGGCTCACGATTGGGCGCTCCGGCGAGCGTGGCGGCCCGGACGCGGGTGTCGCCGAGATACGGACCCATGGGGCAATCGGGGGATCGTGAACGCGGCAAGCTCCAGGTCACGGCGGTGGGTGCTCATCGCCGCTGAGCGGTTCAGGGCCAGACAACTATGTCGAGCGTTACGCACTTGCTCTCGTCGCGGATCTGCGGAGCCTCCCTGACCGTCACAAGGCCGATGCGGTCGTTCCGCTGCACGCAGATGCGCACGCCTTTGGTCAGGGCCGAGTTCCTGATGATGTCGGTGTACCTCGTGTCCGACCGGCACACCTCCAAGGACCCCTCCTGCCCGGAATCCAGCTTGACCATCCGCCCCCTGGACTGGAGGCCGTTGAAGCTGTCGTAGGTCAGGTCGTAGCCCACGCCCTCGCGGAGCTCGATCGGGTCGTCCGAAAGGACGATGCCGTAGTCGGCGGGCATCTTGATGTCGGTCTCGGTCACAGGATTGCCGGTTCCCGTTTCGGCCGGCGGCGAAGTGGCGGAAGCAGGAGGTGTTTGCGACACCGTTGCCGGGACAGTGGGCTGCGCTATCGGCGCGGGGGTTCGCGCTGTGGGTGAGTTGATCACCACCGGCAACCCGAAGAACCCGAACAGCAGGCCCACCACGCCGGTCACAGCTGACAGCACGGCGGCCCACTCGCCGATGCGTCTGGGCTGAGGCGGAGCGGGCGGGTCAGGGCTGGGCGGAGTGGAGGGCGGTGGGGGCGTGGGAGGCGCGCTCATGTACAGCTCCTTCTGAATACGGCATGCCACGTCTATCCTCAACTCGGCTATGAGGTAGCCGTGTTGAGCATGCCGGGATGGTGCAGGCGACGTTACGTCGCGAGGACCCCCGAGTCCTGTGGTTGTCGCCCACTGCTGGCTGGTCCAGCCACGGCTAGTCGTGCACCGCATACCTTGAGCACACTCCACCGGTTGGGTGAGGGTAGGAGGCTCAAAAAGATGGGGGAGAACACGGTTCCGCTCAGAGACCTGCGAGAGACCTACGGCCGTGACCTGGAGCTTGCCGCGTTCAAAATCCGCCGATTGCCCCTTCGGCGTGGATCTCAGCGATGTGCGAGATACCGCGAGCCCGCGTCACCATCGCCTCCATCCCGCTGACCTGCGGCGGTCCCTTTTCAGGGACACGAACCGCCGTCAGTCCGACTTCGGTCGCAAATGGTCCGCCTTCGCTGTCACAGGTCAGCCATCCAGCCCGCCTCACCCGTCGCCCAGGCCGTCCGGTCCGAGACAGTCGCCGCTCGCTGATCGGCGACTTCCCGGCGCCGGTATGTTCCAGAGCATGAGTGTTGAGACCGAGGTCGTTCACGAGGCGACTGATGAAGTGGTGGAGGCGTTCGCTCGTCTCCTCCCACAACTGTCCTCCAAGGCCAAGCCCCTGGACCACGAAGCGGTGGGGAGGTTGACGGGAGCCAGTACCAACACGTTGCTGGTGGCCCGTGTCGAGAACGTGATCGTGGGGACGCTGACGCTGGTGGTGTCGCCCTTGCCGTCCGGCCTGCGGGCTCACATCGAGGATGTGGTGGTCGATGCCGCCGCCCGTGGCCACGGGGTCGGCAAGGTCTTGATCGACAAGGCCCTTGGACTGGCGGCAGACGCAGGGGCTCGAACCGTCGACCTCACATCGCGCCCCACGCGAGAGGCTGCGAACCGCCTGTACGAGCGGGCAGGCTTTCAGCGGAGAGAGTCCACTGTCTATCGAGTCACCCTGAAGTGACATGAGGTACCGGCCTCCGCGGAGGCCGAGTCGCCCTCCGTTGTCCGCATGCCTTCTGACAGCGGTGTGGGGAGCACGTCCGGCGTTGTGACCCACCGCGTCCCTCGGGTAGCGGGGCCGGACAGACCGGGCAGGGCCCGGCTCCGGGGGACGCCTTGCGGGTCGGGGCGAGGACGTCAGCCCTCGTCCCGACCGTGCTTGGCTGAAGCTACAGGTTCGGGCAGTGAAAAGACTTCGGGCTGATAGATGCTGCCCGCTGTGTGTGATGCGCTTCGGATGGATGGGCGCGCCACCGATGGACCCGCTGACGGCAAGGCGGATGATGTACGAGGCGACGCCTCCTCCCTGTCGTGGGCCAACCCTGAACAGAAGCCGGGTGCCCTCGATTTCCGGGCCGACGACGCCATCCGTCCGTGCCGGGCTGCTTGCGGCGCGATGCGACAGGACCTCGTTCTCCATGGCGAGCCAAGAGCGATCGCCGGATCGCCGGTGTCTATGCGTCGGTCCACCCAGCGGTGTTGGAGTACGACTCGTAGCTGTATCGGGTGCTGCGGTCCCACTCTTCACCGGTGACGTGCTTGTACGTGTTGTCGGGCACGTAGAGCAGGGCCTCGGCCCATATGAGGTTGTTGGCGTACGGCGTGAACCGCCGTGGGTCGCGAAGCACGCTCTCGTACTCCTCACGGCCGGCTGCGACGACCGCCGCCCGGGTGCAGAGGAACTGGTCGCTCGACAGGTCATCGCCGTATTCCCTACGGTCCAGCCTGTACAGGGCCCAGGAGAGCTGCTCAGCGAAACCGATCACGTCGGGTACTGGGCCGTTGGCCAGGTGGACTGTCAAGGCAGCGGCAAGCGCATCCCCCTCCGGGTCGGGCATCGAGGGCCTGCACGCTTCGATGAGCTGCCAGAAGGCGTTTTCGTTCATGCCGGAGAGCATGGCGGACGGGTGTGACACACCAGGCCGTCAAACGCCGACCGCCAAGGCCTGCGGCCGTTTCAGGCTGCCCACGCGTTTCCTTCCGCCCAGACCTGTCTGTTGGTCTCCATCGGTCCTTCCAACAGGTCGGTCTTCAAAGCACCGATCTCAGCGGATGGAACAGCACCGGCAGAACGTGCAGACGGTCTCCGGCCGGCCCGGCGCCGTTCCCAGAGCCCCATCGGCTCACGGAAGACCTCCCGGCAGCCGCCGACGCGATCCGCATCGCCGCCGGGTGGTACCAGTCGGGGGACCCGTGACCTTCCTTGTGCCGGAGTGAGGCGGCGCCCGATAAAACCAGTGGCCCCCTCGACGGAGCCGTGGTTACTCTGACGGCGTTCCTCGGTCTGTACGGGGCTTCCATGCCTCGGAAAAGAGAGATTTTTATGTTCCGGCCCGCGCCGCGCGCGCCTCGCTGCACCGTCTAGCCAGCAGTCCGTCTTTCTCCTGCCGTCCTTCTCGGACGGCGTCCGGACGTGACTCTCCGGTACTTTCCGGTACTTTCCGGTACTTTCCGGTGCACTGAATCAGCCCCTGCCTCCGCCCGCACGCATGTCGCGTCGCACGGGGTGGGCGTCTTCGTCGAGGCCGCTCGGCCTGCTCTTGCTGTCATCACAGACTTCCCAGCAAGGAGCACCCCGGGTGTCCAGCACCAACAGAACTCTCAGAACCCGCTCAAGCTCGCCACGTACCACCCTGAACAGCGTCTTCTCCTGCGCGTGGTGCGGCCGGACCGCGGCCGCCGACGACGGCACACGGCGCGATCACTGCCCGTCGTGCCTGCAGTCCCAGCACGTTCTCGACCGCGTCGAGGGCGACTCCAGTGACTGCCGGGGCCGGATGTCGCCGATCGCCGTCGCCGTACCGCGTACGGGCGGCTGGATGGTCATTCACCGTTGCGTGCGCTGCGACAAGCTGACCTCCAGCCCCACCCGCGCGGACGACAACCAGCTCGTCCTGATGCGGCTGGCCGTCCGGCCACTGGCTCAGCCTCCCTTTCCGCTCGAAGCGTTCGGCGACCTCTGAACCGGAAGGAAAGGAGAGGACCTGCCATGCCGAGACGAGCGAAGAACACCCGTCGCCGTGCCCGGAACGCACGTCGGCCGCAGCGGTACAAGGACGTCCCGCACAGCCGGGGAGGGCACCGGGGGCACTCTTTCCGGTGCGCGGGCTGCCGACTGGACGTGCCCCTGGACGCACCCGGCACCAGGCACCGCAACCACTGCCCGAACTGCCTGGTCAGCCTGCACGTCGACCGACGGGTGCCGGGCGACCGGGCTGCGGACTGCGGTGCCCGGATGGAAGCCCTGGGCATGTCGGTCAGGGCCGACGGCGAGTGGATGATCATCCACCAGTGCGTGTCCTGCGGTGAGCTCGGCGCGAATCGCATCGCCGGTGACGACAACGCGTCGGCCCTGGTTCGCCTGGCTCTCAGACCTCTGCGGGAGCCCGGCATCGCCCACCGGATGCGACTCGCGCCGTGACCCGGACGTCACGCGCGATGCCGTGTCACAGGAAGCCCACACCCCGCATTCCCCACACCTCGACGCTCGGGGTTCCCCCTCCCCCGTCCCTCTGCGAATCGCGTCCGTGCGCGACCCACCAGGAGAAACCATGCGCCCCATGACCAGGGAAGAGGTGCGCGGCGCGATCGTGAACCAGGACCCGGCCGCGAAGAAGGTCCGCCTGCCTGTCTGGTTCGACGACGTCCGATGGCACCGGGTCGACTACCTCGGGTGGAGAGATCCGAGTTCTCCGAAGCGTGCCTACGTCGTCACCGAGGCGGACGGCCAGGCGCGTGGGGTGCTGCTGCGGCAGGCCCCGAACGACTCGGCGCACGGTTCGCGCGCGATGATGTGCGACCTGTGCCGATTCGCCCGCCGGTTCAACGAGGTCTCGCTGTTCACCGCCCAACGCCCGTCACGCGACAAACGCGAACGCCTGAACGCGGTCGGTCTCCTTCTGTGCACCGATCTCGACTGTGCGGTGAAGGTGCACAGCAAGCCGGTCCGTGAAGCCTTCGACCGTCCGGTCGACGAGATCATCGGGTCGCGCCGAGAAGGCCTGCGCTCACGCACGATCGCCTTCGTTCGTTCGGTGGCCGAACCGCGGCGGCCCTGACCGATGGGCGATCTGTCCCGTGGACGGGACTTCAAGGACCAGCCTGCGGGAGCGGCTCTCGGGGCGATGCTCCGTAGCGGGCCGCGAGCGTGGCGGCGCGGTCTCGCAGGGCCTCGCGCAAGGACTGCGGGGCCAGGGCCTCCGCGTCCGTGCCGAGCCGCCACAGCGCCCATTCGGCGTGCCGTGCGTCCTGGAAGGTGACCTCCAGCCGTGGCCAGCCGTCCGTGTCGGGATCCTCCGCCCGGACGGCCAGCACGGTGCCCAGCAGTTCCTCCCGCCGTGCCGGGTTCACCCGTACCAGCACGGTGAGGTGGTCTCCGCCGGAGAGGAATCGCGCGGAACGGTCCCGCCAGATCCGGTCCAGGTCGACCCGGTTCGGCCGCTGGGCCGGTTCGGGCAGTTCCTCGGCGGCCAGCACCCGTGACAGCCGGTAGGTGCGGTCCGCGCCGGCTCTCGTGGCCAGCAGGTAGCCCCGGTCCCGTACGGTCACCAGGCCGATCGGGTCCACCGTGCGCCACTGGGGCGCCTGGTCCGTGGCCGCGTAGTGGATGCGCAGCTTGTGGCCCGAGAGCACCGCCCGGCGGACCTCGATCATGGTGGCGCCCGGTACCTGGTCGGTGACCGGCCGACGTGAGAGCAGATCCGTCTCCGGGTCGACGAGAAGCCGCTGGGCCGCGTCGCTCGCGGCGGCCTGATGGCTTACGGGCAGCGCGTCGACCACCTTTCGCATGGCCGAGGCGAGCGCCGGTCCGAGGCCGAACACCTGCTCCCCGCGCCCCGATCCGGCGGCCAGCACGGCGAGGGTCTCGTCGTGGTTCAGCCCGGTGAGCTCGGTCCGGAAGCCGGGCAGCAGGGCGAACCCGCCGTGCCGGCCGCGTTCGGCGTAGACCGGGACGCCGGCCGCGGACAGTGCCTCGATGTCGCGCAGCACAGTGCGGGTGGACACCTCCAGCTCGCGGGCCAGCGTGTCGGCGGTCAGTCGGCCGCGCTGACGCAACAGCAGTACCAAGGAGACCAATCGGTCGGCGCGCATGCGGAAACGGTAGCGAAATACATGACCAAGGGTGTCGTCTTTCGTTGGAAGGCTCCCCCTTGTACGACGTCGAAGCCGGCGGTTGCCGAGCCGACGGACCTCCGTACTCCCATGAATCGAATGGAGCTGAAGTGGCGCTGGAACGAACGGCCGTCAACCCGGTGACGTGGTCGACGGACCTGGGATTCAACCAGGGTGAGGTCGTCTCCGGGCAGACCCGGACCCTCTACATCTCGGGACAGACCGCGATGAGCGACGACGGCAGTCCGCAGCACGACGGGGACATGGCTGCGCAGTTGGCCCTGAGCGTCGACAATCTGGAGGCCGTACTGCACGAGGCGGGCATGTCTCTCGCGAACCTCGTCCGCCTCAACGTCTACACGACCGACGTCGATCTGCTCTTCCAGCACTACGGCGCGCTGGCGGGGCGGTTGGGCGCGGCCGGGGTGGCACCGGCCAGCACCCTGCTCGGGGTGGTGCGACTGGCGGTCCCCGGCCAACTGGTCGAGGTCGAGGGCACCGCCGTGGCGTGACGCCGCTTCACCGCCCGTCCCGTTCCCGTCGCCCGAACCGGCGGGGTCGGTACGGGCGGTGAGCCGATATCCGGTGCTTCGCATCGCGGGCGCCAAGAGTGTCGACCGATCACACCCGTGTGAGGCCGGGGCCGGCCGGCCTTGCCCTGCCGAAATCGCCTTTCGCCCCCGCACGCCGGGCGCTAGGGTTCCGGGCGACGAAGGATCCACCGGGAAGAGATCCAGGAGCGGAGAGAGACATGGTCGGTCGTCCGAGCACGCGCTGACGTCGTAGCCGGACCGGCCCGTCATCGCGTGCCGCCCCGTGAGGTCGCGGCGCAGCGAGCCCTTTCCCACCCGCTGTCCGGGTGCGCTTTCGTGCGCCGGGCCGCGGGTCTCGTGCCCGGCGACCCCAGAGGTTCCTGTGCAGCCCCTCTCCTCTTCCTCCGCTCCTTCCTCCTCTTCTCCTTCCTCCGGCGTACCGGATCCCGGCAGGGGCGCGCCGTCAGGTCTGTGGCGCGACGCCGATTTCCGCAGGCTCTGGGCGGGTCAGACGGCCTCCCAGCTCGGCGAACACACCACGCTCGTCGTGCTGCCGCTCTTCGCCGTCCTGACACTCGACGCGGGCGCGGGCCAGTTGGGCGTCCTCCGCGCCGTGGGGCAGGCGCCGATCCTGCTGCTCTCCCTCCTCGCAGGCGCGTGGGTGGACCGGTGGCGGACCCGCACGGTGATGGTGCTCACCGACGCCGCCCGCGCCGTGGCCCTGGGCTCGGCGGCCGTGGCCGGGCTCCTCGGACTGCTCGGCCTGCCCGTGCTGTTCGTGGTCGCGTTCACCGTCGGGGCCCTGTCGGTCCTCTTCGACGTGGCGTACCAGGCGTCCTTCGTACGGATGGTTCGGCGCGAGCAACTCGTCCAGGGCAACAGCGCGTTGGAGGGCAGTCGGTCCGCGGCGCAGATCGGCGGGCCCGCACTCGGCGGCGCATTGGTCTCGCTGCTGTCGGCGCCGGTCGCCACGGCCGCCGGTGCGTTGTTCTTCGCGGTGTCGTTCGTGTCCCTGAGGCGGATCCGCCGCCCCGAAGCTGTACCCGAGCGCGTCGCACCGGTTCCGGTCCGCCCGAACAGCGCCTCCCCGGAGCGCGCCGCCCCGGGCCGGGGCCGGATCCGGGAAGGCCTGCGCTTCGTCGCCTCGAACGCCTGGCTGCGGGCCGTGTGCCTCGCCTCTGCCGCTTTTCAGCTCTCCTTCGCGGCGACGATGACCGTCTATCTGCTCTTCCTCCCGCGCGAACTGCAGCTGACGGGCGCCACCGTCGGCCTCGCCCTCGCGGCGACCGGACCGGGCGCGCTTCTGGGCTCGGTCCTGGCGGCACGGCTGCCGGGCCGGTTCGGCCACGGCGTGGTGCTCGTGTCCGCGGCGGTGGTCGGCAACGGGGCGCTGCTGTGCGTACCGGCCCTGCACGGCTCCTCGACCACGACGGTCATCGCCGTCCTCGCCGTCAACTTCGTGTTCGGGACGTTCAGCCAGCTGGTGAACGTCACGGTCATGTCGGTGCGGCAGGCCGTCACACCGGACGGGCTGCAGGGGCGCGTGGCCGCGACGATCACCTTCGTCGGCATGGGGTTCACTCCGCTCGGCTCGCTGCTCGGCGGCCTCCTCGCGCAGGAGTGGGGTCTGCGCGGCGGCCTTCTGGTGACGGCCTCGGGCATGATGCTGTCGCCGGTCCTGATGGCGGTGTCCCCGCTCGCACGGCTGGGACGGGTGCTTCCGGGGCCGCGGGAGTGCCGGTGACGACGGACGGCCAGGGGCCAGACACGCGGAATTGGCCTTGGCCCGCCTCCGCTCCGGCGCTCTACGGTCGCCCCATGAGGATTCGCATCGTCGACGCGTTCACCGACCGCCCCTTCTCCGGTAACCCCGCCGGCGTGCTCCTGCTGGACGGCGGTACGTTCCCGGCCGCCGAACGGCTTCAGGAGATCGCCGCCGAGGTGAACCTCTCCGAGACGGCCTTCGCCCATCCGCTGCCGCCGGGCGGCACGGCCGACTGGGCGCTGCGCTGGTTCACCCCGGCCACCGAGGTGGACATGTGCGGGCACGCGACGCTCGCCACCGCCCACGTCCTGCACACCACGGGCCTGGCCACGGGCCCGGTGCGCTTCACCGCGCGCTGCGGGATCCTGAGCTCCATCGCTCACCCGGACGGCACTCTCACCCTCGATTTCCCGACCTCCCCGCTGACCGAGGAGCCAGTGCCGTACGGCCTCGCCGACGCCCTCGGGGCGGACCCCGTCTCGGTGCACGCCACCGGTGAGCACATCGGTGACCTGCTCGTCGAGCTCCGGGACGAGGCGGCCGTAAGGGCGCTCGCCCCGGACTTCGCCGCGCTGGCGGCCCACTCCCGGCGCGGTGTCATCGCCACCGCCGCCGCCGAGGACCCCGCCCGGGGCTACGACTACGTCTCGCGCGGCTTCTTCCCGGGCGTCGGCGTCGACGAGGATCCGGTCACCGGCAGCGCCCACACCGCACTGGCCCCCTTCTGGTCGGCCCGCCTCGGCCGCGACGACCTCACCGGCCTCCAGGCGTCCGCCCGCTCGGGACGGGTCCGCACCGGGCTGCGCGGCGAGCGCACCCTGCTGACCGGCACGGCGGTCACGGTGATCGACGGCGAACTGCTGACCACGCTCTGACGGCCCGTCGGGGTGCGCCGAACCTCCGGCGCACCCCTCCCCCGCCCCGACAGCACCGCGCTCAGGGTGTCGGCAGCCAGTCGACCCTGCCCGCGAGCAGGGCGTATCCGACGAAGGCCCCGATGTCCAGGAGTGCGTGCGCGACGACCAGCGGGCCCACCCGGCCCCAGCGTCGGTAGAGCAGCACGAAGACGACACCCATCACCACGTTTCCGATGAAGCCGCCGATGCCCTGATAAAGGTGGTACGACCCGCGCAGCACGGAGCTCGCCACCAGCGCGGCCATCGGCGTCCAGCCCAACTGCCCGAGTCTGCGGAGCAGATACCCGACGACGATGACCTCCTCCACCACGGAGTTCTGGATCGCCGAGAGGATCAGTACGGGGAATTTCCACCAGACCTCGGGCAGGGACTCGGGAACGACCGTCAGGTTGAATCCGGTGGCGCGGGCCACCAGGTAGAAGGCGAGGCCGGCGCTGCCGATGCCGGCCGCGACCAGGGTTCCCCGGCCGAGGTCGAACCAGGGCTTCGTGCGGTCGAACCCGATGGCCCGCAGCCCCGCTCCTTCACGGATCAGCAGGTGTGCGACCAGCGCGACCGGCACCAGAGCCGTTGCGATTCCGAACATTTGCCATGACAGATCAAGCCATGGGCGGCCCGGCGCGTACGAGCCGTTGAGCGTCGCCGCCTGATCCTTCAAACCTCCAGGTTTCGTCAGCGATCCGACAAAACTGATGAGGGCGGACACCCCACTGGCGCCCAGCGAGAGCGCCAGGACTAGCACCACCTCGGACCGCGGAATCCTTCGTGAAACGGCCTCTTGGGGAAAAGAATCAGCCACGCGCCCGGCCTCCACCTGTACACCTGCCTTTTGTTCTGCAATCACGTCTCATCCCACCGACCGCCGCACTAGGGTCTCGAATATAGGTACGAAGATCATGCGCGACAGGCCGGGGTTCCGTCCTCGACGAGGGGCACCACCGACATGGGACGTCATAGCTTGCCCGACAGCCACGCGGCGGAAGGACGCGGCCCTCCCGAGCCCCCGGCGCCGTCGCCGTACGGTCGCCATCGCCACCCTCCTCGTCCTCACCGTGGCGACGGGAACGGCCGTGGCGGCCAAGGTCGGTCTGCTGTCGTTCTCCCGGCCCTGCGAGGACCCGGCCGTGCGTCTGTCCGTGGTGGCCTCCCCGGACATCGCCCCCGCCGTTCGCTCCATAGCAGAACGGGCCCCGGCGGACGAGATGAGAACCGACGGCCGCTGCCTCGCCGTGGAGGTGCTGGCCCGCGATTCGCACAAGGTCGCCCAATCCCTCGCGGCGGGTGACGAGGAGCCCGACTTCCAGGTCTGGCTGCCCGACTCCGAACTGTGGCTGGAGCGGGCCAAGGGACTGGGCGAGGGCATCCCCGTCTCACCGTCCGACTCGGTGGCCTCCTCCCCCGTGGCGCTGGCCATGGTGTCGTCGGCGTCCCGGAAGC
Source organism: Streptomyces sp. NPDC102283 (assembly GCF_044766265.1). Taxonomy (NCBI): domain Bacteria; kingdom Bacillati; phylum Actinomycetota; class Actinomycetes; order Kitasatosporales; family Streptomycetaceae; genus Streptomyces; species Streptomyces sp. NPDC102283. Next base: position 122,868 of record NZ_JBIWLQ010000023.1, read on the forward strand.
TCGGCTGGCCCGAGAAGACCTACTCCTCCTCACCGACGGCTCGAACCAGGAGGAGCGGAGCATCTCGCGGAGCGGGCTCATCGCGGAGCTCGAGGCGCTGCGCGACCCGGAGCGCCCTGTCCCGGTCATCGCGATCGCGGTGGGTCCGGACGCGGACCGCGACGAGGTCGCCGAGATCGCGCGGCTCACCGGCGGCGACGGCTACGAGGTGAGCGACCCGGCCGAGATCCAGGCGGTGATCCTCCAGGCCATCATGGCGGCGGGACAGAACGGAATCGCCGCGCAGGAGTGACCGGGCCGGGAGCCGGAGCCGGGCCCGTCGCCGACTCCCGGCTGCACGGCTGCCTCAGGGCGCCGGGAAGCCCACCGGCCAGGTATGGACCGGCTCCCCGGCATGCATCAGCTCGGCGTAGCGGCGCGTGGTGGCCGCGAGCGCCGCGTCCCGCCCCAGTCCGGCGCCCAGGGCCCGGCGGTACGTGGCCACCTGCCAGGACGCCCCGTTGACGCGCCGTTTGCAGCGCTCCTCGATCACCCCTAGATAGCGGTCCCGGTCGGCGGGTTCGATGTGCCAGGCGTCCAGCCCCGCGGCGGCCAGCGGCAGCAGTTCCTCCAGCACCAGCTGTACGGCGGGGATCCTGGCAAGCCCGCCGGTGCGGCCCGACCGCGGCCAGAGCAGCTCGGCCTCGATGCCGTGCCGGCAGGCCTCGGTGAAATTCTCCTCGGCGACCTCGAACGGCAGCCTGCTCCACACCGGCCGCGACTCCTCGGCGAGCGCCCGTACGAGCCCGTAGTAGAAGGCGGCGTTGGCGATCACATCGGTGACCGTCGGCCCGGCGGGCAGCACGCGGTTCTCCACCCGCAGATGGGGAACACCGTCGGCGATCCCGTACACCGGACGGTTCCAGCGGTAGACGGTGCCGTTGTGCAGCACCAGCTCGGCCAGCTCGGGCACCCCGCCCTCGTCCAGCACCTTCAGGGGATCCTCGTCGTCGCAGATCGGCAGCAGGGGCGGGAAGTAGCGCAGGTTCTCCTCGAAGAGTTCGTGGGCGGAGCCGATCCAGCGCTCCCCGAACCAGGTCCTGGGGCGCACGCCCTGGTTCGCCAGCTCCGGCGGCCGTACGTCGGTGGCCTGCTGGAAGAGGGGCGGCCGGGACTCCCGCCACAGCTCCTTGCCGAAGAGGAAGGGGGCGTTGGCGCCCAGTGCGATCTGGACGCCGGTGATCGCCTGGGCGGCGTTCCACACGTCGGCGAACCGGGCCGGCGTCACCTGGAGGTGCAGCTGCACCGAGGTGCAGGCCGATTCCGGGGCGATGGAGGGCGAGGTACAGACCAATCGCTCGACGCCTTCGATATCCAGGAGGAAATCCTCCCCCCGGGCGGCCGCCATTTGATCGTTGAGCAGGGTGTAGCGGTCCACGTCCGAGAGATTCGCGGACACCACGTCGTGCTCCCCCAGCGTGGGCAGGATTCCGATCATCACGATCCCCGCGTCCACCTCCCCCGCCTTGCGGTGTGCATAGGCGAGGCCGGTCCGCAACTCCTCCGCGAGCTGATCGAATACCCGGCCGCCGAGGCGGTGCGGGACGATATTCACTTCGAGATTGAACATCCCCAGTTCGGTCTGGAAATCCCGGCTCGCGATGCGCTGGAGCACTTGCTGATTCATCATCCGGGGCATCCCGTCGGGACCCGCGAGATTCAGCTCTATCTCCAGCCCCATCAGATTCCGCGGACGGTCGAACCTCCGCTCCGCCAGGAGTCTGCCCAGCCCCTCCAGGCACTGGTTGAGCTTGGTGCGGTACGCCTGTCGATCGGACAGGTCAACGGCTTCCGCCACGACCTTCTCCCCCATCGAGGGGTCCTTCCTCCAGTGGGCGGCCCGCGGCCCAGGCCGCTCGCATCACGATCGATAATGCCCAGCGGGAGTGATCCGTAACGCCCCCACGGGGCTCCGATACCCGATAGTCTGGTTGAAGGAGACCTGGGGCACATTCCGGTGGCATGCGGATCTCCACATATTCGACCGGAGTATGCACGGTGGAAACACCGACGAGTTTCGGCCGACCGCTCCACCGGAAGGGTGCCAGGTCGGGGCCGTCAACGGCAGATCAAATCACCAGGAATACCGCGATTCGAAGGCCGGATGACGTCTTGCGCGACATATCTCCGGCCGCTAGTGGAAACACTGTGTGAACACGCGTCATATAAACTCCGCTCAACGAGGCAGAGAGTTGATACGACTCGCCCGTCACCGGCCGTCTCAGGCCCACATGCCGACAGCGCCGTCTGCACCCGCCCAAGCGTCACCGTGTCTCCGAAGTGAGAGGCGACCCACTATGCCGCTGCATGTTCCCCCGGCTCCCGCGCCCGCCCTGCGCAGTGTTCTCGCGGCCCTCGGTTCTCCCACCGCCGTCCGCGAGGCCCGCACGTCCGCTCTCCGGTCCGTCCAGGGACCGCTGAGCCCCGAACTACCGCTTCCCGTACATGTGCTGGACCGGATCGCGCCCGCCATGACAGCACCTCTGACACGCCTCGCGGCCTGGCGTTTCCTGATCAGGAGCGAGGGCCGCGCGGTCGCCGCGGCGGACACCGTGCTCACCCCCGACGGCTGGACGTTCTCGCACTTCTTCGAGGGGCCCTACCTCGCCTCGACCGAGCTGGCGGTCCGGCAGGCGGAGGCGTCGGCCACCGCCTGCCAGGCCCGGCTGCTGTCCATCCCGGAGTTGTACATGCTCACCCTCTGGCTGCACGGCGACACCGAGGCCGACCCCGCCGGCGGGGTGCTCGCGCCGACGGACGTCCTGGTGCCCCTGGCGCCGGCCCCGCCGGGCATCGCCGCCCACCGCCCGCACCGGGTCGCCGATCTACTGCCCGTCATCTCGCTGCGCGTGACCCCCGGCCCGCTCCTCAGCTCCGCCTGACCGGCGCGCCGTCCCGGTAGACCGCCCCCGTGGCGATCCTGTCCCCGCCCGAACTCCGGGCGGGGGAAAGGGTCACCGCGGGGGCGGTCTGCTGCCCACTCGGACTAGCTCCATCCGGCCACCCCGAACCACCCAAAGGGACAGTGCAATTGCGGTGAACCGTCCGCGCGGGTGATGCGTCATGGGAGGAGTACGGGTGCTGCAGCGAAATCCCTGCGGAATCCTCCCCGTAGGGCAACACTGGGACCGGACCGACTGATACGGGGGGCGGCCATGAACACCTCATCCAGCCGCAGGACACTCGACTCGACGCAGCGAAAGAACCCATCCATGTGCCAGCACCAGCCACCCTGCCCCACCGCCGATTCACCCGACCGGGAGGCCGCCCGTCTGACGGCCCACCACCCCGAGCAGGGTTGGAGCCTCTTGTGCAACGGCGTCCTGCTCTTCGAGGACACCGGCGAACTGCTGCCCGACGGGCAGATCATCGCCCCGCACCGGCCACTGGCGGCCGGCGTGGTGAAGGCCGCCTGAGAACGGATCCACGAACAGGGGCCGGCCCGGAGAGATCTCCGCACCGGCCCCGACGCATGTCCGGCGTGCACCGCTCACGGCGCACGCCCCACCGCGGTCCGTCTCAGTCGTCGTACGCGTCCAGCGGGGGGCAGGAGCAGACCAGGTTCCGGTCGCCGAAGGCCCCGTCGATGCGGCGCACCGGCGGCCAGTACTTGTCCGCGGCGGACACTCCGGCCGGGAAGACGGCCTCCTCGCGGCTGTAGCCGTGGTCCCAGTCGCCGCCGAGCGCGGCCGCCGTGTGCGGGGCGTTGCGCAGCGGGTTGTCGTCCTCGCTCCACTCCCCCGAGGCGACCTTCTCGATCTCGGCGCGGATCGCGATCATGGTGTCGCAGAACCGGTCGAGCTCCGCGAGGTTCTCGCTCTCCGTCGGCTCGATCATCAGCGTGCCGGCCACCGGGAAGGACATGGTCGGCGAGTGGAAGCCGTAGTCGATCAGGCGCTTGGCCACGTCGTCGATGGAGACGCCGGTCGCCTTGGAGATCGGGCGCAGGTCCACGATGCACTCGTGCGCGACCAGACCGGCCGGGCCGTTGTAGAGGATCGGGAAGTGCGGCTCCAGGCGCTTGGCGATGTAGTTCGCGGCCAGCACGGCGACCTGAGTGGCTCGCTTGAGGCCCTCGCCGCCCATCAGACGGACGTACGCCCACGAGATCGGCAGAATGCCCGCCGAGCCCCACGGGGCGGCCGAGATCGGGCCCACACCGGTCTCCGGGCCCGCGGCGGGCTGGAGGGGGTGGTTGGGCAGGTACGGGGCGAGGTGTGCGCGGACGCCGACCGGGCCGACGCCGGGGCCGCCGCCGCCGTGCGGGATGCAGAAGGTCTTGTGCAGGTTCAGGTGCGAGACGTCGCCGCCGAACTTGCCGGGCTTGGCGAGCCCGACCAGCGCGTTGAGGTTGGCCCCGTCGACGTAGACCTGGCCGCCCGCGTCGTGCACCTCGCCGCAGATGTCGGCGACGTGCTCCTCGAACACTCCGTGCGTGGACGGGTAGGTGATCATGAGCACGGCCAGCTCGTCGCGGTGCAGCTGGATCTTGGCGCGCAGGTCCGCGATGTCGACCTCCCCGTCGTCGGCGGTCTTCACCACGACGACCTTCATGCCCGCCATGACGGCGCTGGCGGCGTTGGTGCCGTGCGCGGAGGACGGGATGAGGCAGACGGTGCGCTGGTCGTCGCCGTTGGCCCGGTGGTACGCGCGGACGGCGAGCAGACCCGCGAACTCGCCCTGGGAACCGGCGTTGGGCTGGAGGGACACCGCGTCGTAGCCGGTGACCTCGGCGAGGCGCTCCTCCAGCTCACGGATGAGGGTGAGGAAGCCCTGCGCCTGCTCGGCAGGGGCGAAGGGGTGCAGGGCGCCGAACTCGGGCCAGGTGATCGACTCCATCTCGGCGGTCGCGTTCAGCTTCATGGTGCAGGAGCCGAGCGGGATCATGCCGCGGTCCAGCGCGTAGTCACGGTCGGCGAGCTTGCGCAGGTAGCGCAGCATCGCGGTCTCGGAGCGGTGCTGGTGGAAGACCGGGTGGGTCAGGATGTCGTCGGAGCGCAGCAGCCCCTCGGGCAGCGTGTCGGCGACCGTCGCGTCCAGCGCCTCGATGTCGCCCTCGGCGCCGAAGGCGGCCCAGACGGCGGAGAGCTGCGCGCGGGTGGTGGTCTCGTCGCAGGCGATGGAGATCTGGTCGGCGTCGACGAGGCGGAGGTTGACCCCGCGCTCCCGGGCGTCCGCGACGATGCCGGCGGCCTTGCCGGGCACGCGCACGGTCAGGGTGTCGAAGAACGCGCCGTGCACGACGTCGACGCCGGCGCTCCGCAGGCCGTCGGCCAGGATCGCGGCGAAGCGGTGGGTGCGCCGGGCGATCGTCCGCAGCCCGTCGGGGCCGTGGTAGACCGCGTACATCCCGGCCATGACGGCGAGCAGGACCTGCGCGGTACAGATGTTGCTGGTGGCCTTCTCGCGGCGGATGTGCTGCTCGCGGGTCTGGAGGGCCAGGCGGTAGGCCTTGTTGCCGTCGGCGTCGACGGAGACGCCGACGAGGCGGCCGGGCAGGGAGCGGGCGAACTTGTCGCGGACCGCCATGAAGCCTGCGTGCGGGCCGCCGAAGCCCATCGGGACGCCGAAGCGCTGGGTCGTGCCGACCGCGATGTCCGCGCCGAGCGCGCCCGGCGAGGTGAGCAGCGTGAGGGCCAGCAGGTCGGCGGCGACGGTGACGATCGCGCCGAGCTCGTGGGCCTGCTCGATCACGGGCTCGATGGCACGCACGGCTCCGGAGGCGCCCGGGTACTGGAGCAGCACGCCGAAGACGCCGCGCTCGGCGATCTCGGCGGGGATGCCGTCGCTCAGGTCGGCGACGACGACCTCGACGCCGGTGGGCTCGGCGCGGGTCTCGATCACCGCGACGGTCTGCGGCAGGGTGTCGGCGTCGACCAGGAAGACGCCCTTCTTGACCTTGCCGACGCGCCGGGCGAGGGCCATCGCCTCGGCGGCCGCGGTGCCCTCGTCGAGCAGCGAGGCGCCGGAGGTGGGCAGCCCGGTCAGCTCGGCGACCATCGTCTGGAAGTTGAGGAGGGCCTCCAGCCGGCCCTGGGAGATCTCCGGCTGGTACGGCGTGTAGGCCGTGTACCAGGCGGGGTTCTCCATGACGTTGCGCAGGATGACGGGCGGCGTGAAGGTGCCGTAGTAGCCGAGGCCGATCATCGGGGCCAGCACCTCGTTGCGGTCGGCCAGCGACCGCAGCTCGGCCAGGACCTCCGCCTCGGTGCGCGCCGAGGGAAGGTTCAGGGCCTCCGCGCTCTTGATCACGTCGGGCACCGCGGCGGCGGTGAGCTCGTCGAGGGAGCCGTAGCCGACCTGGGCGAGCATCTTCGCCTGGGCTCCGGCGTCGGGCCCTATGTGGCGCTGCTCGAACGGAATGCCCTGCTCCAGCTGGGAGAGCGGAGTGCGACGGGGGGTCATGGTGGAGGCCTCCTGGTCTGTCACGACCTGCGAGGGGCACCACGGCGCGGGTGCCCGAACGGCCTCCCCCTCTGTCATCTCAACCTGAGAGCTTCACCGGCCCGCCCTGAGGCGTGCCGACTTTCACCGTCGGTGAGGGTCGAGTCCGCCTGGGCCTGCGCCCGCACGGAATCGCCCTGCTTTCCAGAGTGACCTCGTCCGTGCGGTACGGGGGCCTGAGAGATTCCGGGGAGGAGTTGCTCCTTCGGCGCCTCCGGATTCTGCACCGGAGGACTCTCCCGCACGGGGTCAGCAGCCACTGTCAGCCTACCAGCGGCCACCGTGCCGGATTCCTCGAGTGGCCGACGCCACGGATCTGCACTTGTGTGGTGCTGGTGGAGCGACAGCGTCCACCCTGAGCAGTTGCGACCAGTGGGAGGCACCGTGCAGACCGATATCGATCCGCGCCGCCTGATCGGCCGCAAGGCATTCGATCGCAAGGGCGCCAAGATCGGAACGGTGGATGAGGTCTATCTCGACGACGCGACGGGCGTGCCCGAGTGGGCGGCCGTCCGCACCGGCCTGTTCAGCAGGGACGCCTTCGTCCCCCTGGAGCCCAGCGAATTCGTCGAGGACGCGCTGCGCGTTCCCTTCGACCGCGCGTTGATCAAAGGTGCGCCGGACTTCGGCGTCGGCAGGCACCTCTCGCCCGAGCAGGAACTGCAGCTCTATCGCCATTACGGGCTGGACTCCCCGCCCCCGGAGGCGTCGGCGCCCGACCGGGACTTCGGCAGGCTGGCGGGCCAGGAGGAGTAGTCGGCCGCGTCACGGACGAGCGGCAGCGGGTCGGCGGGCCGCAGCTGCGGATCGTCGACGCGGAACGTCAGCACCCGGCCGGGTGCGCTCCACGGTTCCTCGAACCGGACGGTGACCCGGCCCACTCCGCTCCCCTGCACCCAGCCGTGCCCGTGCTCCTCGTGGCGCACGTCGTGCCCGGCGGGCCAGCGCCGCGCGGCGAGCAGCTCCGCGCCGTCGGGCTCGGGCTCGGCCGCCACCTCCTCCCCGTCGCCCTCCACCGGCGCCCGGTGCTCCTCCTGGGTCCGCTGAGCGAGCTCCCGGGCGTCGGCGGCCTGGGCGAACAGGTCCTCCTGGGTGTAGTCGGCCAGCCCCGTCACGCCGACTCCCAGCAGCCGTACGCCCCCTGTGGTGTCGACGGACTCCAGCAGCCGCCCAGCTGCCTCACGGACCACTGTGGGGTCGTCCGTGGGGCCTCTGAGCGTCTCGGAACGGGTCAGCGTGGAGAAGTCGTAGCGGCGCACCTTCAGGACCACCGTGCGCCCCGACCGGTCGGCGGCGCGCAGCCGCTCCACGCACCGGACCGCCAGCCGCTCCACCTCGGCCCGCACCCGCACCCGGTCGTGCAGGTCCACGTCGAAGGTGTCCTCCACCGATACGGACTTGGCGTCCCGCTCGGCGACCACCGGCCGGTCGTCGAGCCCCAGCGCCATCCGGTAGAGCCCGTGGCCGTGGGCCTTGCCGACCAGCCGTACGAGCTCCGCCTCGCCCGCCTCGGCCAGGTCGTGGACGGTGGTCATCCCGGCGCGTCTGAGGTGGTCGCCGGTGGCCGGTCCGACCCCCGGCAGGGTGCGCACGGACATGGGAGCCAGCAGCTCACGCTCGGTGCCCGGCTCGATGAGCAGCAGCCCGTCGGGCTTGGCCTCCTCGGACGCGATCTTGGCGAGCATCTTGGAACCGGCCAGCCCGACGGATCCGCTGAGGCCGGTCACCGCGCGGATCGCCGTCCGCAGCCCCTCACCCGTCGCACGGGCCGACGCCGCGTCGTCGGCCGTCCCGCCGGCCTCCAGGTCCACGAAGGCCTCGTCCAGGCTGAGCGGCTCCACCAGGGGCGACAGCCGCCCCAGGAGCTCCATCACCTGGTCGCTCACCGTTCGGTACAGCGCGAAGCGCGGCACCAGGTAGGCGGCGTTCGGTGCGAGCCGCCGGGCCTGCGCGGTGGGCATCGCCGAGTGCACGCCCAGGCGCCGGGCCTCGTACGAGGCCGTGGCGACCACGCCGCGGGGTCCGAGGCCGCCCACCACGACCGCCTTGCCGCGCAGGCTCGGCTTGGCCGCCTGCTCCGCCGACGCGTAGAAGGCGTCCATGTCCAGGTGAAGGATGGTGGGCGCGGGTCTCACACCGTCGATGCTGCCCTACGGCACTGACAACGGGACGGTCCGGCGCCCCGTGAGGTGCCGGACCGTCCCGTCGTCGTGTGCGTGCCGCCCGCCGTGACGTCCCTCGGGGGCGATCAGACCGCGCGGTTCCGGCGCCGCGCCAGCTCGTCGGCGGGGTTGTGACCGACGAGCGTCTCGCCGGTGTCGACCCGCTCGCCGTGCAGCTGCGAGAGCGCCGCCTCCACGTCCCGCCAGACGACGCCCACGGCGATCCCGAAGATTCCCTGCCCGCCCTGGAGCAGGCTGACGACCTCGTCGGGCGAGGAGCACTCGTAGACCGTGGCCCCGTCGCTCATCAGCGTCATGCGCTCAAGATCCTGGAAACCGCGGGCCCGCAGATGCTGGACCGTGGTGCGGATGTTCTGCAGGGCGACCCCGGTGTCCAGGAACCGCTTGACGATCTTGAGGAGAACCACGTCCCGGAAACTGTAGAGACGCTGGGTCCCCGACCCGTAGGCCGGGCGCACACTGGGCTCGACCAGTCCCGTACGGGCCCAGTAGTCCAACTGGCGGTAGGTGATCCCCGCCGCCGCGCACGCCGTCGGTCCGCGATAACCGATGTCGTCGGCATCACTCACCGATGCCACGCCGCCCGCTGCCACCGCCGCCGGTGGAACCGGCTGCCTGATGGCGTGGTCGGCTCCACTGCCGTGCTGCGGATACGGCCCACCCGCCGCCGTACCGTCGCCGCTGCTTCTCACGCCGACCTCCGTCCTTGACCTGCCCACTCGAAGGTAGGCAGTCACTCGGGGTGCGTCAACGATCGCCACACTCGGCACGCCGAGTGATAATCACCCTGAGGGTGGTTTCCCGTGTCTCGTTTCCGGGAAAGGCTTGTCGGATGCGCTGACGGCACCCCTGCGGGACGGTCACTGACTGTTCGTACCGAAGTCCTCCGGAGAGATCTGGTCGAGGAATTCGCGGAACTTCTCCACCTCGTCCTCCTGCTCGTCGGGGATCGCGATGCCCGCATCGTCCAGCACGCCGTCACTGCCGTAGATCGGCGTGCCGGTCCGCAGGGCGAGCGCTATGGCGTCGGAGGGCCGGGCGCTCACCTCGACTCCGCTGGCGAAGACGAGCTCCGCGTAGAAGACCCCTTCGCGGAGGTCCGTGATGCGGACCTCGGTGAGCTCCTGGCCCACGGCCTCGAGCACATCCTTGAACAGGTCATGGGTCAGCGGCCTGGCGGGAGCCATGCCCTGCTGGGCGAAGGCAATCGCGGTCGCCTCCCCCGGACCGATCCAAATGGGGAGGTACCGGTCGCCTCCCACTTCACGCAGGAGAACGATCGGTTGGTTGGAGGGCATTTCCACCCGGACACCGACAACGTCGAGCTCGTTCACACAGCAACCCTAGGACGTGCTCGCCATGTTTGGGTAGTCGGGCTCCGCCGAGGTCAGTGCAGACGGCTGCGCAGAGCGCTCTGCACGAGTGCCGCGTGCAGCCGTACGGACAGCTCGGCGAGCTCGTTGGCGGTGGCCTCCGCATGGGCTCTGGTCTGCGGATTACGGTGTCGGCGCAAGGGCGCGACCAACTGCTCCACCAGCCCCGCCTCCCGGTCTGCGGAGGCCCGCATGGCCCGAAGATGACGTGGTTCCAGGCCGAAACGCCCCAGGTCCGCCACCAGCTTGGCGACCGTCACCATCTCGGCGTCGTAGCCGCCCTCGGGTGCGGGGACGATGAGTCCGTAGGACTCCCACTCGGCCAGCCGGTCCTCGCCGACCTCGGCCGCCGCGAGCAGCTCGGCCCGCCCGATCCTGGCGGCGGTCGCCGTCCCGGGGCCGGTCTCCCACACCCCGTCGGCCAGGTCCCGCCGCTCACCGGGCGAGGGCAGAGTGGGCTGCTCCCCCCGGGCCAGGGCGTCCAGGTGCTCCCGGATGACCTTCAGCGGCAGGTAGTGGTCCCGCTGCATGCGGAGCACCTGGGCCAGGCGCTCCACATCATGCGGAGCGAACTTGCGGTATCCGGAAGGAGTGCGCTGCGGCTCGACGAGCCCCTCGGCCTCCAGGAACCGGATCTTGGAGATGGTGACTTCGGGAAACTCGTCCCGCAGCTGGATGAGCACCGTACCGATGCTCATCGGGCGGGATTCCGCGGTGGCGGTGCCGTGTCCGGCACCGCCTGTCGGTGTTCGCAGCATGGGCCTTCCTCGGGGTCCCCCCGGACGGAGTCCGGGGGCTGGTCACACGCCCCGCGGGCTCGCATAGAAGACCAGGCGGTACTTTCCGATCTGGACTTCGTCGCCGTTGGACAGCTGGACCGAATCGATGCGCTCACGGTTGACGTAGGTGCCGTTGAGGCTGCCGACATCACCCACGGTGAAGCTACCGTCCGGGCTCCTGCGGAACTCCACATGACGCCGCGACACGGTCACGTCATCGAGAAAGATGTCGCTCTGCGGGTGACGGCCGGCCGTGGTCAGGTCGCTGTCGAGCAGGAAGCGGCTCCCGGAGTTCGGGCCCCTCCTCACGACCAGCAACGCCGATCCGCCGGGCAGCGCGTCGACCGCCGCCTGGGCCTCCGGGGAGAGCGAGGGCAGAGCGGTCTGGCCCGTCGCCTCCGCCTCGTACGCCTCGAGGCCGGAGATGGAGATGGTGGACGTCGTCTCCGAGGCACGCTCGGGAATTCCGCCCCGCAGCGGCGCGCCGCAGTTGGAACAGAACCTGCTGGCCTCCGTGTTGCGGTGACCGCACCTCGTGCAGACCGGCATCGACGAGCCCTCCGGGGTGAACCCTCCACCCGCACTCGAGGCTGATGGTGCGCCGAAACCTATGCGTCCGGCACCGGCAGGGTCAACAGACGACACGCCGTCACCACCCGGGGCGCCGGACACCTCGTCACGGAAGAGCGGACGCTCCGCCTCCTGCTCCTCGCCCTGACCGTGGCGCGGCGCGCGGTGGCGGGCAGCACTGTTGCTGTCCTCGCGTGCACTCTTCCCGAACAACTTCGCAAACAACTTCACGGGCGATTCCCCTTGACCGACATAGACCCGCCCGTGGGGCAGGACGAACCCTGATTGAACACACCTGCCGACCCGGACATCTTCACAACGTCCGTATCCACCCGACAGTTTCCACCACGCACCACCAATCCGGTGCGCCGACCCCCCGCAACCGTCCGACCCGCTCCACCGGCCCTCACGTATCCCCGGCTCACGGGGATGACGACCGAGCGTAGTCAGGCCGCTGCGCCGGTCGCAAGGCGTCGACGACGATGTCGTCGGACCGCTCCACGAGCACCGTGGCCTGCTCCTTCTCCAACGTCTGGACCACACCGCCGGGAATGTTGAGGGCGGGCTCCAGATCCTGCGGTTTGCCGATCACCGTGAACTCGTACGGTGCCTCGATCTTCTTCCCGTCCACCTGGACGTCACCGGCGTCCCCGGAGAAGTAGGTGTTGGCCACCACCCGCACCCCGTTGACCTGGATCGCCTCGGCCCCCGCCGCCCGCAGTTCCTGGATGGCGTCGAGCAGCATGTCGGGCGCGACCGCCCTCGACGGGTCGGTGATCGTCAGCGTGATACCGGGGCCCTGCGCCGCCACGGTACCCGCGAGGATGCCGAGCTGGCGTTCCTTCTCCAGCGTCTGCTTCCGCGCCTCCTCGGCCTGGTCGGAGCTGTTCTCCAGCTCGGTGCGCTGATCGTCCAGACGCTGCTTCTCGTCCTCCAGACGCTGGGTCCGGTCGTCGACCTCGTCGAGGATGCGGACCAGGTCCTCCTGCCGGGCGCCGCGCAGCGCACTGTCGTCGCTGGTGGACCGCACCTGGATGGCGAGCCCCAGGCCGAGCCCGAACAGCAGCACGGCGACGATCAGTTGGGCCCGGCTGAGCCGCGGCGGCCACAGGCCCGCCTTGAGCCTCTGACGGCCGGACACCTCTGCGGCGGGCGGCGGCGCGGGGGCCTTCGGGCTGGCGGACGCGCCGCCCTCGGGCTGTTCGCTGCGAGGATTCTCGTCGTTGTTCATCGGCCTCAAGCCCGGAAGACGTGCCGGCGGATCGCGGCGGCGTTGGAGAAGATCCGGATGCCCAGCACGACCACCACACCGGTGGAGAGCTGAGCGCCGACACCCAGTTTGTCGCCGAGGAAGACGATCAGTGCGGCCACCACGACGTTGGAGAGGAAGGAGACCACGAAGACCTTGTCGACGAAGATGCCGTCGAGCATGGCCCGCAGACCGCCGAAGACGGCGTCGAGCGCGGCGACCACCGCGATCGGCAGGTAGGGCTCGACCACCGCCGGTACCTCGGGCCGGACCAACAGTCCGACCACGACTCCCACGACGAGGCCCAGTACGGCGATCACGATGTGCCCTTCCCTGTGTCTGCCGCACCACTGCCGGCGGCCTTCGGCTCTGCTGTACGGACGATCAGGCTCGGCGCGGCCGGAAGCCGCACCTCCGCCTGATCGGAGATGCTGGTGCGGATGTCGAAGCTCTCCTTGAGCGCCTGAAGGTACTGGCCGTCGGCGCTGTCCTGGAAGGCGGTCGCGAGCTTCTTGCCGTCGCCCACCGCGAGCACCGTGTACGGCGGCACGAGCGGTCTGTTGTCGACCAGTATGGCGTCGCCTGCGGCCCGGATGGCCGACAGCGCCGTCAGCCTTTGCCCATTGATGGCGATGGCCTCGGCCCCGGATTCCCACAGGCCGTTGACGACACGCTGCATGTCCCGGTCGCGCATCCGCCCGGTGTCGGCGAAGCCGGTCGACTCACGTGGCCCTCCGCCACCCTGGTCGGTGTCCTTCGCGTCGTCGACGACCAGCTTCACGCCTGGGCCCTGGACCGGCGTCGCTCCGGCCAGCAACGCCACCAGCTGCCCCTGGTCCCCGCCGTGCTGCTCAAGTGCCTTGCGCTGACGTTCGCCCACATCGGCGCGGAGCTCGTCGACCTCGGACTCCAGCGTGTCCGCGGCCTCCGTCTCCGCGTCGATGCGATCGATCAACTCCTCGCGCTCCTTGGCGACGACCGGCGCGGAGATCCGCGCCTCGGCGGCACCGAGGGTGACCACGAGGGCGGCCACCACCAGTCCGGCGGCCAGGCCGAGCTTCGACTTGAGCGTACGGGGCAGCCCGGCGCTCCCGTCGGCCCTGCGTCGCGCGGACGCCTCCGCGTAACCGTCGTCGAGGCTGTGGTCCATCACGTTGTTCAGCAGCGACATGGAGGCGTCGGGGCGTGCGGGCGGCGAGGAGGTGCTCCGATCGGGGGACTGCTGCGACATGCCGCACATCGTCGCACGTCATCACGGCTGCCGCCGAATGGCCCCACCGGTGCGCCGCGACGCCCGGGGCGGGGGCGTCGCGGCGCACCGTCATGCCGTCAGTCTCCGGCGCTGTCCACCACCGCGGCCCACTCGTCGAGCAGTGCCTGGGCCGAGGCGTCGTCCGGGCCTTCCGCCCACAGATGGGTGACGGCCTCCGCCCGGTCGGGCAGGACCATGATCCACCGTCCGTCCGCCTCGACCACACGGACCCCGTCCGTGGTGTCCACGCTGCGGTTACCGGCCGCTTCGACGACCCGGCGCATGACGAGCCCCTTGACCGCCCAGGGCGTCGCCAGGTCGCGGCGCAGGACATGCGCCCGGGGAATCCGGGCGTCGATCTGGCTCAGGGTGAGCTGGGTGCGCGCGACGAGCCCGATCAGCCGGACGAAGGCGGCGGTCCCGTCGAAGACGCTGCTGAATTCGGGAACGATGAACCCTCCGCGCCCGTCTCCTCCGAAGATGGTGTCCTCTTCACGGCCCACCCGGGTCAGGTCGTCGGGCGAGGTGGTCGTCCACTCCACCTGGGTGCCGTGGTAGGCCGCCACCTGTTCGGCGACGCGTGTGGTCGTCACGGGCAGGGCGACCCGACCACTGCGCCGCTCGGCGGCGACGAGATCCAGGAGGACCAGCAGGGCCCTGTCGTCCTCGATGATCCGGCCCAGTTCGTCGACGAGGGAGAGCCGCTCGCCCACCGGGTCGAACCGCACCCCGAAGGCCGCCCGCGCGGAGGACACGATCTCCCCGAGCCGCACGAGGCCGGCCCGCCGGGTGTCGGCGGACTCGGTGGGCCGAGACTCGTCGAGTCCGGGGTTGATCGTCAGCGCGTCCACGCCGAGCCGCCCGAGCAGGCTGGGCAGGACGAGCCCGGCGCTGCCGTTGGAGGCGTCGACGACGACCTTGAGGCCGGAGTCCGCGATGCCGTCGACGTCGACGTTCCGCAGGAGGGAGCCGGTGTACGAGTCGAACACGCTGGACGGGAAGTGCAGGTCCCCGATCTCGCCGGGGAAGGCCCTGCGGTACTCCTGGCGTGCGTAGACGCGGTCGAGCTTGCGCTGCTGTGCCTGCGAGAGGTCAGCGCCCCGCTCGTCGATGAACATGATGTCCACCGAGTCGGGCACCCCGGGCGACGTACGGATCATGATGCCGCCGGCACTGCCCCGGGCGGTCTGCTGGCGTGCCACGGGCAGGGGTACGTTCTCCAGGTCCCGGACGTCGATGGCGCTGGCCTGGAGAGCCGAGATGACGGCCCTCTTGAGGGCGCGGGCGCCTCGGGAGTGGTCACGGGCGGTCGTGACCGTCGAGCCCTTCTTCAGGGTCGTGGCGTAGGCGCCGGCCAGCCGTACGGCCAGTTCGGGGGTGATCTCGACGTTCAGGATGCCGGAGACCCCGCGCGCCCCGAAGAGGTGCGCCTGTCCGCGGGACTCCCAGATCACCGAGGTGTTGACGAACGCGCCGGCCTCGATCGTCTTGAACGGGTACACCCGGACGTTGCCCTGGATGATCGACTCCTCGCCGACCAGGCATTCGTCGCCGATGACGGCGCCGTCCTCGATCCGGGCCGCACGCATGATGTCGGTGTTCTTGCCGACCACGCAGCCCCGGAGATTGCTGTGCTGTCCGATGTAGACGTTGTCGTGCACCACGGCCTTGTGGAGGAAGGCGCCCGTCTTGACGACGACGTTCGACCCCACCACGGTGTGTTCGCGGATCTCGACGTCTGCTTCGACCTTGGCGTAGTCGCCGATGTACAGCGGCCCGCGCAGCACGGCGTCGGGGTGCACCTCAGCGCCTTCGGCCACCCATACGCCTGGCGAGATCTCGAAACCGTCGAGCTCCACGTCGACCTTGCGCTCCAGGACGTCCGCCTGGGCCTTCACATAGCTTTCGTGGGTGCCCACGTCCTCCCAGTAGCCCTCGGCGATGTAGCCGTAGATGGGCTTGCCCTCCTTCATCAGCTGAGGGAAGACGTCACCGGACCAGTCGACCGAGGTGTCGGCCTGGACGTAGTCGAAGACCTCGGGCTCCATGACGTAGATGCCCGTGTTCACGGTGTCCGAGAAGACCTGTCCCCAGGTCGGCTTCTCCAGGAACCGTTCGACCTGACCGTTCTCGTCCACGATGGTGATCCCGAATTCCAGCGGATTGGGAACCCTGGTCAGGCAGACCGTGACGAGGCCGCCCTTTTCCTTGTGGAACGCGATGAGGTCGGTGAGGTCGAAGTCGGTGAGCGCGTCACCGGAAATGACGAGGAACGTGTCGTCCTTCAACGCCTCCTCGGCGTTCTTCACGCTGCCCGCGGTGCCGAGTGGCTTCTCCTCGTTGGCGTAGGTGAGCTCCATCCCGAGCTCCTCGCCGTCCCCGAAATAATTCTTGACCAGGGAGGCGAGGAACTGGACGGTCACCACGGTTTCACTGAGCCCATGCCGCTTGAGCAGCCGCAGGACGTGCTCCATGATCGGCCTGTTGGCCACGGGCAGGAGCGGCTTGGGCATGCTCGAGGTCATGGGGCGAAGGCGTGTGCCTTCGCCACCAGCCATCACGACGGCCTTCATATCGGAAACGTCCTCCTAAAAGAGACGACGGTTAGCCGAGTTCGCCCGTCGGGCATCATTCACACCATCTGCCGCGGGCCGGCCACACTGCGCGGCACCGCATCAACGAGCTCAATCGGCTACTGCGTCCGCCTTCACGATCCGGCGGACCTGAACCACATAGAGGATTCCTGCCCACCAGTAGAGCGTTGTACCCCATCCTGCGAACGCCCATCCGAAGACGGCAGCCAGTGTGGCCAGCCAACCACTCCCGTCGCTGAGCAGCAACAAGGGGAACGCGTACATCAGGTTGAAGGTTGCAGCTTTTCCGAGGAAGTTCACCTGCGGGGGCGGATAGCCGTGGCGTCGCAGGATGGCCACCATCACCAGGAGCATCAGCTCCCGGGCGAGAAGCGCCGCGGTGACCCAGAGGGGCAGGATCTCCCGCCAGGTGAGGCCCACAAGGGTGGAAAGGATGTAGAGGCGGTCAGCCGCCGGGTCCAGGAGCCGGCCGAGGCTGCTGATCTGGTTCCACTTGCGGGCGAGCTTACCGTCGAGGTAGTCACTGATGCCGCTGAGCATCAGTACCAGCAGGGCCCAGTTGTCGCTGTTGGGCCCTCCGAACACGGGGCGAAGAATCAGCCACAGGAAGAGCGGTACCCCGACAAGGCGAGCCATGCTGAGGATGTTGGGGATGGTGAGGACCCGGTCCGTCTGGACCCGAGTCTCCTGGACCTCCACCCGGGGGCCTCCTGTGAAGAACGTGCCAATGATGCCCCCTGACCCTACCCTCAGCTCCCCCCGTCCGGTGCACGGGGGTGGAGGTCGAAGACGATCCTGGAACGCAGAAAAGCCCCGTGCCACAAGGCACGGGGCTTTCCCGGAAAAATTGTTCGGCGGCGTCCTACTCTCCCACAGGGTCCCCCCTGCAGTAC